>CAZHPE010000073.1:1133-13400 GCA_964534775.1 uncultured candidatus Brocadiaceae bacterium
ACGATTTCCGCTGCATCGGATGCGATCTTTCCGGGCTGCCGCTGCTGAAGACCGGCGAGAACGCACTCGGCATCGAGCTGACGCGGCGCTGCCCGGGCGTGTCGGCCCCGCTGATATTGAAGGAAATGGAAGTGATCACGAGCTACCGTTAGGCGGTGCGGCGCGAACAGAGTCCCGGCGTTCAAGGGCGCCAAGCGGGGGGCCTCAAGTTGCGCGCCCACCGGCCCGCCCTCACGCCATTTCCAATCTCGCGGCTTGGTTTACCAGCCGGCCATTGACAAGGACCAGCGCGGTCCGATCTGCTTGCCCGGCCATTGTTAGAAGGGTGTGATGACGAAGCTCGAACGCCAACAGACGCGCGTCGCCCCCTCCCAAGGGAGCACATCCCGGCAGCGGCGGGGGAGGCTCGTCGGGCTGAACTTGACCCATCTGCTAGCGGACTTCTTCGGCACTCTCCCCGCCCCCCTGCTGCGCTCGTTCCAGCGCCACCTCAATGTCAGCTACAGCTCGGTCAGCCTGCTGTTAGGCATCAATACCATTGCCAACGGGGTGGCGGGCATCGCGCTCGGCCTGGCGTGTGACCGCTGGAAGCGCGCGCACCGGGCCGTAATGCTCCTGGCCGCGGCGTTCGCCATTGTGGCGATGAGCAGCATCGGCCTGGCGGGCAACTACTGGCTCCTCATGCTGCTCATGATCGCGGGGTCATTCGGTTGCGGCGCATTTCACCCGCCGGGTTTCGCCACGGCCGGCGAACTCACGCACCCACACCGAAAACGCGGCATAAGCATCATCATGGCCACGGGCATCGCGGGGAGCAGCCTGGGTCCGCTGTTTATCGGTCAGCTCGTAAGGAGGTGCGGCGGGATCTGGGCAACATCTCTGTGCGCCTTGCCGGGACTGGCCCTTCTGGGCGTTGCCGCCTTCCTGTTGCGCGGCCAGGAGAACTTCGGCGTGCCGCCAGCCGCAGAACCCGACCCGCCGGCCGCCCAGCAGGCGGCCGTGCCCAAGCCGGGATGGTGCGTGGCGCTGCTTTTCGGCAACACGGTCCTGCGCGTGTTCGCACACATGAGCGTCCTTGTCCTCATCAGCAAGTTGATGGAAGACGAATGGCACCTGTCCGTAGCAGCCAGCGGTCTGGGCGTCGGGGCGTTGCAGTGCGGCGCCGGGTTGGGGGGCCTCTTCGTCTCGCGCCTCACATCCACCGGGCAAGAGCGCAGGACGATCCTGGCCTGCGTGCCCCTGACTATCCTGATGTTGATCCCCCTGGCCCTTGCCAGCGGCAGAATCTGGTGGCTGTTGCTTTTCGCCTACGGGATCTGCATCAACGGGGCGGGGCCGGTGGCCGTTTCCATGGCGCAGCGGGTTGCGGCAAACAGAACGGCCCTCGTCTCGGGGCTGATGGTCAGCGTGGCGTTCGCGGTCGGCGGGCCGCTCGCGTCCATCACGTCGCCATGGCTGCTGGAGCACGTGGGCCAGGCGCAGGCGGTGATGTTGCAGGCCGCACCGTTGGCGCTGTCCGGACTTGTCGCTGCCTTTCTTCCCCGGAATGGGGATGGTGTGACCCCGGGCCGGCTGGAGGGGAACTGATCGATCGGCGCCAGCTACTGCGCACCCAAGCTCGCTTTCAGCTTGCGGATTGCAGATTGCACAACCCCGTGCACTTGCGCATCCTTGTTATCGGACTCTCTTGATTTCCGCCTCGACGGCATTCGCAACTCGCCCCCGTATTCGATGTCGTAGTAGATGTCAATCTCATGGCTGAGCCTCCTGCGCAGCTCGTCCTTTGCATTGGGATAATCCGCTCCCACCTTCTCGTGCGTTACGATAAAGGCGCGTCCCGCCTCTCTTCGCGATGTCTGGGAAGCGGCCGCGACCGGCACGTCCTTGGTCGGTGTGTACAGCCCCTGGAGGTAATTGAGCGCCTCCCGGCTCCTGGTTTCTCCCAACGCTTTGACGCCGGTCAATTGGTCCTCGTAGTCGTAGCGGCTGAACAGAGATCGCTTCTTCGCCTCGACCATCCTTATCAACTCCGCCACGGCGTCCTGCCCGCCGCTGCGGGCCGATTGAATGGCCACGCCTTCTCTTTCGGACTGCGCGCAGGTCCTCAGCCTCTTGCACAACTCGCTTGACACGGTCTTGAGTTCGTTCCTTTCGGCAAATCCGATATCAGGTCTCTCGCCGGCACGGCCTCGGCGCAACCTGTGGGTATGCGGCAAAGTATAGCGCGTCGTCACGCCGCGGCCGTTCGCCGCGGACGTGAGGGCGACTATCTACGGACGGCGGCGTTGTCGACAGTGTTTGCGGGAAAGCAACGGGACCTCACACTCGCCACTCGGTCAGTTGGCAACTGCAAGCAATACATGGGCTTGGAAGATATGGCCACCCGTATGGTTTGTCAAACGACACTCTCCGCCCGAATAGGAGGCCTGACCGCGCCGGCAACGTCCCCTACTCTTCGGGCGCAGCCACCACGATACGCGTGCCCTCGCGCCCATACGTCGTGCCAAACAGCGCGCTGCGCCGTGCCGTGCCGCCGCGCGGCTATTTCGTCCGCCACCCGGCCCCTGGCTTCGTTCACCTGCATGTCGGAAATCAGAATCGGCACGAGCTCGATGCGTTGCACCTCTCCTCCCAGAAATGAGACAAGGCGGATCAGGCCCTGGTCATTGCGGCGAGCGGCGTCCACGGCGTAGTCGTCAACGAGCTCGCCCGTGTCGTAGAAGATCGGCTTGCGCCTGTAGATCTCGATGCCCTGGAAGAGGTGGGCGCTGTGGCCGTGGAAGATGTCGGCCCCCGAGTCCATGCTTCTTGTTCAAGAGCAGTTGCACCGCTGCCCAAAGCCGGTTCGTCCTCTAGCCGCCAAGAGCTCGCTCGCGCTCGGCGAGCAGAAACGTCTTTTTCACCCGGCAGTCGATGTGGTCCCAGGGCAGAACCTCATCGGCCCCGCGCTCCCTGAACGGAGAGTTGGGATCGGCCGAGTCGTCCAACCGAATGCCACAGTCATCGAGGGCCCGGGTCCACCGCTCGAAGGAGAAGTGCTCGTCCCAGGCATCGAACATCCCGCCGAGTTCCCGCACCCGCCGCAGCACCCTCCCCAGCCGCCGGTCGCCCCGCGCGAGCAGCGCCTCCACCACCGAGCGCTCGGCCAGGTGCGCCTTGTATCGGACCTTCCGGGTGCGGGTGTCGTCGAAGACAAGGGCGAGCTTTTCCCTGATCGCCTCCAGGGGCGTCATGGGTTCCCACTGGAAAGGCGTGTGCGGTTTGGGCACGAACGGGGACAGCGTCACGTTGACCTTCAGGCCACGGCCGCTTGATTCCAGTGCAGCGCTGCGGAGCAATCGTCGGCACAGCTCGGGGATCGCCAGCACGTCCTCCCGCGCCTCAGTCGGCAGGCCGAGCATGAAGTAGAGCTTGATCACCCGCCAGCCTTCCCCAACGGCCGCGGCCGTGCCGGACAGTAGCTCCTCATCCGTGACCTTCTTGTTGATCACGCCGCGCAGTCGTTCGCTGGCTGCTTCCGGCGCGAACGTCAGGCCGGCCTTGCGTACGCTGCTCAGGGGGCCCACGAGCAAGTCGAGCTGGTCGGAGACGCGCAGGCTAGGCAGCGACAGGCTCACGCCCAGCGGGCTGAAGGCCTCCGCGAGCCGCTCCAGCAGCGCCGGAAGCCGGGGGTAGTCGCTCGAGGACAGGCTGCACAGCGCGATCTCCCCGTGGCCGGTGGCGGCGTAGGTGGCGAGCGCGGCCTCGACGAGTGCATCCGCCGAGCGAGTCCTGACGGGCCGGCTCACCATTGCGGCCTGGCAGAACCGGCACCGGTGAGGGCATCCGCGCATGATCTCGAGCGTGATGCGATCGTGCACCGTCTCCACGAACGGCACTATCGGCTGGAGCGGGACGTGCGCCGCCTCGAGCTCGCCCACGCGCGCGATGGTGATGCGCTCAGGCAGATACTCGCTCACGGGCCAGACCGCCGCCAGCAGGCCGTCGGCGCCGCAGCTCACCTCGTAGAGGGCGGGCGCATAGGCGCCGGGGACGTGCCGGGCAGCCTCCACGATAGCGTCCCGGCGGGATGCCCCACGGCCTTTAGTGCCGCGCACGAGTTCCAGGAGCTGAATGACGGATTCCTCCCCGTCGCCGATCAGGAACAAGTCGATGAACTCGGCCATCGGCTCGGGGTTCACGGTCGATGGGCCGCCGGCGATTACGATCGGGTCGTCCGGGCCGCGCTCTGCGCTGAGCAGGGGCACCCCCGCCAACTCCAGCATTAGGAGCGCGTTGGTATAGAGGAGTTCGGTCTGAAGGCTGAAACCCACCAGGTCAAAATCGCGCACCGGGCGGAAGCTCTCCAGCGCGTAGAGCGGGATGCCGTGCTCGCGCATGCGCTCCTGCATGTCCGGCCACGGCGCGTACGCGCGCTCGGCCGCCGCCCACTCGATGCCGTTGACGAGCGAGTAGAGGATCTGCAGGCCGAGGTTGGACATGCCCACCGTGTAGAGGTCGGGGAAGCACAGGGCCAGCGACACTTCCACGCCGCCGGGGTCCTTGCGCACGCTCCCCACCTCGCCGCCGACGTACTGCGCCGGATGCTCAACGTCCGCGAGCACTCGGCGTTCGAGCACCGCGTGAATCTCCTTGGGATCGGTGATGCGTGCTTTCATAGCTGGTCTCGGATCGGTTGGAACGGATCGTAGGCGGGTACGACTTGGTCGCATTACTCTAACCCAAGGAAGGGGGTGAGTCAAAGCGGGCAGCGTGCGGCAGGCGCCGGGTTCGCGTTCCTGCTCGACTTGCGAGCACGAGCACTCTCAGGTGGCCGCGCCACCGGTCTCTCCGTCGGCCTGCTCGCGGGCGAGGCGCTCCTGGAAGTAGGAGAGCGTGCGGCGAAGGCCTTCCCTGCGCTCGACCTTCGGCTCCCAGCATAGAAGCTCCCTGGCCCTGGTGATGTTGGGCTGGCGCACCTGCGGGTCGTCCTCCGGCAGGGACTTGAAGACGATCTCGCTCTTCGATCCAGTCAGCTCGACGATCTCCCTGGCGAACTCGAGTATCGTCACCTCGGCCGGGTTGCCGATGTTGACCGGGTAGGCCTCGTCCTGATGCAGCAGGCGCCAGAGGCCGTCGACCTCGTCCTCGACGTAGCAGAAGCTCCGCGTCTGGCTTCCGTCGCCGTAGACCGTCAACGGCCGGTCGGCCAGGGCCTGCACCATGAAGGTGGGCAGGCAGCGGCCGTCGCCCAAGCGCATTCGGGGGCCGTAGGTGTTGAAGATGCGCGCAATTCGCGTCCGGAGCCCGTGCGAACGGTGATAGGCCATGGTCATAGCCTCGCCGAAGCGCTTGGCCTCATCGTACACGCCGCGGGGGCCGACGGGGTTGACGTGGCCCCAGTAGTCCTCGCTCTGGGGGTGAATCTGTGGGTCGCCGTAGACCTCGCTGGTGGATGCGAGCAGGAAGCGCGCGTTCTTATCCAGCGCCAGCCCCAGGGCCTTGTGCGTGCCGAGGGCGCCGACCTTCAGCGTCTGGATGGGCAGGCGCAGGTAGTCGACCGGGCTGGCCGGCGAGGCGAAGTGCAGGACGTTGTCCACCGTGCCGCTGACGTGGATGTACTCCGTCACGTCGTGCTTGAGGTAGGTGAACCGGTCGTTGCGGCCGGTCAGATGGGCGATGTTCTCCGCGCTGCCTGTCAGAAGGTTGTCGACGCAGACGACCTCGTGGCCCTCGGCCAGGAAACGATCGCAGATGTGCGAACCCAGAAAACCGGCGCCGCCCATTATCACCGTTCGTTCGGCCATGGCTGCTTTCCCTGCTTAGGAGGTGTCCCGTTCTGCGGACAGCGTCCGCAAATCGCTGTGCAGAGAGGATACAGGCCTCCAGGGCCAAACACAAGCGATTGGTGCGTGGCGCGCGCGGCATCCTTGGAAACGCCGGCCGGCAGCATCGATCCCGAGGACAACGGGCGGGGCCTTGACAGGCGTGAGCGGCGCGAGTAGATTTCGCGAGGGAGACAAATAACACGCGCCGGGGAAACCCCGAGGAGCAGGGCATGATGAAAGACCTGCTGGAAAAGGGCGAGTTTGACCGGACGCAGGCGCCCGATACCCTCGATCCGGCCGGGCGCGAGGCCGCGTTGACGCCGTTCCGATCGATTCTCTATGCACAGGAGCAAAAGTCAAATGCCTGCTAGCAAACCGGGACCAGGAACGCCGCTCGAGTTCATACGGAAGCCGGAGGACATCCCGTCGTTCGACGTACCCGCCTACGGTGGCGAGCGCTACGAGGACATGGTGCCCGACACGCTCGACATCCAGGAGCGCGCCGCCCTTGCCGTTAACGGCCTGACCGGCCCGACCGATCCCGACAAGGAGCACCTGCTCTACTTCATGGTGGACGTCAGCGCCAACCCGCCCATGATGTGCCACGGGACCTCGGACATGTGCCAGACGAAGTTCATGGAGGCGCTTCCCCTGATGCGAATCGCAGGCGGCACCGACCTGAGTTCCCAGGTTGACCCGGTGTGGATGGGCGTCGCCTTGCGCATGATCGGGCCGGACGGCTTGGTCTACTGGCCTGCCTTCCCCTGGGGGCAGAAGCACGGCTGGAGCAGCCCAAGCCCCGACGCCCCCCATTACTCCGCGCCGTGGTTCTGCGGCCGGGCCATTTCCGCAATGACGGTCTACATGCTGCGCGACCCGGAGGGGCCGTGGCGGGGCGAGATCGAAAGGGTTGTCGATGCCCTGAGCGCACTGGCCGTTCACGAAGGCGACTACGCATATTTCCCCCATGGGGGATTCGTTCCCGACGGTCCCCGCCCGCGCGATGCCGATGTGCCGACCGGTATCTGGTCCAGCCTGGCGGGGTGGGCGGCGCAGGGCCTGGCGCACTTCTACCGGGCCGCCGGATACGAGCCGGCCCGCGAACTGGCTGGGAAGCTCTCCCGCTACCTTCGCTATCATGGCGCGTACTTCGGGCCGAACGGCGAGTTCCTCCCGAACTACGCGACGGGCGGGAAGCAGGAAGGCGCGAGCGCCGAGGGCACGCGTGCCGAGGGTGCGCGCACCGAGGGGGTGCATCCATTCGATCCTGGCCCGCCGCCCGACAACAACCACATCCACTTCCAACACCATGCGGTTCCGCTCCTGGGCTTGCTGGACTATGCCCTGGCGGCCGGCGACGCGGAGATGGCCGAGTTCGTCCGCGCCTCCTTCGAGTGGGCGAAAGGTAAGGGGGAAACGAGCGTCGGCTACTTCCCCGAGAACATCGACAACACCGAGTACGAGGGCTCGGAAACATGCGAGGTCGCCGGCATGATCGGCCTGGCTTTGAAACTCAGCGAGGCCGGCCTGGGAGACTACTGGGATGATGCCGACCGCTGGACCCGCAACCAGTTCGCCGAGAACCAGCTTCGCCGCGCGGACTGGATGCATCGAATGCACATGGCCGGTCTCGTCCCGCCCAGGCGGCGCGTGCCGCTCTCGCAGATAGACGAACTGAGCCAGACGACCGACCACGTGCCCGAGAGGAACATCGGCGCCTTCGCCGGCTGGCCAAGCGCCAACGATTTCTACACCGGCCAGGGAAACGGCATCATGCACTGCTGCACCGGCAACGGCACGCGCGCGCTCTACTACATCTGGGAGCATATTCTCACGTGCCGCGACGGCGAGCTCCGGGTGAACCTCCTTCTCAACCGGCCTTCGAAGTGGGCGGACGTGCACAGCTACATTCCCTACGAGGGCCGGGTCGACGTGCGCGTCAGGGAGGCGTGCAGGCTCAAGGTCCGCATCCCCGAATGGGTGCGGCCCGGCGAGGCCGCCTGCGCCCTTTTACCCAAAGGCGGTTGCACCGCCCGCGTGGGCGGCGGCGAGCACCGCCTGGAATGGGAAGGCCGCTATGCCGTCGTGGGCGCGGTCTCGAAGGGCGACGCCGTGCAGATCAGCTTCCCCATAGCCGTGCGGGTGAAGGAGGTGGACATCGAGAAGCGCCATTACATCCTGACGCTCAGGGGCAACGACGTCGTCAACATCGATCCGCCCGGCCGGTTCTGCCCCTTCTACCAGCGCGACCACTACCGGGACGGCGCCGTGCGGTGGAAGAAGGCGACGCGATTCGTCTCGGACGAGCTGCTATACTGGTAGTATAGGGGCCTGTCCGTAAGTATTGGTAAGGAAGGATCATCAGGGAAAGCTGCAATGTCATCTGCCCCTTGATCGCGGAGAGGTACTGGCAGTACAGGGACATGGTGACCGACATTGGAAAATGGAGAATGCCGGGGCAGGTCGCTTCACGTCATATCGCTGCGTGCTGCGTGGCTGTCCTAACGCTCGGCAGGCCCGGCGCTCCGATATCAGTTTCTCCCCCAAACGACGACGCACCTTCTGGACCGTCCGGCGCCGCCGCTCGGGGCTCATAAGTTTGGGCGGGCCGCCTCCTTCAGGATCTGCATGTCAAGAGCCTGGTCCGCCACTATCCTCTTCAGCCGGGCGTTCTCCCGTAAGGAGTGCGGCGAAAAGGTCCGCAGCAAGGCCAAGACATGTCCGCATTGTGGCGCCGCTGCTGGCAAGCAACACATTGGGGCTGGTACCGGCTGCGTGGTCATACTTGCGTTCATTGGGCTGCTGATCCTTCTGGGCAATCGTGCCGGCCAGCCTTCGGCTCCGCCAAGGGTGGTGCAGAAGCCGACATCGGAGGCAGCAAGTGAACCGCCCATAGAATATAAGCTTGCAGTGATAGATGAAGGGAGTGTCGACCCTCAGGCAACAGTCGTCAACCGCTACCGCCACCGCTATCTCACCACGAAACTCGCGCAGCGATGCAGTACTAATCCTGTGGGCATAGCAGATGCCGCAGTCGCGGCACGGAATCGGCTGAGAGATGCGTACGGTCGGGACATGAAGGTTCTGGCGCTTCTTGAGACGGCCGACAAGATGCCAGATGACCTCCAGACATATGGAAGCGACAAGACCGCCACTCCGTTTGCCCTCGTCATCCAGGTGCACAAGTGACGTCACGTAGAGCGGCGGCGGCCCACAGCTCGAATATCTTGCCCGGGTTCATGATGTGGTTCGGGGCCAGGGCGCGCTTGATCGTGTTCGCCCTCAGTCCCGCCCCACCTCGGCGGTGACGTACGGACCTTCCGGGATGACGGCGATGGCGGCGTCCGGGCCGAACTGGTCCAAGCCGATCTGGATCGCCCGCTCGACGGAACCCACCGGCTCGACCAAGCACCTGCCGAGCTTCTCGTCGGGTATGCCCCCCGTGCAAAATAGCACGCGCGCCTTATCGCACACCTGCGCGATCATCTGCACGTTCCACTGGTCGACCTCCCACTCGTCGGTATCCGAGAGCCGCTCCCGGACCGCATCGGGTGAGCCGGTCTCCATCAGCAGCCGCTCGAACTCCGCGCTCCCTATCCCCTCCACGCAGCCCGCCGCGACCACGATCATCCCGCCCGGCCTGACGATGTCAACGGGCGCGCATATCCCCTTGCACGCCTGGTAGTAAGTCGTGTCGAGCGGGAAACCGGCCGAACTCGTGACGGCGATATCGACCTCCGCGTCCACGTACGCCGTGCATTCCCGCCGGGCGCTCTCGCAGCCCGCAAGGTGCGCCTCTATCACGTCGCCGCAGAACACGCCGGTGATCGCGCGCGCCTCACTCAGCGTGACGTTGCAGATGAAGTCGGCGCCGGCCATACGCGCCGCAGCAATCAGCTCCTCGCGGAGGGGGTTATCGGTGATGTTGCCCGTCCTGCAGCGCGCGTCGGCCAGCATGTTGTAGCCGTGGAGCACGCCGATCGCGTCCGCCGCCGCCAGGCCGGGCAATATCGCCTTCGGGCCGCCGGAATAGCCCGCCATGAAGTGCGGCTCGATCAGGCCGGTGAGGACCTTCACATCGGCGTCCACGTACCGGCTGTCGATCCGCACGTCCATGCCGCGGGGGGTCGTGCCAAGGCAGGTATGGCCCTCCAGGTCGCGGGCATCATGATTCGCCACGTTCATCGAGCCCGCAATCTCGGCGCCCAGCACCTGATCGAGCACGGCGCCCTCGTTCGGCCCATGGAGGCCGGTGGCCACCAGGATGGTGATGGCTTCCCGGGCGATGCCGGCCCCGGTGAGGGTCTCGATGATGGGGGGCAGGATGGCCGCGTTGGGGACGGGTCGCGTGACGTCGCTGACGACGATGACGGCGTTGCGCTTTCCGCGCGCGATCTCCGAGAGCGGCCTGGCGCCGATCGGGCTGCGGAGGCCGGCGCGCACCGCTTCGCCCACGTTCTCCAGGGGCACGGCGGCGGGCTTGCGGAGCACGGCCTTCACGTTCCGGTCCGGGAGTTCCACCGCCAAGCCGTGCTTGTCGTAGGCGAGCGTGATCTTCACAGGCCTGATCCTTTCAGTCGCATACTCGGCATTATAGGGCGCAGTCGGCCACTGCGGCAAGTCGGCGAGGCCAGCCTAAAGTCGGCGCTTCGCGTGTTGCCACGGGGGCGCTCCGGGTTTACAATCCCTGTGCGGCTCCGCGCCGCCTGACGCGACACTATTTGAGGGGGCGGACCATGAACGGCTTTCCCATGCTCAAGACGGGATCGTTCCTGGCGTTCATCGCCGACAACTCCGCCCTCGGCATCCACCATGCGGGCTACAACGGCTTGGCGGCGCTAATCCCTTGGTCCAGCGGCAACAACCTGTTCGCGCCACGCTTCGCCGGACTGAACTACGAGGAAATTCACTTCGCCGGGCTGCCGACGTACAGGAGCGAAAGTGGGTGGCCGTTCGAGCCGCGCTTCGAGCCGATGCACATCGCGAGCGCCGACGAGCAGAGCGTCGTCCTCGTCCAGCCCGAGATGTCCTATTCCCACGTCAGCGCGCGCATCACGTTCACGGTCGAAGAGCCCCACTACCTGCACCAGCGCATCGAGCTCACGCTCCACCGCCGCTTCTGCGCACAGGGCGAGCCGAACACGATGAGGTGCCAGTGGGCCAGCTACATGCACATGCCGCCCGACATCCACGTCTACCTGAAGCCCGACATCGAGCGCGGCGGCGACCTGGAGGGCTGGGTCGGCGTGACGCGGGCCGATCACGACTTGCGCCCCTACCAGGTCCGTCTGCTCCCATCGGATACCGAGATCGACGCGGCCGAGCACCTGCAGGCCATGCAGGCGCAGGAGCCGCGTATCGAGGAGTCCGTGGTGGAGGCGCTCACTTTCTACTACGGCCTGTGCCACGGCGACCAGCTTTTCCTTGTGATGTTCAAGCAGCCCGAGCGGTTTCGACTGATCTACTCGCCCTGCGGCGCGGGCAAGGAGCCGGCGTGGAACCCGGCGTGGGACTACCTCCTCTACCTGTACGATGCGGAGATCAGGACGCCATACGTCTGGGACCTGTGCCTCGCGGTCAAGCCGTTCGAGGGCAGGGCCGACGCCCTCCGGGAGGTGCGGCGCTACCTGGCGAGTTGAGTGAAGGATAGGAGGCTGGTGTTGGGGAACGGGGCGGAAAGTAAGCTGGCGACCGTGGGCTGGGGCGTGCGCGTGCTCGGCGCGGTCCTGCTGTTGGCGTACGCTTCCTGCCGCACGGCGCCGCGCGTCGAGGCCCCTGAGATTTGGTTCGAGGACATCGCCTCGCAACCGCCGGTCGACGCCGAGGGAGCCGAGGCGCTGACTCGGCGGACGGCGGCAGCCGTCTTTCCAATGTTCGAACCATCCCGTGCGGCTAAGGCGGTTCGCATGCCGCCACTCCCCGAGGCCGTCGGCGAAGACAGGGCCCCGCGCATCGTGTTCCTGAGCGTCAGCGACGGGCAGAGCCCGGCGCTTGTGGCGATGGGCGGCGGCCAGGGGTTGACCCAGGCGGCGTGGGATGCGGTCGCGAAATGGCAGCGTGCATGGCCGGAGACGGGCTGCGGGCCGCCGAAGTGGATCAAGCTGGACATCGCCCGCGACGCCAATGCACTCAGCGAGCTTGGGGGCGGGCAGCGTCTCCCCTTCCTCCGGGGCGTGCATGGGATCGCTTTCGAACGCCGGTCCGGCGTGGCCCTGCTGCCCGAGGAGGTCGTTTGCCGCGCCCTGCTGGACGAGCGGGGAGGGCTGCGCGTGGAGCGCCTGAGGGAATACATGAAGCGACCTTACCGGCGCGCCGGCCGCCTGCCGAAGCTCGGTGACGTCGGGACGCCAACGTTACACCGGTTCGAGACGGTCAGCTTCTTCGCCGACGCCGACGGCGTCCTGCGCCTTCATCGGGGCCGCCGCGCGCGCCTCGACCCGACCGCGCGGAACCTCCTGGA
>CAZHPE010000074.1:0-13273 GCA_964534775.1 uncultured candidatus Brocadiaceae bacterium
CGCAGCAGATCGAATTCGCCCGTGTCAACCTCTCCAATACAGTCGTGAGCAAGCGCCGGGTCCTCAAGCTCCTGAGGGAGGGCCACGTGGACGGCTTCGATGACCCGCGGCTCCCGACGCTGCGGGGCTTGCGCCGGCGCGGCTACAGCCCCGAGGCGGTCCGCGACTTCCTGGAGCGGCTTGGCGTCTCCAAGACGCCGAGTACGGTTGACGTGACGCTGCTGGAGCACTGCTTGCGCAATCGGCTCAACAAGACCTGCCCCCGCGTGATGGGCGTGCTGCGGCCGCTGAAGGTCGTCATCGACAACTACCCCGAGGGACTTGTCGAAGAGATGGAGGCCGTCAACAACCCCGAGGACCCGAGTGTCGGCACGCGAAAGCTGCCGTTCTCGCGCGTGCTCTACATCGAACGGGAGGACTTCCGCGAGGACCCGCCGAGAAAGTTCTACCGCCTCTCTCCCGGGCGCGAGGTGCGCCTGCGCTACGCATATTTCATTACCTGCGTCGACGTGGTCAAAGACGAGGAGACGGGCGAGGTGGTTGAGCTGCACTGCACCTACGACCCGGCCACGCGGGGTGGAAACGCCCCGGACGGGCGCAAGGTCAAGGCGACGCTGCACTGGGTGTCGGCGGACCACGCGCTCGAGGCCGAAGTGCGCCTCTATGACCATCTGCTCCTGGACGCGGGGGCGGACGGGGGGGCCGGGGATGGCGAGGAGGGCGAGGAAGGCAATCTAAAGGCGCGCCTGAACCCCGATTCGCTCGAGGTGCTGGCCTCGTGCAGGGTCGAACCCGGTCTGGCAGGTGCCGCGCCGGGAAGCCGATACCAGTTCGAGCGACAGGGCTACTTCTGCGTCGATCCCGACTCGGCCGAGGGCCAGATCGCGTTCAACCGCACGGTATCGCTGCGTGACACGTGGGCCAGGGTGCAGAAGGCGGCAGGCAAATAGCACTACGTTAAAGCTGCCACGCGCGGCGCCGCAGCGTGGCCCAGCGGGTTTTCGGCAACTCCGCGCTCCGCGCCGGCATGCTAACAGTTACTGGCGGAAGCATCGGATGGGCAACGGAGTGTTCTTAGGCCGGTCACTTTTCGCGAGAAGCACCTAGCCTACTCCCAGAGGAACCCCTGGCCTATGCCGTCAGCGGGGCCTCTCAGCTCCAATCCCCGTTCCTCGATTATTTCCTTCAAGGCTCTCCAGTCAAGTGGCCCCAAGCGATATCGCCCTTTCGGATGCTTGCGAAACCAGTCGGCACTCCCGTACCAGCCCGTGGTGAAAGTCGCGTTTTATCCTGATTGGTACTTGCCTGATATGTCAGGCTCGCCACAGTGAATTGCGACTCCACCTTTGGAGAGATTCTATGGCGATGGGATGGCGCGAGGGCGAGCGGCAGATGCCGCTTTGGATCGCCGGCACGGACCTGCCGAGCGGGCCGGAACATCCTTTCTACAAGCGGCTGAACACGATATTGGCCAAGTATGGTTTCGACCGGTTCGTCGAGGGCCTCTGCGCTCCGTACTACGCCGAGAAAATGGGGCGGCATCAACCCGGGACATCCCTCCGAAGTCGCTCACTCGTCTTGACAGACCTGAGGAAAGGGCACTATACTTGCCCGGCGGGCATCCCGGCCCGGGCCCCTCGCACTTGCAGCGAACCAAAGAGGAGATGCTTTCGATGGACGGCCTCCGCATTGCTGAAACTCTGGTGAAGGCGCGCGCCGCGCGGCCCGGCGGCGGCGTATCAATCGTGCTCCTGGTGATGGACGGCGTGGGAGACGTAAGGCACCCGAAGTTCGACTTCGAGACGCCCCTGGAGGTCGCCGAAACGCCGAATCTCGATGAGCTGGCCTTTCGCAGCGCCCTGGGCCACATCATCCCGGTCGACTACGGCATCACGCCCGGCAGCGGCCCTGCGCACCTGAGCCTTTTCGGATACGACCCGCGCGAAATCGAGATCGGCCGCGGCGTGCTCGAAGCCCTTGGGCTGGACATGGACGTGGCGTTCGGCGATGTGTGCGCGCGCACCAACTTTTGCACCATCGAGAACGGCGTCGTGGTGGACCGCCGCGCAGGACGCCCCGCGGACGAAGCGAGCGCCGGGAAGGTGGCGCTGCTCCAGGAGCACATCCCCAGTATCGAAGACGTCGAGGTCATCATGAGGCCCGGCAAATCCCACCGATTCGCCGCGGTCTTCCGGGGCCCGGGGCTCGCCGAGGGAGTGACGGACACCGACCCGCACGAGGATGGCAACCCCCTCCATAAGGCCGAGGCCACGAGACCGGAGGCGGAGAAGGCCGCGCGCATCGTGAACGAGTTCCAGCGCCGCGCCCTCGATGCGCTGAGCGGCGACGGGCCGCTGAACGGCCTGCTCGTGCGCGGCGTGGCCGAGAGGCCCAGTATCGCAGGAATGGAGGAGAGGTTCGGCCTGCGTGCCGCGGCCATCGCCTCCTATCCCATGTACCGCGGCCTGACCAAGCTGGCCGGCATGGAAATCATCCAGACCGGCGAAACCATCGAGGACGAGTTCCGCACATACGCGCAGACGAAGGGCAATTACGATTTCAGCTTCATCCACGTCAAGGGGACCGATGCGGCGGGTGAGGACGGGGACTTCGATGCGAAAGTGAGCGTGATCGAGGAGGTGGACGCCACGTTGCCGATCATCCTGAACGAGCGGCCGGACGCGCTCGCCATCACGGGCGACCACTCCACCCCATGCTGCATGAAGATGCACAGTTGGCATCCGGTGCCCCTGCTGATCCATTCGGAGCGGTGCGACGCGAGCGGGCTGGCGGGGTTCACCGAGCAGGAATGTTCGCGCGGCCCTCTCGGCATCTTCCATTCGATGTACCTCATGCCGCTTCTGTTGGCCAACTCGGGGCTGCTGGGCAAGTTCGGCGCCTGACGCATTTCGGATTCTAAGTTCTAAAGCAGATGGTGCGCGCATATGCCTGTTGAAACGATACGATGGGTCGGCGGGGCAGGTGGGCACGTGGAGTTGATCGACCAAACGCGGCTGCCCGAGGAGTTCCTGTACATCGAGTGCAGCACGCTGGAGGGTATCTGGGAGGCGATCAAGGTCCTGCGCGTTCGCGGGGCCCCGGCCATAGGGATCGCTGGCGCAATGGGCCTGCTGCTCGGGGTCCAGGGATCGGCGGCAGCGGGCTTCGACGATTTCCTGGCCGACCTGCGCAGGGCGAAGGACTACCTCGCCACGAGCCGGCCGACCGCCGTCAACCTGTTCTGGGCGCTGGAGCGGATGGAGCGCACGGCGCTGGCTAACCGGGAGCTGCCCGTTGCTGAGCTTAAGGAGCGCCTGCTGACGGAGACTCTGGCAATCCAGGAGGAGGACCGCCGCACGTGCCGCGCGATCGGGCGTCTGGGTGCTGCTCTGCTGCTGGATGGCGACACGGTGCTCACGCACTGCAACGCCGGCGGGCTGGCGACGGCGGACTACGGGACCGCCCTGGCGGTGGTCTTCGCCGCGCACGAGGCCGGCAAGTCGATCACGGCCTTCGCCGACGAAACCCGCCCCCTTCTGCAGGGCGCGCGCCTGACGGCGTGGGAGTTGAAAGAGGCGGGCATCCCGGTGACTCTGATCTGCGACAGCGTGGCCGCGCAGGTCATGTGCGAGGGGCGCGTGGACGCGGTCATCGTCGGCGCCGACCGCATCGCGGCCAACGGCGACGTGGCCAACAAGGTCGGCACCTACGGCCTGAGCGTTCAGGCGCGCGAGCACGGCGTGCCGTTCTACGTGGCCGCCCCGGTGAGCACATTCGACCTTTCGCTCGCCGACGGGTCCGGGATACCCATCGAGCAGCGCGATCCCGGCGAGGTGACCGAGTGGGGGGGCCGCCGCACCGCGCCCGATGGCATAGAGGTTTACAACCCGGCTTTCGACGTCACCCCGGCGGCGAACATCGCGGCCATCATCACCGAGCGTGGCGTCATCGAACATCCCACCGCCGAGAAGATCGCAACTCTCCTTTCCTGAACTCAAATCCGGCGCAAGACCCCACCAGCTGCTCGGCCGTCGGTTGTCGGCACGGCCCCGGCGGTGTATAGTCGGACGGAGGCCGCGGGTTGCTGGTTTCCAGGACGCGACGCCGAGAAAGGAACCGAATGGCGGGTATCGAAGGAAAGCATAGACGGCCGAACTGGGACGATTATTTCCTTCGCATCGCTTCGGAGGTGGTTAGGCGCTCGACGTGCCTGCGGCGGCAAGTGGGTGCGCTGCTTGTGCTGGACAAGCGCATCCTCGCCACCGGCTACAACGGCGCCCCGTCCGGCGTGCCGCACTGCTCGGAGGCGGGGTGCATGCGGCAGGAGCAGAACGTGCCGAGCGGCCAGCGCCACGAGCTGTGCCGCGGCCTCCACGGCGAGCAGAACGCCATGCTCCAGGCCGCCCGATACGGAATCTGCATCGAGGGAGCGACCCTCTATACCACGCACGTGCCATGTTCAATGTGCGCGAAGATGACCATCAACTGCGGCATCGCCAGGATCGTCGCAATGGCCGATTACCCCGACGAGCTGGCTTGCCGCCTGCTGGACGAGGCCGGCGTGGAACTGGTCAGAAAAGCTCCCTCCGCCGAGCCGGCGGAAGTGGAGGAGTAGGAACGTGGACCAGGGACTGAAGCTCAGCTTTCCCCGTTGCGTGCATATCGGACCGGGGGCGGTGCGGCACCTGGGCGAGAAGGCCGCCCGACTCGGGCAGCGTGTGCTGCTCGTGACCGGGCGCAGGGCGCTGCGGAAGTCGGGAACGCTGGACCGGCTGCTTGCGCTGATGGGCGATGCTGGCATATCCGTCGAGGTCTTCGACGAGGTCCCGCCGGAGCCCGACCTGGCGACTGTCGACCGCGCCCGCGAGCGGCTGCGCCGGGCCGATTGCGACGTGGTAATCGGGCTCGGCGGAGGAAGCGCATTGGACGTGGGCAAGGCCGCGGCGGCGCTGGCGGTTGCTGACGGGCCCACTGCCGTCTACCACGCCGGCGCGGAGGTGCCGACGCGCGGGTTGCCCCACGTCGCGGTGCCCACAACGGCCGGCACGGGGTCCGAGGCGACATCGAACAGCGTGCTCATCGACGCGGACGGTATGGTCAAGAAGAGCCTTCGCGGGCCGACGCTGCTGCCCGATGTGTGCATCGTGGATGCGGAGCTGACGCTGAGCTGTCCGCCAAGCGTGACGGCCGCCAGCGGCATGGACGCCCTGGTGCAGGCAATAGAGTCCTACGTCTCCGTGCAGGCAGTGGCGACCACGGAGGCGCTCTCGCTGGAGGCGGCGCGCGCGATCGGCCGCAGCCTGCCGGTGGCCTACGAGGACGGGGCCGGCCTGCCCGCACGAGCGGCGATGGTCGAGGCGAGTTTCATGGCCGGCCTGGCGCTGGGCAGCGCGCGGCTGGGCGCCGTGCACGGGCTGGCGCATCCAGTGGGGATGCGCTATGGGTTGCCGCACGGCGTGGTCTGCGGGGTTCTTGCGCCGCACGTGTTCAGGCGGAACGCACCGGCAGTCGGGGAGAAGTATGCCCGGCTGGCCGAAGCCATGGGCGGCGATCCCGCCGACCGGACCGAATCGCTCCTCGACCGCCTGGCGCTCCCGCGGTCGGTCGGGCCGTATCCCGACGCGGAGGGCGAGCGCACTATCATGGAGTACGCCCTCTCCAGCGGTTCGAGCTGCGCGAACCCGGTCATGGTGGACGAGGCTTACGTGCGGGGGATTCTGAAGGAGGTCTGTACCTGATGCGGGGAAGGGCATGAGCGCGATAAGGGTGTGCATGATCATCGCGACGCTGGAGCGAGGCGGGGCGGAGCACCAGCTCTCGCTGGTCGCTGCGAATCTTGATCGCACGCGCTTCGAACCGTTTGTCGTGGCGCTCACGCGGGGAGGGCCGTTCGAGCAGGTGCTGCGGGACAGGGACGTGCCGCACGCGGTGATCGGGAAGAGGGCGAAGCTTGCGCCCCTGGCGCTGGTGCGACTGGCCCGTCTGGTGCGTTCGCTACGCCCCGATGTCGTGCATACCTGGATGTTCACCGCCAGCGCCTACGGCCGCGTGGCAGCCCGCCTTGCGGGGGTTCACGCGGTGGTGGCGAACGTGAACTGCGCGCACCTGGGGGAGGGGCGCGTGCGGCTCGGCGTCGACCGGATGCTTGCAAGGAAGACCTGCCGGTTCATCGCAGTCTCGGAGTCCGTCGCCGAGTGGCTCGAAGGCGCGGGAGTTCCCGGCCGTCGCATCACGACGATTCACGACGCGTTCGAGCCCGCCGGGTGGCCCTGCAAGCCGCTGGGCGGACCGCCCGACGTGGGCCGGGCCCCCCGGTTGGTTGCCGTGGGGCGGCTGTGGCCGCAGAAGCGCTACGACGTGGTGTTGCGGTGCATGAGGGAGATCGTGCGGGCGTTCCCCGAGGCCCATCTGACCATCGCGGGAGAAGGCCCCGACCGCCCGGAACTGGAAGTCCTCATGGATGAGCTTGGACTCCGGCAGAGCGTGAGCATGCCGGGCCTGGTCCAGGACGTCCCGGACCTGCTCGCCAGGAGCGACCTTTTCCTCATGGGTTCGGACTACGAGGGGCTTCCGAACGCGGTGATGGAGGCCATGTACGTCGGCCTGCCCGTGGTCGCCACCGATGCCCCCGGGATCAGGGATCTCGTCCGGGACGGCTGCACGGGAGTCCTCGCACCGACGGGCGACCCGGAGGCCCTTGCCGCCCGGGCCGTCGATCTCCTGGGCAAGCCCGAGCTCATACAGGCCGTCGCCGCACAGGCGCGGCGGCTGATCGCGGAGGATCACACCGTGGAGGGCATGGTGCGGGCATACGAGGACGTCTACGAGCGCCTGGCGGGCGGCGAGGGAGAGTTCGAGTGACGGAGGAAAAGGTCACCTTCTCCTTCGGCGAGAACTGGCTGCGTTACGTCGAGCATCTCAGCCCGGAGCGTTACGAAGAGGCCAAGATGTCCCTGCTGGAGCTGCTGGCGCCCGGCGGCGCGGCGGGCAAGAGCGTGCTCGACATCGGGTGCGGGAGCGGCATCTTCAGCCTCGCCGCAATCGAGTTGGGCGCAGCGCGCGTCGTGAGCATCGACGTGGACCCGAAAAGCATCGAGGCATGCAAGCGCGTGAAAGAGCGCTGCGACGTGGGGCACTGGCAGGTGCTGGAGGGGTCGGCGCTTGACGGGGAGTCCCTTGCGACGCTCGGCCGGTTCGACGTCGTGTACTCGTGGGGCGTCTTGCACCACACGGGCGATATGTGGTGGGCCGTCGACAACGCGGCTTCGCTCGTGGCGCCCGGGGGCAGGCTTGTGATCGCCATCTACAACCGCACCTGGAGCTCGGCGCTGTGGCTGCGTTTCAAGCGGCTCTATAACCGTTCCGGCAGGGTGCTCAAGGCGCTGCTGGTGGCGTGCATCCTGCTGCCCCGCATCCTGGCGCGGCTTGCGCGGCTCAGGAGCCCCCTGAAGGACCGACGCGGGATGAGCATCCACCACGACGCCATCGACTGGGCCGGCGGACTGCCGTACGAGTATGCCTCGTGGGATGAGGTAATCGCACACGTCACCGACCGGGGTCTCCGCCACGTGGGCGGGTCGCGAACCTCCTCGACGGGCTGCAATGAGTTTGTCTTTGAGAAGCCGACGCCGTAGCCCGCCCCGCGCCTACTCATCTTCCTGCTGGCGAGCCAGCGGCTCGTATCGCCGCAGCATCTGAAGGGCCACCTTATGGACCTTGGATTCATCCACCCACTGGTCACTCCCGAAGGCCTTTAGGTACGTGGGTCCGTACTGCCGCCGGTAGTAGTAGATTTCGGGGAAATAGTGACCGCTGAACGACAACTCAATGTTCTCCTCCATCCAGAGGAAGCCGCGAAGAGAGTAATTCATGATAATGGCGATGATTCCCACCCTGATTGCGAACGTAGCGAAAACCCCCGCCTTCGGGGCCAGCCAGGAAATCAGCGTCCGCAAAACCAGCGCCAGCAGTCCGAAGATGAGCGGCATGATGGGGAGCCAGAACCTGCCGTCGCGATACGGCCAGACGGCCACGATCAGCATGAAGAAGAGCACGTACATATCTGCGGCTCTGAAGCCGGAACGCCGTTGCCAGAGACCGAGCAACGTGAGGCTGATCGTGAGCGCGCCGATGAGCTTCATGTACGGCGGCACCTGCCGGCGCAACGCGTTCGTCGCGATCTGGCCGAACTCCACCATGCGGTAGTCAAGGGTCTGCACTGTCGCAGTAAGGAAACCGGGATCTCTGTACTTCTCCGCCATCTCATCGAAGTACCTGGTCCGGGTCATTAGGATCGCGCCTGCCATGCCGATGAGGAGCACCAGGGCCGACATGGCCGCCAATAGCCGCCTGTTGCCCCGATGGAATTGAATGACATCCGGCACGGTTCTCCCGTGCGCCGCGCAGGCCCATGGCAGGGCTGGCAGCAGCGCCACCCCGATGGTACGTATTGCGGTCGCCGCGGCGCACATCAGCAGGGCAACGACTGCCAGGCACCAGCGCCGCCGCCCGGTGGACCGCTCCGCTGCGACGATTGCCGCCAGCGCAGCCATCGAAACGCCCATGAAGGGGACGTCGCTCAGGGGCGTGGCGACGTGCAACATGCTGACATGCGAGAGCATCGTCATGCAGCATGCCAGCAGCGCCAGCCAGGGCTCTAACCGGTAGGCCTTTCGCAGCACGTAGTACGCGGCGGGCAAGGCGATAGCCAGGAACACGCAGTTCAACGCGACGAACGCCCAGTTCACGCCCAGCCCCGCCACGTCGAGCGCGGCCAGCATTGCCGGATAACCCGGTGGGAAGTGCGTGTCGTGCCCGCCCACCCGGAACCCGTTGCCATCGATCGCGCTTCGGGCCATGGACAGGTAGTTGAGCACGTCCGGGGTGAGGCGCATCGGCGTGCGGATCAGCAGCAGGTAGCCCACCGACAGCACCGCCACGGCGCACAGGATGAGTTGAGCGCGCCAGACTGGCTTAGGCCCTTCGGTCTCGACGTTCGCCTCAGCCAGAATGGCCCTTCCTTCCTACCAGATGAGGGTGAGGCACGGACAAGCCGCCAGGCTTGTCCGTGCCTGTGGGCTTCGGCAGCACGGGCAAGGCTTCCACCCTCCGTAGCATAGCTACTGCGGAGGATGGGTCGCCTCTACCCGTGGCACCCACGGGTTTCTCTGATGGAGACTTCAATCATTGCGGGGCGGCGGCACGAGCGATCCTATCAGGTCTTCCCAGCGGTCCAGGAACCGGGCCGCGCTGAAGCGCTCTGAGGCCTCGGTCGCCCTAACGGCGAGCCGCTCCCTCAGCTCCTCATCGCCCATCAGGCGTGCCACGGCGGTCGCGAGCGCCTCCACGTCCTCGGGCGGCACGAGCAGACCGTCCACGCCGTCCCGGACGATCTCATCCGGGCCGCACGGACAGCGAAAAGCAACCGCCGGCAGCCCGCACGCCATAGCCTCCGCCAAGGCAATGCCGAACCCCTCGTAGCGGGAGCTCAGGACGAAGATCGTTCCCGCCCGCAACACGGGCATTGGATTGGCAAACGGGCCGAGAAGAGAGGCATCGCCCGTCAGACCGAGACCGGCTATGTTGCCCTCCAGCTCTTCACGGAGCGGCCCCTCGCCTATTATGCCAAGTTTCCAGCCTGCTTGCCGCTGCCGACGCAGCCGCGCGAAGGCTCTGAGGAGCAGGTCGAACCCCTTCTCCTGCGAAAGCCGGCCCATGGCAAGGATCCAGCGTTCGCCGGCAATGCGGCGCGCGAGGTCCGCAGCCCGGTGGTCGTCCCGCCGGTCGCCCACGAGAACCGGATTGTGGATGGGCGCGACTTTCTCGCGTGGCAGCCAGCCCCTGAACCACGCCGCAACGCCCGCGCTGCACGTCGCTACGGCGTCCGCCAGGGGATAGCAAAGCCTGCGCGCCAGCGGCCATGGCTGCGTCAGGGGCATCAGCGGCGCGTAGGTGTGCTCCCAGACCACGACGCGGCATAGAGCGCGATGCAGCAGCCGCGTGGCCAGCAAAGTCAGGACATTCGTCTCCGGTTGAGACGCGATCACCGCCTGCGGCGCCACTCGCCGAAGGACGCGCTGGACGGCCCTCAGGCGGCGCAAGTTGCCGCCCATCGCCTGGGCGCGGGAGGCCGAATCGGACATGACGTCCAGCGCCGCAACACGCACGTGGGCATGGAGCGGATAGAAACTCTCCTGCGGCCCGGCCAGCGTGGCGACCGTCACATCATGCCCTCGCCGGCAAAGCCCGTTGGCCAACAGGCAGCATAGACCCTCGGCGCCCCCTCCCGCAATGCTTGACGTGAGCAGCGCTATCTTGTAGGGGGCCAATGGAGGTTTCCCGCCGTCTGGTGGTAGGGCGATGGGCCGAGCGTCGCCGCTCAGCGAAGGGCCGCAATCATAAATCCGGACGCCACGCGCAGCTTCAGCGAAGTCGGCACGATCCGGTCCAGCCAGGCCACGGGCGCCAGCCGATGCGTGCCCGGCAGACACGCGTAGACCTCGCAGCGCCGGAAGCCCGCCGCCTTGAGCCGTTCGCACAGCTCCCAAGGGTCCAGAAGCGGCCCATGCCTTATGCCGGTTTTAGGGTCCACGGGCGCGGTATCGGGGATGTAGTAGGACTCCGGCGGCCCGCCTTCACGGACATAACGTTCGCAGGCGGCATACAGGGCTTCGCCGTAAAGGCCTGCGGTGCGCTCGGCGAGCATCTGCGCCTCGCGGTTCGTCAAGCGGCCCCGGAAGCGTTCGGCGATCAGTTCGGCGCGCCTCTGCCGGTAACTCTTCTCTATCACTCGCCCCCCCGGTCGTCCCGACGGACCTTCCTCACGGAAGCGGTAGAGGTTCTGCGTCCTATACCTCAGCCACGGGTTGCAGGCATTGTGCCCGTCGGAGATGAAAAGGCGCCCTCCGTCCGCAAGCAATCCGTGAAAGCGCGCAAGGGCGTCCAGTCCCGAGAGCTGCGAGATGACTTCGTTGCAGAAGATGAGGTCAAACGGCCCCTCTCCGGCCAAGTCCTCGATGCGGCAGGCGAGCGGGCGCAGCCTTTCGCTCAGGCCATAGGGCAGCATGTTGGCAAAGGCGCGGCACACCGTCAGCCTCGCGGCCGGGAAGTCCACACCGACGCACTCCCTGGCCCCGCAGAAGACGAAGTATACGGAGAAGACGCCCGTCCCGCAGCCCACGTCCAGCACGCGGCCGTTGGCCAGCGAGACGCCGTTCGCTTCGAGCCGCTTTCGGTAGGGCTCAAAGGTCCTGCGGGCCTTGCAGGGATCGGAGAGGATGGGCCACGTCAGGCCGAACTCGCGGCATGCCGCCGGGTCCAACTCGCGTCGGTACGGAGCGGCCTTCGGCGCGCTGTAGGCCTCGGCCAGAAGGTGGTAATCGGGTTTCATCTGTGGTGGTGAGCCCCGGAGAATGCGGCGCGGAGGCTCGTGGCGAGGCGCATCTTCCAGCCGAAGAGGCGGTTGGCGCCAGCCGTGCCCAGCACCCTGTAGAGCAGCCGGACGAGTTGGAGCTTCAGCCAGATGGCCGAGACCGGTGCGATCGCCAGGCCTTCGCCGAGCAGTTCCGCGCCGAGCTGCCCAGCCCCGGCGATGAACGCCGGCCTGGCGAGCGAATAATAGGTCCGGCCGAGCAGACGCCGCCGCCGGCCGTTAAGCGCACCGGAGCCGGTGAGCAAGTCCTGCATCGTGCGCCAGGCGGCGCGCATGTTTTCCAAGCTCTCCACTTCCGCGAAATGGTCTGATATCCGGTCGCCGCCATGCCGGCGCGCGCGCGCGTGCATGGCGGGTATGTAGCGATACGGAATCGCCAGCAACAGGGCCCGAAGATTGTAAAGCCGGTCCTGAAGCCGCACGAGCCGCGTGTCCCACGGGCCCAGCCGCATGCAGAGCGACCGGCGGTACAGCGTGTTCGCCGTCCATAAAGGAAGCGTCTGGCGGCGGCTCTTTCCCAGCAGCAGATCCAGCAGGTTCGCCCGGTCGGCGCTGAAGTTCTTCCGCCAGGCCGTGTCCTCGACAGGACGGCCGTGCTCGGCGCACTGCCACTGCGAGAAGACCATCTGCAGCCGCCGGTATTCGCGCATGACTCGAACTTGCGCGGACAGCTTCTCCGGCTCCAGAAGGTCGTCGGAGTCAAGGAACTGGATAAACTCCCCGCGGGATTCGACCAGACCCAGGTTGCGGGCTGCCGGGGCACCACGGTTATCCTGGTGGAACTGCCGCACATATAGGTCGCCGGTGACCGAACGAGAGAAATCGTTGACCACCGCTTCGGTGTTGTCTGTCGAGCCGTCGTCGACGACGATCACCTCGATCGGCCGGTATGACTGCGCGCGCACCGACTCCAGGGTCTCCACGATCAAGGCGGCCCGATTGTAGGTGGGAATGATCACCGTGACCAGCCCTGGCTCGCATGTCTCGGGCATAGGTTCATCCGACGCGTTCCAGCCGGGAGCCGCCCGCGCGTCGCCCTCCCGGAAGAGGCGAGCGCCAGCCTCGCCGCGCAGGAGCCGGCGCAGGCGCTCGAGCGCGGCGGTCAGGCCGCCGATGCCTGGCAGCACATTGTCGACGCAATAGTTTTGCCAGTAGCGATACCGCCGCGTGTCGCGTGTGAAACAGCCCGCCGTGCCGGCCAGGATCGCCACCGCGTTCCCAAATATCGGCCTCACCACGTCGCGCGGGCCGCAACGCACGCCTTCATCCCATTCCATGCGTGCGTCGATTGGGCCTCGCGCCAATCGGCTGAGCGCCAACGACCGAAGCGTCATCCTGGACGCGGGCACAAGATGCTCGACCTGGATCTCAGGGTAGTACCAGATGTCCAGCCCCTCGATCAGGCGGCGGGCGCGAAGCTGAAGCTCCGTATCCTGACCCAGAGGCAGCGCACCCGGAGAGCCGTAGGTGAGCGAAAAGCCCCCGATCCGCTCGAGCAGGTCCTTGCGCACGACAAGGTTCGCCGAGGTCAGCCACGGCGCCTTCTGGAGCTTGCGCGGCCCCTCGCCCAGGTCGTTGCTGCCGTACTCGTCCCGGTACCAGGCCGGCTTCTCCATGTCGTAGCAGGCGAAGTAGGGGCCGCCGAAGACGGCTGGCTCGTCGGATCGAATGATGCGGCAGATACCCGCCACCCAAGGCGGCATGGCGCGTGCATCATCGTCCATGTACGCGACGTAGTCCGCCCGGGCAAGGGCGAAGCCGGTGTTGCGCGCGTAGCTGCGCCCGGTGCGCGGCTCGGCGACGTAGCGCAGCCGCATGCGCTCGCCGAACGCGTCCGCCTTG
>CAZHPE010000075.1:0-13269 GCA_964534775.1 uncultured candidatus Brocadiaceae bacterium
GGGGCACACGTCGCTCGCGGTGCTGGCCTTGAGCGAGGCCGGCGTGGGCGCGCGCGACCCCGTCCTGAGCAAGGGGCTGGCGTTCGTACTGAAATCAAGGGCCGTGACGACCTACGAGGCCACTCTCAAGCTCATGGCCCTGGAGAGCGTCGACCGCAAGCGCTACGTCAGGCAGATGCAGCCGGCGACAATGTTCCTCATCGACTCCCAGGGCAGCGCAGGGGGCTGGAGCTACAGCCAGAAGCCTTCGCGACCCGACAATTCCTGCTCGCAGTTCGCCGTGCTGGGGCTGCGCTCGGCGGCCCGTTGCGGCCTGGACGTGCCACGGGACGTGTGGAAGCGCGCCTGGGAGCACTACGCCCGCGGCCAGCAGCTCGACGGCGGCTGGAGCTACCGGCAGAGCGGTGGGGAATCCTATGGGAGCATGGCGGCAGCCGGAACGGCCAGCCTGTACATCTCCGCCTCGCGCATGCATCTCGCCGACCGCCGGTGCGGCGAGTACATCGACGACCGCCGGCTGCGGGCCGGCCTCGGCTGGCTCGCGGACAACTTCAGCGTGACGGGCAATCCCGGCCGGGGGACCTTCAAGTTCTATTTCCTCTACGGACTTGAGCGCGTGGGCGTAATCTGCGCCCGCCGCTACCTGGGCCGGCACGACTGGTATCTCGAGGGCGTCCGCCACCTCGTAACCCACCCCAACCCTTACCGCGAAGGGTCCGGCTCTCTGGAGGGGCCGCTGGTGCGCAGGTGCTTCGCCCTTCTGTTTCTGGCCAAAGGCAACAGCCCAGTGCTCATCCACAAGGCCCAGTGGGACGGGGACTGGAACCCCCACCGCTACGATGCCAAGTTCCTGGTCGATCACCTCGGCAACCTCTTCGAGCAGCGGCTTGCCTGGCAGGCCGTGCCGCTGGACGCCCCGCTGGACCACCTCGCGCCGGCCCCGATCCTCTACATCAGCGGGCGCGGCCGCGTCGAGTGGAGCGACGAGGAGGTCCAGCGCATCGAGGAATACATGGAAACCGGCGGGTTCGTCGTCGTCGAGGCCAACGAGGGCGACGCCGAGTTCGACGCCAGCTTCCGCGCAATCATCGCCGAGCACTTCCCCGAGGAGGACCTCGAAGTCCTGCTCGGCTGCCATCCCATCTACGAGGCCCACCACGTGCTGCCAGGGGACTCCCGCATCCGGCTGGAGGCCCTCCAGGGGCCGTGCACGACCGCCCCCCTGGTATATTGCCCGTCGGGCATCTCCTGCCCCTGGGACGTGGCCGATGAAGACGCCCCCCTCTTCAAGCTCGGCGTCAACATCGTAGCCTACGCGACGGGGCTCGAAAGGCTCAGCGGAAAGCTGGAGCGTCAGGGCGCTCACGTGAGTCCGGGAGGGGCCGAAGTTACCACCCCGCTGGAGGGCGCGTTCGTGGTGGGCCGGCTCGTGCACGGCGGCGACCCGCGGCCTCTGGCCAAGGTCTGGAAGCGCGTGCTGCAAAAGGCCACCGGGACGCAGGGATCGCCCTGTTCAACGAACCCATCGCCCTCGACCCCGAGCGCGACAGCCTTTTTGTGGCCCACCTGTTAGGTCTCAGCGGCACACGGGCCTTTCGCCTGAGCGAGGCGATTAAGCAGAACTTCGGCGCTACCTGGAGCGGGGCGGATTCATATTCGCCGAGGGGACCTGCGGGAGCGGCGAGTTCGACCGGTCCTTCCGCACGCTCATGGCGGACCTGCTCCCCGCCCGGGCGCTCGCCCAGGTTCCCACGGGGCACCCACTGCTGAAACTCGGCCGCCCCTTGGGCAAGGTGCGCTACACGCGCGCGGTGCTCGAGGAGCACCCGGGTCTGACGGCGCCGAGCCTGGAGCACATTGAACTGGACGGCCGGGCGGTAGTCGTCTATACCAAATATAACTTCAGCTCGGCCATCGCTGGACATCCCTGCCGCTGCTGCCCTGCCGTGCTGGAACCCAGCGCCTCCGAACTCATGCTAAAAGTGGTCCTCTACTCGCTGGCCAACTGACATTCTTCATTCTGGTTTCATCATTCGTCATTTCCCTCGGGCCTCTTCACCGACGAGCGCCTTGAAAACACGCCCCCGCTCGGCGAAGTTCTGGAACATGTCGAAACTCGCGCAGCCCGGGCTGAACAGGACCACCGAGCCCGGCATGCTCAGCTCTATGGCGGCGCGCACGGCCGCCCTCAGCGAGCCGGCCTCGCGGATGGCGGCGGCCCTCCCTCTGCGCAGGCCCGCCTCACGGCTGAGTTGTGCCAGCTCCGGGCCGCAGTCCCCGATAGTCACCAGCGCGTCCACACGCGCCGCAATGGCCCCGGCCATGGGCGCCAGGTCCAGGCCCTTGCTGTGCCCGCCCACGATGAGCGTCAGGGGCCCTTCAAAGCTTCTCAGAGCGGCAATGGTGGACTCCGGGGTGGTCGCGTCGGAGTCGTTGTAGAACGTCATCCCGCCGAACCGGCCGCACTCCTCCAGGCGGTGCTCCAGGCCGCTGAAGGCGCAAAGGGCCTCGCGGATCTGCTCCGCCCCCGCCCCTAGCCAGCGCGCCGCCGCGCACGCGGCCATGGCGTTAGCCACGTTGTGCTCTCCGGGTAGACGAACGTGCTCGCGGGCGCAGATGACCTGCTCCCCCCCCCCGTTGTTCCACACGATGCAGCCTGAACGCAGGTTGGTCCCGGTGACCAGCGGACCCTGGCGTGCAAGGGAGTCGAACAACAGGAGGCTTCCCCGAACCTCGGTGCGAGCCCATTCGCACAGGACCGGGTCGCGGTGGTTGAGCACGGCAACGTCGGCGCGGGACTGGGAGGCGACGATCGGCCGCTTCGCCGCCGCGTAGGCCTCGGGTGTGCCGTAGCGATCCATGTGATTGGGCGTGAGGTTTGTGACCACGGCCACGTGCGGCGACCAGGGCAGGCAGCTGGCGTCCTCGAGCTGAAAGCACGATATCTCCAGCACAACTATATCCTCGGCGCGGATGTCATCCAACACCGGCAGAAGGCTCACCCCGATGTTGCCGCCCAAATGCACGCGGCGGCCGGCACGGGCCAGCATCGCGGCCAGCATCGCGGCGGTGGTGGACTTGCCAGTCGAGCCCGTCACAGCCGCCACGGGGGCTGGGCAGAGGGCGAGAAAGAGGTTCAGCGCGCTTGACAGAGGCACGCCGGCGGAATAGACCTGCCGGAGAATCGGCGCGGTGCGCGAAATGGCGGGGTTGGCCACAATCAGGTCGGCGCCCAGTATGTCCTCGGATCTGTGTCCGCCGAGACGATACTCGATCGGCAAGCCAGCCAGCCGGCCGATAGCGGGGGCGAGTTTGTCGGCGCTCTTGAGGTCCGTGACCAGGACCTTCGCGCCTCGGTCGGCGAGGAATCGCGCCGCACCTTCCCCTCCCCCGAAAAGACCCAGCCCCAGCACGACTGCGCGGGCGCCGCGAAGGGGCCCTGCCCCTGGTCCCGCAAGTATGTCTCTCAGGTGCTCTGCCGAACACATGAGCGAGGCGCCCGAATTCCCCATTCGGCTGTCACTCCCCGGCGGTGGCGAGGGCGGTTGAACCGCCTTTAGTCAACAAAGGCGCCTCGGGCCCCTGGGCGGTGTTACCGCCTGTCTCCAACAGGGGTGCCCCCGGCACCTGGGCGATGAAGTCGGCCAGGCACCGGGCCGTCAGGTGGACAGTGTGTTTCATCACGAACTCGGCATTGAACGTCCTCATGTTCGGCCCCCACGCCGTGTTGCCCAGGTGGCGCCGGCGGTCTGCAAGCTCCATGATGACCTCGCCGGTGACAGCGTCGCGGAAGCGGGCCTCGATCTGGAAATCCGACGCCCCGCCCTGCAGGAACGGGTTCCAGTAGCTGAAGTAGCGCTTCCAGCCGCTGCCAAGTGAGAAGACGGTGACCTTCCCCTCCATGCGCAGCGCCCGGCCGGCTTCGTAAGGTTTGAACTCCGGACCGGGGTCGAGCAGGACGCCGGCGAAGACGCCGCGCTCGCGCAGCCGGTTGGCCAAGAGCGTACGGAAGAGCCTCGCGTAGGCCTTGGCCCCCTTGGCGTCGCGCACCAACTCCCCGCCTATTTCCAGTTCTTCGATCGCCAGCGCCTGATAACCGTCAAGCCCTGCCCTATGCGGAAAGTAGACCAGCGACGCCAGGGGTTCGAACCGCTCCGTCATGCGCTCGTAATCGGTGAGGTACTCGTACGTGCGGATTGTCTTCGGGGCGGAGCAGCCGGCCAGGAAGACGGCCGCCATCGTGACGACGCAGACGCGGGGGAGGATCGCTGAGGCAAGAGCAAAAGAGAACCCCACGCAGTTGTGTCTCATAGGACAATCCATGCCGCACCGGCAACGCCGTGTCCGCCGGCTCAACTCGGTCGGTCCGGCGATGGAGCCGCCTGTGGCCTGAAGGGGTCCCTACGGCGCACGGGCGGCCATTCGGGTGTCATCGGGCCGAATGATGATCTCGGCGCGACGGTTCTTGCGCCGCCCCTGAGATGAGTCGTTGCCGGCCACGGGCCGCGTGTCAGCCAGGCCGGCGGCCATCATGCTAACCGGGTCAAAGCTCTCGCGTTCAATCAGGTGATAAACCACCGACAGTGCCCTGGCGCAGGAGAGATCCCAGTTGGACTGGAACTTCGAGTAGCGGATCGGCACATTATCGGTATGTCCGTGCACCTCGATCACGGAATTCGGGTAGCGCTTGCGAATCGAGCGCGCTGTCTGGCTCAGAACCTTCTTCCCCTCCGCGGTCAGGGACGCTTTGCCCGAGCCGAAGAGGACCTCTGAGAGAAGCGTGAGCTTGATGCCGCCGCTGGCGACGGTGCTGACCTGGACGTCAGGGCCGAAGTCGGGGCCTGCGCCATCGGCCGACGGCGCCGAGGCCCCAAGCACGGGGCTGCTAGCCACACCGTTCCTGCGCAGGTTCTCATGGGCTTCCAGCAGAGCCTCTGCGCGGGCCTTCTCTTCCTGCAGTGCGCGGTCGAGCTCAGCGATCCTGGTCTCGCCACCCCTGAGTTCATCGTTGACAGCCTGCATTTCGGTGGCGTGCTCTGCCACGAGTTCCAGATCGTCGTCGTAGTAGAACTCCGCCGCGATGGCGCCCGCAGCCACTCCAAGGGGCATGCCGACCAGCGCACCCGTCCCGCCGCCCAGCGAAGTTATGTGCCCGACGGCCCCGCCGACCGCGCCGCCGGCGCCGCCGCCGATGGCCGAGCCTTTCTGAACACCCGTGCACCCAGCGCAGGCCAGCACCACCAACACCAATGTTACCGACATCGTGTCTCGTGACACAATCCCATACCTCCTCGACGGATACGAGTAAGGAGCGCTTGCCACTTGAGTCCTTCACTCCTGTACGTGCAAGACTTTAGGAGAGTGGCGGCGCAGGTTTCAAGAGCGCATCGACCATGGCTCCTATTGCGCAGCCATTCGCCACCACTGCCGGCCCGCAGGCGCCTCGGGCGGACCGGGATGGCATGGCTAAAGGTTTGAGAGCGTGTGTGTTACGACGTGGTGAGGTTTATCCAATCATCAGGATGGCCCCCGAAAGGAACGGGGAGCGGGCGGAAGACAGGCGGCGAAAAAACTGGGAGCAAATACGCGAAACCCGCCCCGGTGTATGTGGGGCGAACGGCGCGCCCGGCCCTGGGAACCGTCAGGCGCCGAAAACCCTGCTTATGTTCACGATGGCCGGGCCCAGGATCACTACGAAGATGGCCGGGAAGATGAAGAAGACCAGGGGGAACAGGAGTTTGACGGTGGTCTTTGCCGCGCGTTCCTCGGCCGCCTGACGGCGCTTCTCCCGCAGGGACTCGGCGTGAGTGCGCAACGAGTGGGCCAGGTTGGTGCCGAACCTGGTGGTCTGGATGATGCGCGCGGCCAGCGATTTGGTCTCCTCCACGCCGGTTCGCAGGCCGAAGTTGCGCAAGCAGTCCTCTCGCGGCTTGCCCGCCGAGACCTCCAGGTTCATCAAAGTGAGTTCTTCGCCCAGCTCGGGCCCGGTATTCTGGATCTCGTGCGCCAGGCGCACGAAGGAGGCGTCAAGCGCCAGGCCCGACTCGATGCACACCACCAGCAGGTCCAACGCGTCCGGAAGCGCGAAGCGAATCGTCTCCATCCTCTGCTTTGCTTTGCAGCCGAGCCAGATGTTGGGCATGATCAGTCCAAGGATCATGGCCGCGGCGCAGTAGAGGAATAGGTTCCTGATGTTCACTTCGCCTCGGGTGACACTGGCGCGCCAGAGCATGAAGGCGGCCGTGGCGGCCGGAAAGGACAGGGCGATGACGACCTTGGCGCCGAGGAAAACCTCGGCGGCGCCCTTCCTTCGTATGCCGGCATGCACCAAGCGCTCGACCAGCTTGCTCTGGGAACCCTGGCCGAGCCTCACCACGCTCGAAAGCGGTCGGAAGATGCGCTCGGCCATTATCTTCTGAAACTCTTTCTCCTTGGCCCTGCTGAGCGTAACGGTCCTGGGCTCGACGGCCGTGCGCGGCACGACTTTTTGCAGCCCATCGACAAGGCGCTGAGATATCCTTCCAGCCCCCTTCCTGGCACTCGCGAGCGCGAGGGCCACGAATAACACCATGACCCCGGCGAGGCCGCCGCCAACGATCAGAACTATGGAGTCCATCGCTACACCTTTATCTTCACGATTTTCACGATCAGCGCGACGCCCAGCGCCTGCAGCACAAGGGCGGCGATGAGCAGCTTATGCCCCTCCGGCGTCTTGAAAAGCTGGCCCATGTAGTTCCCGTTTGAGAACCCGATTATGGCGCCTAGGACGAACGGCATGGCGCCGAGGATCCAGCCGCTCAGACGGCCCTGGGCCGTGAGCGTCTGGACATGGCGCAGGATGCGGAACCGCTCGCGGATGGTCTTTTGCAGCCCGTCGAGCACCTCGGAAAGATTGCCGCCGGTTTCCTTCTGAATCATCAGCGCCGTGCAGAAGAACTGGACGTCCGGAGAGTCGATGCGTTCACTGAAGCGTCTGAGGGTATCGGTGAGTTCTGCGCCGAAGCTCAACTCGTCAGAGAGGGTCCGGAACTCATCCCCCACCGGCTCCGGCATCTCTTCCGCCACGTTCTGGATGGCGCTGTTGAGCGCCTGGCCGCTCTTGACGCTGCTGGACAGGAGGTCCAGGGCGTCGGGAAACTGCCGATCGAATTTCTTCGTCCGGTGCCCCACGGCCATGCGCACGTACAAGAAGGGCAGGGTCATGAAGATGACCGTGGCCACCGGAGTCAGAATCAGATGCAGGCGCATGCCCCATAGGATGGTCGCGCAGCCCCCCAGGAGGGCGCAGCCGCCGCACAGCATCAGAAACGAGGTAAGGCTCAAGGGGAGCTTGGCCTGGAGCAAGCGGGCCTGCATCCTCTCCGCCCACGGCTTGCCGCAGAATCGGTCCTGCAGGACGGGGATCTCGCTGAAGGCCTTCTTGCGCATCACGTCCTGCTGCGCGCTCTTGGCCGCCTTCTTCTTCTCTTCCACTTCGGCCAGAGCGTCGCCCAACTCATAGTCCCTGATCTGGCGCACCCCTTGCAGCCGCACCTGCACGCGCTGGTCCATCGCCCCGCCCTTGCCCAGAAGGGCCACGATGGCCAGCACGACGAAGACGCCTGCAAAACCCAGCAGGGCGGCGATGAGAAGCCAGGGTGGCATCTTGCCTTCCTTTCAGAGCGGCGTCCCGGGGCTAGTCCGACGGCATGAATATGGCCGGTGGAAGGTTGATGCCCGCTGCCCGCATGCGCTGCATGAACCGCGGCTGCACGCCGGTGGCGACGTGTTTGCCCTGGACATTCCCGTCCTTGTCCAAGCCTTCCCGCTCGAAGATGAAGATGTCCTGCATGGTGACGATATCGCCCTCCATGCCCAGTACCTCGGAGACGTACGTGGTCTTGCGCGTACCGTCGCTCATGCGCGAGAGCTGCAGAATGACGTCGATGGCGCTGGATATCTGCTGGCGCATGGCCCTCTGAGGCAACTCCACACCGCCCATGGCGATCATTGTCTCGAGCCTGCTGAGCGCGTCGCGCGGCGTGTTGGCGTGGACGGTGCACATGGAGCCGTCGTGGCCGGTGTTCATGGCCTGGAGCATGTCCAGCGCCTCCTTGCCGCGCACCTCGCCTATAATGATTCGATCCGGCCTCATGCGCAGGCTGTTCTTGAGCAGGTCGTACTGCATGATCTCGCCCTTGCCCTCTATGTTCGGGGGCCGTGTCTCGAGCCGTACCACGTGCGGCTGCTGAAGTTGCAGTTCGGCGCTGTCCTCGATGGTGACGACACGCTGGTCGTGTGGAATGAAGCTGCTCATGATGTTGAGCAAGGTAGTCTTGCCGGCGCCGGTTCCGCCGCTTATCAGGATGTTCAGGCGGGCCTTGACCGCCGCCTCCAGCACCAGAGCGATCTCGTTGGTAATGGTGCCGAAGCCGCTGACCAGCTCATCGACCGTAAGAACGTCCTGCTTGAACTTACGAATGGAGAGCGAGGGCCCGTCTATGGCCAGTGGCGGAATGATCGCGTTCACACGGCTGCCGTCCGGCAGGCGGGCATCGCACATGGGCGAGCCCTCGTCGATGTGGCGCCCGACGGTGGTGACAATCCGGTCGATGATTTGCATGAGGTGCCTGTCGTCCCGGAAGTGCACGTCGGTCGCGAGCAGCTTGCCGTTGCACTCCACGTAAGTCTGCTTGAAACCGTTGCACAGGATGTCGCTGATGTTGCCATCGTTCAGCAGCGGCTGGAGCGGGCCGTAGCCCAGGATCTCATCGAGCAAATCCTGCAGGAACTGCTCCCGTTCCAGACGGTTGAAACTCACGTTCGCCTCTTCAAGCAACTGGGCGCCGATATTGCGGATATGCTCCTGCGCCTGTTTCCCCGTGAGTTGCTTCATCACCGAGGGGTCGATCGCATCGTAGAGCTTGCTCTGTATGTGGCTGACGATCTCCTGATAGCGAGCCGGCTTCATGGATATCGGCTGACGCTGCACCTTGTATTCCGCAAGCGCCGGGGGCTGCGGCTCGGGTTCAGGCGCCTCCCCCACGGGCCCGGGACTCTTGGGCTTGGGCTTGGATGCCTTTGTGATCGCCGCAGTGCCCTGCCCTCCGGAGCGCAGCTTTTCTATTCTGTCTCTCAGGGAAGCCATTCTGTGTCTCACCTCTCACGTGCGCCAGAAGGTGCGCTCCCCCCCGGGCAGCCCCGGGGAGCGCACGCCCGTCCTTACCGAGCTCTCACTTCCGCCAACCGAACAGTGCCTTCTTCTTCGGCGGCTTGGCGACCGGCACACCGGCCAGCTCCTGGCCCAGCGCCGTCAGGCTTTGAGCGGCCGGGCTGTTGCGGTCCACGTCTGCCAGGGTCTGACCCGAGTTCGTCGCCTCAATGGCCGCGCGCGAATCGTACGGCACGAGCCAGTATATGGGCAGCCCGACGTGCTCCGCCATCTCCTGGAGCGTAATCTGGCTGTCGCTGTAGTATCGGTTCACAACGAGCTTGAGTTTGCTCTTGTCGTACTCCAGCTCCTGGAACATCTTGACCGCGCGGATCGTGTTCCTTATGCCCGGCAGCCCCATGTCGCAGACCAGCAGCACCTGGTCCGCCAAGTCCATGCCCGTGATCGCCAGGCCGTCGATGCTGTGCGGCAAGTCCAGAATAACATGATCGTAGACCTTCCGGCAGAGTTCCACGACGGCGCTGAGCCGGGCCGGGTCTATCTCGTCCAGCTCCTCCGTATTCAACGGGGGCACCAGCACGGCCGTGCCGCTTGCGTGGGGGGTCATGTAGGTGCGCAGCAAGGGGGAGTCGAGCCTCTCCGCGTCCCGGCAGGCGTCGGCCAGAGAGTGGGAGAACTCCCGGATGTCCAGGAACAGAACCGCCGAGCCGAACTGCAGGTTCAGGTCCAGCAGGCAGCTGGCGGTCTCACTGTTGAGCGCGCGGGCCACCTGCGCAGCCAGGTTACATGCCACCGTCGTGGTCCCGGCGCCGCCCTTGGCGCTGTAGACCGCCGTGACCATTCCTTCACCGACGCTGGCGACGCCGCGTTTGCGGTAGAGCCCGCGCAGCGCCTTGGAAAGCTCGCCGGCGTCAATCGGATACTCCAGGAACTCGTCGCACCCCGCGCGCAGGCAAGCCACCAGAAGATCGGGCGAGCTCGACTGACCCACCACGATCACGCCCGGACGCTCCTCGCTGCTGATTATGGCATCCACCGTCCGCAGCGCCGGGTCATCGGGCCCGTCCACACCCACGACCACGATTTCCGGCTTATCGCCGCCAATCTCAGCGATCACGCCCCTCAGGTCCGTCAGTGCGGTAAGCTCCAACTCCGAGTCGTATCCGCGGAGGCTTGAGATGAGCTCGCCGCAGTATTCCTCGCTCGGGTGGCAGACATAGACCTTCACGTTGGCCATCAGCCCGGTCCTTCTCTCACGCCAAGAATGAGTCCAATTGCCGTATTGGGCCGCTACGGGGGGGCAGCGACGACATTGTCCCGCAACTTCTCTTCCGTTTGCTCCACGTACGGATGCTCGGGGAACTCCTCGCGCATCTCCTCCAACTTCGCAAGCGCCCTCTTGTCGTTCTGCGTCATGTAGTATTCCAGGATCTGGTGCATGTGCTTGAATACACGCGTCTTCGCCTCGATCTTCTGCTCGTAGTCGCTGGCGAAGTCCTCGGGTTGCAGGAGGTGGGACAGCGGCTCGTAGCGCGCGTATACTCCCTTGAACTTTTCCAACTCTCGGAGCGCCTCCGGCAGGTTGCCACCCTCCAACAGCTTGTTGAGGCTCGCCAAGTCCCTGACGTAACGGTCCTGCTGCAGACTCGCCGCCACCCTAGCCTCCAGCCGAGTGGCCTCCCCAATCGTGCTCAGGGCCGTGGGGTATTGCTGCGCGATGGACCGGCACAGCTTTCGGCACTGCTCGTAGTCCTTCGCACCCAGCGCTTCCGCGGCCTGCATGTAGAGATCCCCTGCAAGGAGGGCTTCGCATTCCTTCAGGGCGCTCTTGCGGACCTCCATCTGTGCAGGGTCCAGCGCGCCTATGTCCATTGCCGCCAGAAGGGTGTGCGCCTCCTGGTGCCGGTTCGACCGGATGAGGGTTTCGGCCCGCTTCAGTTGCTGCGCCGAGGGGGCCTCAAAGCCCTCCTCCGGCCTGACGAACTCCATTGGCCCCGAGCTCGCCTGCGAGGGAGCCAGGCGCAGCTTGGCCTTGTCGATCACCTTCAGGAACAGGTCGATGTCTCTCTTGGCAATCAGCAGACAGACGGTGTTCGGGCTGCTCTTTCGCTTACCATCCTCCTCCGTCGGCGGAAGCACCAGCACTCTGCGCATCACCATCTTAACTTCCTCGCCGGTGCCCTGGAAGACGTCCACCCTCTCCCCCGGCCGCGCGTGCACGACATCCCTGGGGTTCACCTCAATCGGCGCACTATACTTGTCCGCCGGCATGAAGTCCTCGTCGTCAACTATCAGACCCTCGAGAACGGCCTGGTGCTTGACCATCGGGAGATTGGAGCGCAGCGTCTTGCCCTTCAGGAAATCCGCGTTCTGGATGGCGCCAGCGAGGATGTACGCCTTACGCCACTGGACGAGCTTGACGTTGCCCCTGTTGCCATTCTCTTTCGTCTGTAGGACGAGCTCGCTGCCGAACGGGATATCCTCGGCGGCGAAGAGCATCTGCCCCATCTCCACGTTCTCGCCGCCGCCGCCAAGCTGCTTTGCCACGAAGAGAAGGGCCGCGCCCGCGCAGAAGAATCCCGCCACAAGGTACAGAAGTGGCCGTTTACTCATCAGTTCCTACCCCTCCAAATGTGCATTCGCTACCGTTCCAGCGCACGGGTTACTCGTGCCGAAACACGCACGAGGCGTTCAGCGGCACCTCTCCGCTGAAACCCGGTATCACGGTGCCGCTCAGGACCTGGAACGCATGTGTCACCGTCACCTCAACCCTATCTCCCTGCTGCGCATCTGCCAGCCCGCCTGACCGCAACGTACCGTCCGGGTCATGTACCTGGACGGTCACAACGCATGTGTCCTGGTCCACGCCCGTGCTCGAGAGTCGGTCTTCCACGGTACTCTCGATGTCGGCTTCCAGCGAACCGGGCAGAGTACCGACGCGCGCGCCGTCCCGAGCTGCATTGGTCATTATGTGGAGGCGCAAGTAGGCACGCCCGAACTCCAGCGCGCCAAACAGCAGAAGAAGAAAAAGCGGGCATATCAGGGCAAACTCCACCACGGCTTGCCCGCCGCGGCCTGCATCTTTGTGTCTTTTTGCACTCATCGCCATGCCTCTCGCTCTTGCCCGGACCTCGCTTTGCTCTTTCGATCCAACTATGGGGCCCCGTTGTTCTCAGAACTATCCAAACATGCTGGACCGCAAAAAGGGCGCCATAACGACGAAGACAAAAGCGAATGCCGAAATGCAGTGCCCGGGGCACCCGCTAACTCGGCGCGAACCCCTGCGCAGGCGAAAAACGCAGGACTTCCGGCCATCAGCCAACCGCAAGCTTGGCAACCTGGGGTGCAGCACACCCCGCAAAGCCACCGTTTGTCCTGCCTTATGAATCGGAAGAACGCCCGCCGGGGCCAAGGCTCACCTGCTCCAAGGCACGTTTGCAGCCCTGCCCTGTTATCGGGGAATGAGACGTTGCACGTGCGTGAACTCTCCGCTCACCGTGCAGGCCTACTCCGTAACTCCTTATATAACAAGGGGCTAAACCATATCAGAGGGCGCCATTTCACGTACCCTTCAGCCCCTGGGCGTCCCGGCTGCTTTCAGCCCGGCCAGAAGAACCGGCCCGACGCCCCGATCGCCTCTAAGGAAACTCGTTCGCCACCGAAACCATGGCATTAGAGGTATTCCCGCCGAGTACGGTCAGGGCCGTGATCACGACAATCGCCACAATGGCAAGCATTAGTGCATATTCAACCAAACTCTGGCCCCTCCTGTCCAGCATCTTCTTCCACAGCCCTCTCATCTTTCCGCCTCCTTCTCTTGTTGCTTCGAATGCGTCCTTCTGCCAAAAGCCAGCCACGAATGAGGGCACGGTCCGGATTCTCTCGCAAGTGGAGCGTTCTCCGTCAGTGCGAGAGATGGATCTTGGCCAAGCTATCGTCGATGGAACTGCCCACTTCGCCATTCGGCACTGCCACCTCGTACGCGACTTCCGCGGCTATGTACTCGAGCGCATCACCCTGGAGTCGAAGTCCGGTCAGAGTAATCGCAAGGAACCGGACGATGCGGTACTCGGCGTTTTGGCCCTGCCCGCCTGACCTGGTCGTAGACGAGAACGAAC
>CAZHPE010000076.1:0-5177 GCA_964534775.1 uncultured candidatus Brocadiaceae bacterium
GGTTCGACATCCTGATGGATACGCACGGGAGCCCGACGCCCGAGATCAGCATCGAGCTCGCCCGACGTGTCGCCCCCTACAGGCCGCTGTTTCTCGAAGAGCCCGTCAAGGTCGGCTCGGTTGAGGCGCTGATGGAGGTCTCGCGCAAGAGCCCCGTGCCGATCGCGACCGGCGAGAAACTGTACACCCTGCGGGAGTTCAAGGCGCTGGTCGACCGGCGCGCGTGCGCTTACCTTCAGCCGGACGTGACTCACTGCTGCGGAATCACCGGGCTGATGGACATCGCTGGGCTGGCCCGGCAGTCACAGATGCTCATGGCGCCCCACAACGCCGGCGGGCCGCTGTGCAACGCCGCCACGCTCCATGCAGACGCCGCCACGGACAACTTCCTCATTCAGGAATACACCCATTGCTTCTTCGAGCAGTTCGACCGCTACGTCGAACACGATTGGGTGGTGAAGGACGGGTATGTGAATATATCGGACGCGCCGGGGCTGGGGGTGGAGGTGAAGGAGTCCGACATCGCCGGGCTACCGTACGAACCGGTGGCCTACCGGCAATACCGCCACGAGGACGGCAGTTGGAAAGGATGGTAGCGCGCATGACTGAGAAAGGGCCGCTTCGCGTTGCATTAGTGGGCTTCGGCAAATTCGGCACGGTCCTCGGCAAGCTCATTGCCGAGGAAGTCCCCAGCATGGTGATCACAGCGTTGGCCGAGCCTTCCGAGGGCAACCGGAACCGGGCCTTTGAGATGCTGGGTTCGGACCTACCCGCGTTCCCCTCGCTCGAGGCGCTCCTCGGTAAGGCCCTCGACCTGATCGATGGGGTCGTCCTGACCAGCCCCAACCACTTGCACCGCGACCAAGCCATTGCAGCGGCAAGGGCCGGTAAGCACGTCTTCTGCGAGAAGCCGATGGCCCTGACAGGATGCGACTGCCGCAGGATGGTCAAAGCCGCACAGGAGAACGACGTGAGGCTGATGGTCGGCCACAAACGCCGCCTGAGACAGGCTTGGAAGAGGCTGACCGAGATCGCTCACAGCGGTGAGATTGGCCGGCCAGTGGCGATCAACATCAACGGCTGGCACACTCATCCGGGCCTCGGGCCCTGGTGGCTCAAGCGCGAGGGCGGCGGCGGCCTGCTGCACCTTGCGGGCGTGCACGACATCGATTACATGAACGCGGTCATGGACGAGCCGGCCTGGGTCAGCGCGCTTGCCGGGCCGAAGTGCCATCCCGATAGCAACTTCCCCGACACCACCTGGGTCAACATCGGGTATCGTGACGGCGGCACGGCTGGCCTTCAGGTGTCCCTCTGGTACGCGCCTAAGGGTTTCAACAACAGCTTCCACGTCCAATTGCTCGGCACTGATGGGGGAGCGTTTCTCCAACGCTATCAGAAGGACCGCCAGGAACTGACCTGGGGCCGCGAGGGGGCGACGCTGCGCAGCGAGAGCTTCGTGGGCACTGCGAACCTCGCGTATATCGAAGAACTTTCGTCCTTCGCCCGATGGGTGAAGGAAGGGGCGACGCCGGTTCTCACCTGGCGGGAAGGGTGGCGGACCGTGCAGATGATGCAGGCCGCCTACCGTTCTGCAGAGGCTGGCGGCGAGAGGATCGAGCTGGAAGAGCTGCCGTGGCCGTGAAGGGTCTTCGTGGCCGACCCGCGGGCGGCCGGTTCTGGACAAAGAGGTAGAGCACACATGAGCACAGGACACAAGGCAAAACGCCCCGAGAATATCCGCGTCATTCTCCAGGACATCGGCGATCCGCTGACGAGGATGCCCTGGCCGCCGACGCCCGAGGGGCTGCTGAGCGCATCAATCGACCCCATCCGCGGTTCGGGCATAGACGTCTACGCCTACGGCCTTCACCATGCCGGCGGGTGCACGCACGATTCGGCCGTTTACCAGAAAGTCGGCGACCACATTGCCGTCATGCACGAGTCCGCCGGCCTTCAGATGCACGAGGGCACCAAGCGGCTCATCGAGCAGGGCAACGACCCGGTCAGGGTCATGTGCGAGGGAGCCCATGCGGCGGGCCTGGACTTCTTCGCGCGCATGCGCATGAATGATCTGCACGACCGGGTGGGCCAGTACAGTAACATCGAAGCGCCTACCAAGAGGCCCAAGATCGGCTTCATGGAGCCTTATTACTACACGCCGCAGTGGAAGAAGGATCACCCCGAGTGGCTGATAGGCGACCCGAACGCGCCTGCGCCCCAGTGGAGCTTTGATTCGGTGGAGGCCAACGCTCCCAACTACCTCCATGCTCCGGTGCGTGAGATGATGTTCGCGCTGGCGGCCGAGACCGTCGGCAAGTACGACATCGACGGGCTCGAGATCGACTTCTTGCGATTCCCTTTCTTCTTCCCCCACGGGACGGCTTGGGCGCACCGGAACGTGATGACGGCCTTTGTCCGCAGGCTGCGAGGGACGATCGACGAGGAGGCAGGGCGGCGCGGCCGGCCCATAATTCTTTCCGCGCGCCTGCCCGGCACCGTCGAACTCTCCGCCCGCATGGGCATCGACCTGCGGACCTGGTTGGCCGAGGGCCTGCTGGACATGTGCGTGATCGGCGGCGGTTACATGCCCTTCAGCACCCCATGGGAGGACATCGGGTCGCTGGCCAGGGAAAGCGGCATCCCGGCCCTTGCGTGCCTGAACAACGGCGTGATGGGGGGTTGGGCGTGGTCGCGGTCGCTGCACGGCGTGCAGCCCGAACCGACGCCTCAGCATAAGCTGGAGCAGATCCGCGCAGCGGCTTTCAGGGCCCACCGGATGGGCGCGAGCGGCATCGAGCTGTGGAACTTCTTCTACGAGATGCCGCACTACTACAGCCCGGCGCAGGAGGAGGGCACGCACTACCTGGGCTACGGGTTCACGCGCGAACTCGTCGACCCCGAAAGCCTGGCGGGCAAGAAGAAGGCGTACACTCTCGATTTTGAACTCCCCGCGCGCCGCTCCCATGCATCCTGGTGCGGGCAACGGCCGCTCATGATCACGCCCGCCGTCGACGGCATCGGCCAGAGCGTTACGTTCGACGTGGCGGACGACCTCGCCGCCTACCCCGAGGCCCGCGCCGAGCTGTGGATCAACATCGTGGACCTGTTCCCCGAGGACGTTATCGACTTCCAGTGGAACGGACGGCCGCTGCCGCCGCGGAAGGAGCCTTATCTCGGGCAGACCGTCTACTCCAACCGGGAGTTCCATTTCGACATTCAGGCGGAGTGGGTCAGGCGAGGCGGCAACGAATTCGTCATCTACTTGCGGGAGCGTTCGCCGCGCCTCGAGCCCTTCGTAACGCTCGACTTTGCCAGGCTCGCGGTCGAACCCTGAGCCCGGCGCCATGGAACCCTGCTGCTATAGGCGCCGCGGGAGGATCAACTCCCTGCAACGTCCAGGATCGCCTCGCGATCGACCCGGAAGACCCGGTTGGCTATCCTTATCTCCGGCGCGCCGAACCCGTGGTAGACCCTCATCCGGCGGCTTTCGGCAATCGGTTTGCCGTCGAAGCTGCGGACGGTGAAAAGCGCGCCGCCCGGGTATTCGATGCCATCGCGGCGAGCGGCGTAGAAGGCCGTAAAGGTCGGGCCGTCCGCCAGAAAGCCTTGGGAGGGAAGCAGCGTCCCCTGCAGTTCATAATCGTCCTCGCCCCGGTTGACGACGATGCTGATGCCGTTTCCGAACGAGACCTTTCCCACCTTCCGATCCTCTGTCAGGTACTCGTGGCCGGTCATCTGCACGAGCGCCGTCATCTCGTTCAGCGGGCAGGCGGCCTCGTAGACGTTCTTGACGAGCCGGTCGTACCAGTTCAACCCCTCGCCCCATCCGCGGTCGCCCCGCAGAAAGACGTTTTCCTCCGTATAGTCCGCTACCCACCAAAACTCCAGCGGGAGACCGGGCGTGGGCTCGACCCGGACCCCTTCCCGGAGGTAGTCTCTGCGCGGGTAGGGGAGGTAGGGGATGCGCCCCATCGAGATGTGGTTGACTATGTGCTGGAAGTAAAGCGTGCCCCAGGACCCGGGTTCGAGGTTGACGCATTCGCGGTAGACCAGTTCGAACAGCGGGATGGGATAGGCGTAGTCATGTACCTTGCCGACGGCGATTCCCATGGTGTCAAACAGTGGAACTGCCCACTCGTCCGCGATCTCGCTGCTGACCATCGGAATCTGTGAACGCATGAATTCCAGCAGTTCGCGATAGGTCTCGATGACCTCCTGGTGCGAGAGGGGGTGCCGGGGGCTGAAGCATTCGGCGACCGGCATGGCCGCTATCTGGTCCGCGTAGATATAGTTCAGTTGGAAAAGCTCTCTGAACCGGGGGTAGTTCTTTCCGACATACTTCAGCATGCACGCCGGGCAGCAGTGATACATCTGCCAGTCCATTGCGCCGACGCCCCCTTCGACCGGCGTGCCGTCGTCCCGCATGAGGGCGTCGGCAGGATCGGTCGAGGGCGCCGATTTGAACAGGATCACGGAATTGTCGTGGATCCCGAACAGCCAGCCGAGCCCTTGCACGCGCTCAGAGGCCCGCGCCAGCCCGTCGTTCCCGCCGCACTCCGGCGCCGCCGGCAGCACGTCCGGGTAGTCCATGTCATAGCCCCTCCGGCTCCAGGCCTTGACCAGCACAAGCGCCTTCTCGATTCCCAGGTCCACCTTCAGGTGCTCCGCCACCTCCGCAATCTCATCAAAGCTGTAGTCGACGCGGCTCTCACCGTCCGCCAGGAACGGGGCCCAACCCGATCCCTTCTCACGCGCCCACTTCGGGGCGACGGTGAACCTCAGGGCTCCGATGTTCTTTTCGAGCATCGGGCGCTCCTTCATCCTCTCCTCGAGGGGGACGAAAAAGCCGCGCCCCTTCGCAATCTCGCGGTAGTAATTCGCTGTCTCGACGTAGCCTGCGCCCTCCAGGAAGTGAACCCTGACGGCGTTCGCCCGACAGTGCAGGATGACCGTCGAGGTGATCTCCGGCCCCCCGTCGCCGTCGTCTCGGCCGCTCAGGCCCGGCTCGGCGCTCGGATCGTCCCACGTGACGAGGGCGGTCGAGTTGCCCTTCACCAGGGCGAACAGGGCCATGTTCCAGATGCTCATGCCCGGGTAGGTCCCCACCACGTCGCTCGTCAGCACCGTGGGCTTCCTGTCCTCGGGCTGATAGGAAAAGCGTGATCCGACGGGTA
>CAZHPE010000076.1:5187-13164 GCA_964534775.1 uncultured candidatus Brocadiaceae bacterium
CGCGAGCGCGTCATCGACGATCCTCACCGAGTGGATGGACCATGATGGGTCCTCCGCGAGCACGCTGTAACCCAGTTCCACGCAGTCCGTCCCCAGCAGCGTCAGGCTGAACTCGAGTCTCAGCGTCGTATCGCGGACGGCGCGCCGCTCAGGCACGTAGACGGCCTTTATGCTGCTTTGCCCGGCTGCGATTTGCTCGAACTCTTTCGCCACCAGATTCACACGGTCTGTCTCGTAGCCGCTCTTCGCCCTTCCGTCCTCCGGAATGAGTCTCAACGAACAGAGGCGCCCGCTCGGACCCATCCAAGTCCGGCCTGTGGGTCGGTGGAGTATCTCGTACTCACCGCTGTCCCTGCGGACGGTGATCCTCAGGGCTTCGTTCTCAACCGAGACCACGGCGTCATCACTTGCGCGCTTCCCAGACATGCTCTCTCCTCATTTGCTCTCTCATGCGAAGGGCAGTTTACTCCTGCCATAGCTCATTTTCAAACCGGCGGCCGACCAGCGCGTTTCGCGGGGATTGCTGCCGGTTCTGTGTTTCGCATGCGGAGTCCCACACCTTTGACGGACGGGAGAGGACGGATTACCATTGCCCCCACAAATCACGCGTGTGTCGTCGGCTCGAACCGGCAGCTTCGCGCGCCGAATCACACTCGCCGCTTGCGGCGGTCGGGGAAGGAGATTGGAAAATGGGCATGGTAGACATATACCCGGTGAGCGGGCTCCTGGGCAAGGGGGTGGGCGGAAAGGTTCTTGGCGGACCGGGGTGCATGGATCACCTGATCGTGGCCCGGTGGGAGCGCCTGCCGGATGCGTGGTGGACCATCCAGGCCCCGGAGGCGATCTGCTCCATCCTTACGCGGCCCGGCGCGTTCTCCTTCCCACAGGGCATGCGTTGGACGGCGGCGAGGCCTGACGCCTGGCGCATCGAAGGCGTTTCCGACATGCCGACGGCCACGCTGGAGGATGGCACGCCGGCCGACCCGCTCGGCCGCGAGCGCCTCGATGGGGTCTTTGGGGGAGAGATCGAGGTGATCGGTACGGATGAGATTGCGCTCCGATTCACGTTGCAGAACAACAGCGACCTAATGTGGCGCGATCTTTACGCGTGGGTCGATCTGGTTCATAAACACACCCCGTTCCCGCAGGAGACGTATGTTCACACCGACGATGGTTTCAAGAAGTTCGGCTCCTTTGGCGAGATCGGCGGCTTTGCCGCTGCAAGAGCGTTGACGCCGGAAGGGGAGGCCCTGAGAGATGCTTTGTTCGCCGACGGCGTGCCGACAACTTGGTCCCCGCCGGACCAGGTGGCCGACCCGCTGCGTGCGGTCACGACGGACGTCGACGGCGAGCCCTGCACGGTGGGAATCGTCTCGCCCCAGGCGCTTGTGTTAGGCGGCAACGAGACCAGCCCCCGTACGGACCTCGGAGTGGGCTTCGGAGACATCCTGCCGGGCGACAGCGGCACGGCGGAGGTGCGCATCTGCTTTGTGGAGGGGACGCTCGATGACCTCTTGGCGCGTTCTGAGGGCAAGCGGCCCGCGCCTGCGAAATGCGCCGCCGCACCTGATCAAATCCGGATTCGGAACCCCAAGAACCTGGCGGGGCCCATACCGTGCGAGCGGGTCCCCCTCGGCAACAAGGGCGACTACAAACCCCATATCGTCAGGCTTCCGGACGGCGATATCCTGGTGGTGGCCTTCGCCGGTGTCAGCCGGCCGGATGGCAAGATGGAGGAGGAGATTGTCCTGTGGCGGTCGACCGACGGCGGGAAGACCTGGGGTCCCCGCACGGTCACGCCCCTGCCCGGCCGCGAGCCATTCTTTTCTGTGCTCAAGGACGGCACGCTGTTCATCAGCGCAAACCTTCAAGGTCGAGAGGTTCGCAACGAGGATGGCGTGGACTACGGCCTGCTGTACCGTTCCACGGACGGAGGCCGTACGTGGGAGTCGACCAAGGTTCGCAACGAGGACGTGCCGGATAACGAGGGCGCCCAGTACCTCGGCCACGGGCGCAACGTGCTAGAACTCGGCGACGGCACCCTGGTCTTCGGCGTGTCCATGGAGGGCGGAAGGGAGTACCTCTGGCGGTCGACCGACGGTGGAAAGACCTGGGACAAGGGTCTCAAGCGCACGTATCACGGGGTGGACTTCTCGGGCATCCGCGCCACCTTTGTCCACGAGACCGTCTTCTGGCAGGCCCCGTGCGGCGACCTGCTGGCCATCGCCCGCATGAACACTTCGCAGCTCATCAAGCCCCAACCCGACCTTCACCCGCCGCGCGCCGGGGCTGTGATACCTGTCGGGAGCGCGCTTCCGACCAGCGAGCGCGCGCCCTGGATCGGCGAGCTGCTTTGCGGACCGCCCGAGGGATGGAACGTCCTCACCGAGCCATCCGATCAGTATGGGTGGCTGAGGCTCTTCCGTTCCAAGGACGGAGGCAGCAACTGGTATCCGGAGGAACTGGGCTCCTACTACGGCGAGATGTTCCACTCGATCCTGCGGCTTCAGGACGGGCGGCTGCTTTTCACCTTCACGTTTCGCGCGCCGGTTCCTCCGCGCAGGCCGCCCCTGGGCGTGCAGGCGGTGGTCGGCGTTGAGACAGACGATGGATTCCGGTTCGACTTCGAGCACGACCGGATCATGCTGGATACCAAGACGCCCATCCTGCAACTGAGCGGGGGAGGCTTCGGCGGGACGGTGCAAACCGATGACGGGACGCTGGTGACCTGCTATTCCTACGCCGGCACAGCGCAGTGGGGCACGGACTGTCGGTGCGAAGTGGTCCGCTGGCGCCTGCCGTAACTGCATTCCGTCGGACAGGGACAGACGCATGACGAGCGAGGAAGAAAGGCGCCTCCCGGTTCGTCGCGGCCGCTGAATGCGATGCCGGCAGACCGGGAGCAAGGAGATCACTATGAGCAGCGAAGATACATCCAAAGGGAAGCGCTACGGGCCGATCGGTTACATCCGGCCGGAGATCCCCGGCTTTGAGATGCCCGCCTACGAGGGGGAACGGTATGAGAGGCTGGTGCCGGACACGCTGGATGTGGCCGAGCGGGCGGGCTACGGCGTGCGATTCCTGACGAGCATGGCCGATCCGGAGGCCGACTACGAGATATACTTCCAGATCACGCTCGACCGCAATCCTCCGGTCATGCGCCACGATTGGCATGGCGCCAACGTTCAGCCAAAGTTCCTGGAGGCGCTTCCGCTCCTGCGGACCATAACAGGCAGCGACCTGAGCACCGAGGTGGACAGGGGCTGGGCTGAAGCGCTCCTGCACATGCAGGGCGCGGACGGGTTCATCTACACGCCGGTGGTGGGCCGCCCCTGGGCGCGCAGCGGCTACGTCGGCCTGGGCTGGACCCTCGGCGACGACGGGCGCGGGCAATTCGCCAGCATCATCGCCAACGGCATCTACGCCGGCGTCATGTCCCTGTGCTACAGGCAGACCGGGGACGAGATGTGGAAGGACGCCCTCGAGCGGCTCGTCGACCGAATGGCGGAATTGATGGTCTACCGGGACGACTTCTGCTACTTCCCGATGCTGGCGGTGAACCCTGGCGCGAAGGTCAGAAGCCACCAACCGATGATGGATCCCGGCTGCCGCTACGAGGCGGGCGGGAGCGTGGCGGGATGGCTCATACACGGCCTGTCGCAGGCATACTTGGCGACCGGGTACGAACCGGCGCTGTCGCTGGCCGGGAAACTCGGGGTGTATCTGATGCGACACTCGGGCTGCTACGACGAGGAGGCCCGCTTCACTGGCATATCCCATACCCACCACCACCTCCGGCCCCTGATCGGGCTGCTGGAGTATGCGCTGCTCGCCGGCAACGAGGAGATGGTCGAGTTCGCCCGGAAGGGCTACGAGTACACGAAGACGTGCGGCAGCACGACCATCGGCTACTATGCGAGCATCCCCGGGCCGGATTTCACCTACAACTACAAGGCCCTTCAGCGGTACTTCAAGGTGGCGGCGGAAGGGTGCTCGGGGGCGGACTTCATCGCGCTCGGGATCAAGTTGAGCCAGGCCGGCGTGCGCGACTGCTGGGACGATGTGGACCGCTGCGTGCGGAACCATTTCTTCGAGGGCCAGATGCTCCGCAGCGACTGGATCGACCAACTGGTCAAGACGCTCCCTCCGACGCCGGTGGACGATGTGTGCTTTGAGACGGACGAGCGCGTCGCGGAACGGAATGTCGGCGCCTTCGACACCACGCCATCACCGAACGACAGGGCGCTGCGCATCTACCACTGCTGCTCCGCCAACGCGATGCGGAGCATCTACTACCTCTGGGACCACACCCTGACCTTCGACGGGGGAACGCTGAGGGCCAACCTGCTGCTCAATCGCGCCTCGCCCTGGGCGGACCTGGACAGCTACATCCCGTACGAAGGCCGCGTGGACCTGACGATCAAGCGGCCCTGCGAACTGCTGGTGCGCATCCCGGAGTGGGTCAAGCCGGAGGAAACCGCGTGCACGGTCAACGGTGAGGGCCGCGGGCTGGGCTGGGAGGGCCGATATGCCGACGCCGGCTCGGTCCAGCCGAAGGACGTCGTTACGCTGCGCTTTCCCATCGCCGAGCGCACCGTCCACGAGACCATCCAGGGCGTCGACTTCACGATGGTCATCAGGGGCAACGACGTGGTTGACATCGGCCCTCCGGGGGAGCGCTATCCGTTCTACCGGGACAAGGCCCGCTATCGGGAGGGCAAGGCGCGCCGGGTCAAGAGGGAACGCTTCGTCTCCTCAGAGCACCTGCAATGGCGCTGAGCCGCGCCCGCTGGAACCAAGCGTCGAGACTGAGATGGCATTGCGGTGGCACAGCGGAGAGTTGTGAACGCCTGGGCCGTTGGTTTCACGCCGGCAGGCGCCGAAGGAACGGCTTGACGGCCCGTGCGTTGGATGTGCAGTCCCCCGGGAAGGGTGTGTTTGCAGACGTATAGGAGCGGTTTAGATGCGGGTGAATCCCATGCTTGCTGGTACAGGAACAACCAACGTTTCCGAAGTCTATCTCCACCCTGACGGCTCGGTGCAGTTCATGGATCGCCGCGTCTCAAGGCCGATCACCTTCGCCCACGTGGCGGACACGCACCTGTATCCTCCCCCTGAGAATCGGGATGACATCAACCACGCCTACCGTGCGACGAGCTGCAACAAGGACCTGAAGTCACTGGTCACGCCTTACGCGCGTCTGGAGCAGCTCATCACGCGAATGATGGACGATATTGCGGCGTGCGAAGTCGACTTCGTTTCATTCAGCGGGGATATCCTGGAATGCTACCACCCGGAGTCGGCCCGGATGCTGGTGGATCTGTGCGCCGAACGCGGGTTGACTGCCTACTTCCAGATGGGCAACCATGACTGGGACACCGAGTGGCCTGTCGATGACCGTCCCCACGGCCTGGGCCGGCTCCCCAGCCAGCAGTATGATCTGGGGATGCGGAACGGAAGGGCTGAGAAGGTGATGTGCGGGGACTGGGGCATGCCGGGACTATATTACTCGTTCGAGAGCAAGGGCGTGCGGTTTGTATGCCTCGACACCATTCACAGGTCACGCACGCCGACCATGGAAGGCAAGATCAGCAGTTTCTACGGCGAGACCCAGGCGAACTGGCTGATTGAGCAACTGGCCTATGACGGGCCGATCGTCGTCTTCCAGCACGTCCCGTTCAACCCTATGACGGCCGACTACCGGCATGAGCCCTGGCCCAAGTTTGTCTATGGGTGCGTGGCCAACGACGAGGAGACCCTTCGCGTGCGCGCCGCCATCGAGAACTGTCCGAACGTTCTGGGCGTGTTCGTCGCGCACAAGCACTTCCGCAGCGAGGACCCGCTGGGGAACACGCGGCAGTTCATGATCGGCTTGGCTTGCGAAGGGGACTGGAGGCTTGTGAAGATAGCCGACACGCCTCTGCCCGAGGACAGCGAGGCATCGGGCGAGCCCGCGGCCTGACGCAATGGGGGGCACCGGCGATTCTCTCAACTCAGCCTAGCCAGCGCCTCTCGCAGAACCTCGCTCATGCGTTCGAGCTGAAGGGAAATGGCCCGTCCCCCAACTTCGGCGGAGGCTTCTGTGCGGGGGTCTGTTCCGCTGATTCCGAGCGGCCACTTCTCCGGATCTTGCGGCAGCCGCGCCATCTGCACCAGGTCGGGGCGCAGCGCCATTACCAGAGAAGTTTCGTTCTTGGCCGCATGGTCAAGCTGGATTCCGCAATCGCCGTCGCCGTAGATCGGGTCGTCTTTGTCGGCCCAGCAGTGCATGCAAAGCAGGCCGAACTCCTCCTCCCATGCCGCCGCGTGGTCGCCGAAGAAAGTAGTTGAAGGCCCGTGGCCGTGGCCCACCACGATCTTGAAGCCCGCGCGCCGAAGCTGCTTGAGGATGCCCTCCAACAGACTTACAAACGTCTCCTCCGCAATCCAGTACGCGCTACCCGTTAGCTGTTGACAGGTATCCCCGCGACCCTCCCGGTCTGCGGCGCAAAGGTCCATCCCGTAGAACTCCCGCCCTCCCTCCGCCTTGGCGCGATCCGGCCCCAGGAAGAGCATGGGCAGAACGATCCCACCCGCTCGCCCGGCCAGACGACAGAAGAACCCCTGCGACTGGATTCCATCCGCCCCGATCGGCAGGTGTTCGCCATGCCACTCCAACGTCCCGAGCGGAAGATAGGCGATCGGGGCCGCCGCGAGACGCTCCCGGAACTCCTGCGGGGTCAACTCCGAGTACAAAACCTTCTGTTTCATTGGGCCACCTCCCTCGTTCTTCCAGACTGGCACTCGTGGGCATTTGCCCGGACTCTCCTCCGGCCAGCATACTGCGCATCCAGTGCGAGTCAAGGGCGCTGGGCAGGATGAGGCGTGCCACGGCATGTACAGTGACTGCGGGTGCCGGGCACGCCGGGCGCGGCAGTCGTGGGCCGGGTTCCTGGTGAGGCGCCGCTGCATGTTCCCCACCACACATACGTCCCTTGCAATCGACATCTGAAAGCTGCCGGAATCGTCAAGTGGACGGCCGACGGCGGGGCGGATTTTCACGGCCTGCGTCACGCCTTTGCGATGCTGCTGGAACAGATGCGGGCCGGCGAGAAAGAGCAATTGGTGTTTGCCCGGTATGCGCCGCGCAGCCTGACGTTCGGGCGCTACATTCACGCGATCCCGGAGCGGCTGAGAAAGCTGGTCGCGGGCGTGGGGGAACTCGTGTTTTCTGCGCAGGATTGCGCATATGGCGAAGCACCGCATGGGGGGTTGGTGGGGGCTTTGATGGAGCCGCCATGGACGATCAGCGGTTGCTGCATGGGTGGGGGTGGTGGGCAGACCGGGACTCGAACCCGCGACCCCAACAAACGCAAGTGCGACAGTTCCCCGACAGAACCACGACAAAGCCCGACACGTGGGGCACTTACGGGCGACCGCAAAGCCCGTGCCCCGACAGTGCCTCGACAGGGGTGCGACACTTCCCCGCGCCAAAAGTGTGCTATATGCGTGCACGCCCCTGAGCTGCAGGCCCTGCTTGACACCTGGCCCAACCTGCCGGCCGCGGTGAGACAACGCATCCTCAAGCAGGTGCAGCAGCACCAAGGGGGCGGCGATGCGTAAGGGCCCCCAGACACTCGAACACTTGCCCCACCCACAAGCCCCCCCGCCTCCTCCGGCGTCCGTACGCTGCTCGGTTGGGCAGGCCGTGATTCCCGTCCCGGACCTTCGGGCCGACATTGAGGAGGTGGGGGGGGGCTTTGAGAGGTTGAGCCGGCGCAGGACCGGGATGGCATTCGCTATCCCGGTCGCTTCTTCAGGAGGCTCCTGGCCGGACCTTCTACCAGACGTCCGGGCGCGCATCCTCAAGCTGGTGGAAGGGGGTGCACCATGACTGACAAGCCCGAGGGCCCGCCGCATGCGACCATCCCCTGGCCGGATCTGACCTTCGTTGCCCACAGGTGCGGATATGCCGCCGTCTTTGTCTACGGCATCCTT
>CAZHPE010000077.1:0-13060 GCA_964534775.1 uncultured candidatus Brocadiaceae bacterium
CTTCGGCGCGGAAGAGGAGGCGCTGAAGAGCCTGCGGGAAGACTGGCTTGCCTCGCAGGAACCCGGCCGTAGCGCAGCCGGCAAGAAGTTCGCCCTCATGCTCGAATATGAAAGTCTGGAGGCGCGCGGCGCCCCAGCCGCGGACGGGGACCGAGACGGAGGAGAGGAGGCTCTTCGGGCCAGTGCGGAGTTGCTGGCCAGAGCGACCCTGACTCCTGAGGAGGAGAATCTGTGCCGGGACCGAGCCGCCTACTGGGAAGAGAACTACATGCAGGGGATCCAGCGGCTCGCGTCCGTTGCGCTGGATATGGTCAAGCTCATTCACGAGGATGGCGAGAACAAGACGCGCGCGGGCGAAAGCCCCGTGCGGGTCGACCACCCGCACCTGTGGGACATGGTGCGGTTCCTGGATCACCGCTCGCCCGCGGTGGGCGCCCGCTTCGCCGAGGCCTGCCGGATAATGAAGGGCCGAAAGTACATCTTCGTCTTCCTCTCGGAGTTCATCCAGCGCCGGGATGTCAACCCCGTGATGGCCGTGGAGACCGCCCGCCTGACCAAGCACGACCACGAGCGCCTGCTGCGGGAGGACCTGCGGCGGCTGCGTCTGGCCTGCATCGAGGTCCTGGCAGACATAGGCGCGGCCTACTACAGCGAACCGTTCGACATCCAGGGGATGGAGAAGGGCGCGCAGGCGGCCTTCGTCCGGGAGCGCGTCATCGGCACGCTGGAGTCTGTGCTGGAGGACAAGGACCAGGGGATCGCCGACAGGGCCCAGGAAGCGCTCGACGCCATCAACGCCGTGCGGTCTGTCGGCCAGGACGCCCCCGAGTAACATAGCACCGGCTTCGGCGGCAAAAAGAAAGGCCCCGGCGAGTGCTGCGAATAGCACCCGCCGGGGCCAAATAGATTCGCTATTCAAGGCGCCCACGCGGCACGGCGCATCTCAGCGCGCCGCCAATCCCTCGCCCGCCGCCTTCTGGGCCTTGCGGATCGTCTTGAGCCTGTCCATCTCCTCCCGCCGCCTGCGCTGCGAAGGTTTCTCGAAGCGCCGCCCCCGCTTGGTGCGGTTGAGGATACCTTCCTTATCGCAAATCTTCTTGAATCGACGCAGGGCTTCCTTTATCGGTTCATTGGACTTCACGGTAATTTTTGCCATCGAAGAAAAATCACCTCCTCACGTACACTTCTCGCCTACGGTGGACACAACGCGAGGACGTGCGCCAGCCTTGCTGTCCGCATCGCCCCACACCGGCGCGCCATTGTACCTGTTTTGGCCCCCGAGTCAAGTGCGGGTTGGGGGGTGCATGGATAGCGCGCGGCGCACTCATGGACCGGTTGGAGCGGGCAGAACGCGAAACTGAATCTTCACGTGTCCCATGCACACCACGTCGCCGTCATAGAGCATGTAGCGGCCGATTCGCTCGTCATTGACCAGAGTGCCGTTGGAGCTTCCGCAGTCCACGATCCAGAAGTAATGCCCGTCGTATTCGATGCGCACGTGCTCGCGCGAGACGCTCCGGTCCTTGAGCTGCAGATCGTTCTCTTCGCCCCGGCCAAGGGTGGCGATGCAATCGCCCTCCAGTGGGCGAGGCGGGGGGGCGAGTAGCGCTTGTCGACATGGTTGCTCATGCCCGTCACGATGACGTCACGCACAGCGGTCCGGAATCCTGGGATTCAACGACTGGGGGTCCTTGAACTCGCGCTTGAAGGCCAGGTGAGGATGAGTCCCCGGGAGCACGCCGGAAAATGGGGCCTCGAGCGTGAGCATGGAGTAGAGGCAGGCGGCCGCGCCGAAAACGTCCGCCCTTTGATCCGCCAGGAACGGGCGGGTGATCATCTCGGGCGGGGCGAACTCCGGGGATATGAACACATCGTCCTCCGGGAGCCGCGTAACCTCCTTCTCCTCCTCTCTCGGAAGGACCTTGAGAAGATCGTAGTCGGTCAGCCTGACGCCGGAGCCTGGTACGACGAGCACATTGTCGGGCCGAATCGAGCGCAACACGAGCTGCCGCTCGTACACGTAGTGCAGGGCCGAAAGGATCTGCAGGCCCATCGAGGTCGCGCTGGCCACCTTCAAAGGTCGCCCCGCCTCAGCGAGCCCGCGTTCGAGGATATCCCCCCCCACGTACTCCATGACCATGTACGGGATTTCCTCGTGAGTGCCGACTTCCAGAACCCTGACGAGATGGCGATGGTCCAACTCGGCCGCATGGCGTGCCCCGCGCAGGAAGCGCGCCCTCTCCTCCGGGCTGATGAGGACGTCCGGCACGACGAACTTCAGGGCCAGTGGCGCTTCCGCGTCGGTCTTGTGCACGCGGTAGGTGCAGGTGGTCGCGCCTTCCCCGATGGGGCCTTCCAGAACGAAGCCCGGAAAACTGATTTTCTCGCTCATGTGAGCTGGCCTGTGGGGTGTCTTGGTGGCCGCCAGCGCCGTAGTCGCGGCCGTGCCGGGCTTGCGCTCCGGCGCCTCCTGCGTGAACTTCACCTTCAGCTCGACCCCTCCTGCTCGCCCCTTGTCGCCGTGGTGCAGCTCAGTCTTCTCCCGGATGTGCCGGCCGTTGACGTGCGTGCCGTTCCTGCTCTTGAGGTCCCTGACTTGGACGAAGCCGCCCCCGACGCCGCGCCCCAGCACCACGGGCCCCGCGGTCTCGTGCGGGGGAATCTCGTGCTCGTCTCCGGCCTGCATGCCGACCAATATCTCAAGGCGGGGATTCATTGCGCTCCCTCTCTCCCTAAGTAGAGCGGCTCATGGCACAAGCGCACCAGTGCATGCTTTATATCCCAAATCGCCCCCCCCGTTTCAATCTCCCTGCGCGCCAGCGGCAACTCCCGCACACGGATGAAGGCCCGCGCGCGGCCGACTCGAGGCCGCAGCCTATCGCGGTCTGCCGGCAAATTGCACGACGATCTCTACCCCCTGCTCTCCGGCCGGATCAGGCCTGGTCGATCTTGTTGACCCGACGCACGTGGCGGCCACCCTCGAACTCGGTGAAAAGCCACTCGCTCACAATCCCCGCCACGTCCTGCTCCGGGACCATGTCCTGCCCCAGGCACAGCACATTGGAGTTGTTGTGGCGGCGCGCAAACTGCGCCATTTCCCTGTTCATGCACAGCGCGGCCCGCACGCCCTTAAGCCGGTTGGCAGCCATGGACATGCCGATCCCAGTGGAGCAGACAAGGACCCCCCGCTCGCTCCCACCCCCGGCCACCGACCGGGCGACCATGTGCGCATGGTCGGGATAGTCGACCGACTCCTCGCCGCTCGTACCCATGTCCAGGACCGTATGGCCGAGCCTCTCGATCTGTGCCTTGACCAGGTCCTTGTAGTGCCTGCCGCGGTGGTCCGAACCAACTGCTATCTTCATGCTGAGTCCTGAGTCATGAGTGTCGCGGGTCTTTGCGCAGCGGACGGTGCGAGCCACCGGAAGGCGCGCCTCCGCCGGCCGACCGGGGCCAAACCCGCCCCGAACCCGGGGCTACTTGTCCGTCGTGAAGGGCACGGCCACGGAGACGCGGCTGCGCCCGATGCGCAGGATGTCGCCGGCCTTCACCTGAATTTCCCGCACGCGTTGCTCGTTTACGAACGTTCCGTTCGAGCTGCCCTCGTTCTTTAGCAGGATGGCTCCGTCCTGTCTGCTGATCGTGCAGTGCCTGCGCGAGGCTGAGGCGTCTTGGACGGTGAAGCTGCTCTGGTCCGGGTCACGCCCGAGGGTGATCTCCTCGCCTTCGCCGAGCGTGAAGAACTGGCCCTCGCCACCCTCGTCCGACACGAAAAAGACGGTGACCTCCCCCGCCTCTGCCTGCGCCGGAGCTGGAGCCGGCGCTTGCCCGGCCGCCGTCCTGTCAGGGCCAGCAGGCGCCGCGACGGGCGCTTTCTCCTCAGCGGCGGGAACGCCCTCCTTAGCCTCTCCCGCGATCTTGTCGGCCAAGTCCCGGCTTCTGCGCTGAAAGACCATGGCCGTCGCAAGCTCCACGACTATGTCGTTGGGCATGCGACAGGTGGCCGGCGTGAGGATCTGTCGCAGCGCGTTGGCCATATACGTGCTCATATCCAGCATCATGGGCGGCTTGACCAGTTCCCGCAGCCGCTCGCGGTAATCCTCGAGGTCCTCCTCCTCGCCATGCTGCGTCGCCTCGCCGCCCAGCAGGCCCAGCATCACCCCGGCGAGCATGGCAAAGTCCCGCTGCATGTGCTCGCTGGTGCCGCCGTGACTGCGGCTGCGCAGGAGTTCCTCAGCGGTGGTGGGTTCTTCGGAGCCGACATCCCCCTGACGTGCGGTTTGCAGGTCACCCTCGCGCGGCTCTTCGCTCAGGAACTTCTTGACGGCGAAGTCAGCGATCTTGTACTTGCCCTCACCCAGCGGCCAGATGTTGCTCGGTACCAGGTCGCCGTGCGGCAGATTGGCCTCCTTGGCGGCCCCCAGGGCCCGTGCCATCTGCCTGCCAAGCGCGACGACTTCCCGCTCCGTCAGTTGAAGTCCGGAGGCCAGCCTGTCGGACAGCGAGGGCTGCGTCATCAGCTCCATGGCGACGTGGAATGTGCCCTCGCTATCACCGACGCTCAAGACCTTGACTACGGTCTCGTCCTCGACCTGAGGCAAGCGCTGGAGCACCTGGAGCAGGCGCGCGCGATGGCCCTGGTCCGTCGGCAACACCTCGTTCTTCAGTACCTTCAGGGCACAGTCCTGTCCCTGCCACCGGGCCCGGAAGACCACCGTCCAGGGGCCCTCCCCGATCTTGCCCAGAACCTCGAACTCGCCCAGACCTGCCAGGGCCGCTTCATCTTCCGGCATGGCATGCACCTTTCCCGCTTGCTGTCGCGTGGTGCGCTAGCGCATGAGAGGTTCCACCAAGGCCATCAGCCCGCAGCCATAGAACGCCGCGTCGATCATTACTTCGGCCAGCTCGCCCTCCGGCAACTTCCCTCTGTGGAGAAGCAAGAAACATACACCCCAATACGCCAGCGGAATCAGCATAGCAAAACCCAGCCCCATTGTCCAGCCCAGCACCAGTGCATCCACCACCAGCAAAACAGCCTCAGTCCCCATCAGCCCCAGGATGAGCCGTTTGCAGGCCCTCTCTCCCAGCACGACTGCCAGGTTCTCGCGGCCGACCAGCTGGTCACCCTCGAAGTCCAACAGGTCCGTCAGCAACATCCGGTGACTGCCCAGCAGGAAGCAGAATGCCATCGCTGCCCCGACCGCACCCCAACGGGTAGCCTCCGGTCTTGTGCCGGCCAGGGCCGGCGCCAGCGCCGTAGTCACCGCCCAGGCCAGCCCCACGAACAACTCCTTTCCCCCCGGCACCCGGGCGAGCCAGCGAGCACCGGGCAGACGGCCCCGGCTGGCATCTTCATGCGGCCCCAGCTCCAGGGCGTAGAACCATCCCCCCAGCGTGCCCGCAACCACCAGAACGAATGGCGCCCAACCGGGCAGAAGCAGCGCCAGACAGATGGCCAGCATCCCCGAACCCACGCCGACGAACTGCAATACGCGAGCGTTGGCCCTGAAGAAATCCCCCTTCCCCGGCACCGTGAGGTACAGGGCCTCGCGCCGGGCGCACTGGTGCAGAAGGTGCTGACCCAGCAGAAAGAACGACGCCAGCGCCATGCACAATCCCAGACGGTACTGGGGGGACTGGGACAGAGGTATAAGGCGGCGGTTGACAAATACCATGGCCGCCGCACCGCCGCCCAGGAACAGGTTCGCCCGGATCGGCGCCAGCAGGATCGTTCGCAGCAGGTGAAGGATGGGCCGGCAGCGGCGGGCGTGCTCGCTCCGCAGGCGGTGGATGACGCGGCGAATCATCCAGTGCGGGGTCGAGGCGCCGGCCGTGATGCCGATACGTTTGCAGCCCAGCAGGCTCTCCAAGTCGAGTTGCTCATCGGTCTCGACGTGGCACGTCGGGGTGCCGGTGTCGGCGCATATCTGGGCCAGTCGACGCGTGTTGGCGCTTGTGAAGCCCCCCACCACGACCATCGCCGCCACCCGCCGCGCCAGCTCCCTGGCCTCGGCTTGCCGGAGCTTGGTGGAACGGCAGATCGTGTCGAAAACCTCACAGTGCGGAAAGCGCCGCTTCAGCTCCTCGGCGATCCGGCGGAAAGATTCCTCGTCCTGCGTCGTCTGAGCCACCACCAGTATCGGCGCACGACGCAGATCATCCCCCTCAGAATCCGCCAGCCGGTCGACGTCTTCAGTTGAACTCACCACCACCGCGCGCCCGGCGGCATGGCTACGCACGCCCTCAACCTCGGCATGCCCGCGGTCGCCCACCACGACCAACAGCGGCGCAACGCCCTCCCCCCCGCCGTCGTGCTCCGCCACCCGCGTGGCAATCCTCTGGAGCTGGCGCACGTGCGGGCAAGTGGCGTCGATCACGCGCGTGCCGCTGCGCCGCAGCTCCTCGGCCCGCTCCGGCGCGACGCCGTGCGCGCGTATCACCACCGTGCCGGCCCGGCCCCCTTGCGGGCCACGCTCATCGTCCGAATCTCCCGGCCCCTTCCCGTCCAGCACCCCAACCCCGCCGGCTTCGAGGACTTGCTGCACCTGGGGGTTGTGTATCAGCGGTCCATCCGTCGCGATGGGGCGCGGGCAGTCGGGGTCGCGGGTAGCGCCGAGCGCGAGCTTCAGGGCCCGCCGCACGCCCATACAGAAGCCGGCAGCATCGGCCAGAATGATCTCGAGCTTCTCCCGCGGCATGGCTTCCCTTTGCAAACGGACGGCTTATCATTAAGAATTGTACGGTATGGGTCTTGAACGTGTCAAAACCCGCCGGGGGGGGCGGCGGCCCGTTAACGTGCTCGTGGCTGCCGCGGTGCTTCTGTGCCTGTGGGCGGCGTCGGCCCAGGCCACGGTGCCGGACAATCTGCCAGGCGGCACGCCGACCCTGCGGGACGCGGTGCAAAGCACGGCCGCCCGCGTGAGGCCGCTGTGCGCGCCGCCGGGCTTCGTAGCGGCGGTGAACGCAGACGCCCGGAGTGCCGAGGCCGCCTACGCCACGGACCTGATAGCCTTCTTTCTCCGCGCCGAGGGCATGGATGCCCGTCCCCGCCCGGCCCGCGGGGCCGCAGCCCGTATGGCAGAGGGGCGGGAGAGGGTCAAGGCACGGTGGTTCGCGGGACTCCGGCGCGCCGGCGCGGGCGTAGCCCTGCTGCCCGTGCCGGGCGAAGACGAAGACGGTGGACCGGTTTTGCGCGTCCTGCTCTACGGCGTGGAAGATGGCATTCGTCTGGCTGCCCTTGAGCTGCCCTACCGCCTGCCGGAGGACCTGGCCTTTCTGGCAAGGGCCGAACTCGGTGAGCTGAACGCCACCGACAAGCCGTGGTTTGAGTTGCTGGAGTGCCTGCTGCCCCTCGATCCGCAACCCGGCGCCACGCCCTCCGCAGCCCTGGTAGAGTTCGAGGGCGAGTGCTTCTTCCGCCTGGGGCAGTGGGCGCAGGCGGCCGAGCGCCTCGAGCGCGCGTGGACCGGCGCTCCGGACGGCGTGCTGCTTCGGCTGGCCATGGCCCTGGTGGGGGAGGGCCGCCGGGGCCAGGCCGTAAAGCGCGCCGATGCGGTACTAAAGCGCAGGCCGGATAGCGGGCCGGCGTATGCCCTGAAGGCGTGGCTGGCCGCCCGCGGAACCGACCCTGAGGATGCGCACCAGTTTCTGGAGCAGGCGCGTGTGAGCGACTTGAGCAACCCCAGCCGGGTGAGCTGCCACTTGCTCGGGCGCCACCTTGTCGCGCGCCAGTTGGGCCGGGAGCAGGCCGCTGAACGGTGGCTGCTCGAGGCCGTGGCCGTCGGCACGGGGATTAAGTCGCCTCCTGCACCCGGTTCCGAGCTGGCGCCGCTCTGGGCGGCCCGGCACTTCTGGCGTCAGGCCGGGTACGAGCGCGCAGCGGAGGTCTACCGGCAGGCCATCGAGGCCGGCGCGAAGGGCGCCGATCCCTGGCTGGAGCTTGGCACAGTGCTGGAAGCCCTGGGGCAGGGGCAGGGGGCCGAAACGGCCCTGCGCCGAGCCTTCGATATCGAGCCGGGCAGCCCGCACGGTCTGTCCGACCTGCTGTGGCGGGCCGGCGAGTACGATGAGGCCCTGCGGGTGCTGGACCGGGCCGCCCGCCTCAGGCCGGACCGGGTGGACCTGAGGATGGCCTATGGCGAGAGGGCGGCCGCCATGTGGCGCGTGCCAGAGGCGGAACGGGCCTTCGCGGAGGTCGCGGGGCTGAACGGGGCCTTTCCCTGGGCGACCGTGCGCCTGGCCGCCATGCTCCGGCGCCAACGCCGGTGGGACGAGGCGGAGAGCGCGTTGACCGATCTGCTGGCCTCTCACCCGGGTTATCCGGCCGCCCGGCTGGAGGTGGGCCGCCTGCTGGCCGACGAGGGCAAGGTGGGAGAGGCCCTTGAGGCGCTCCGGGAAGCCACGCGAAGCTCGGAATACGAAGTGGCCGCGCGTCTGGCGATGGCGCGCTTGCACTGCGCCGCCGGCCGCTACAGAGAGACCGTGGAGGACGCGCGCATAGCTGTCAGCAGCCGTGCCAGCGCCGAAAGCTACGCCGCCCTGGCCCAGGGGTTCATCGGCCTCCAGGACTGGGCGAAGGCTCAAGACGCCGTGGCTAGGGCGCGCGATGCCTCTGAACGCTCACCTGCGGCGTGGTTGGCGGCGGCGCGGCTGGCCCAGGCCCGGGGAGAGGCGGACGAGGCGCTCGAACACGCAAAGCATGCGATTGGCCTCGATCCCTACTGCGCGGAGGCCCTTGCCATGCAGGCCCGTTTGTGGGTCCAGCGCGCCCCCGGCGGACACGCCATCGCCCTGATGCGCCGCGCCTTGAAGCTCAACCCTTGGGATACCGAGCTGCACTGGGAGCTGGCTGAACTCCTGCGCGAGGCGGGCGACGCCGAGGGGGCCATCGGGCACTACGGCGAGCACATTCGCCTGAAGGGTGGCCGTGCCGCGGATGCGGCACGCCGCGTGGCCGGGCTGGGCGGAGGGGCCGGAGGGAACTGAGCCGGGCCTTGCGCCTCAGCCAGCGGGCCCGCAGCGGCGACCGGGTCCGTCCGTGGCGATGTTGTGAAACCGATGCGCCCCGCGCTATAATCAGCACGTGCGCGCGCATTGCCGCGCTGCCGACATTCAGGCGGGTTCACGGGGACTAGCGGCGGAGGTCGTAATGGCTCGACTGACCTACAAGGACGCCGGCGTGGACATGGAGAAGGGGGGCGAGTTCGCCGACTCTCTCTACACCCTCATGCGACGCACCTTCGATGGCCGCGTGGTGGCGAATCCTGGGGGATTCGCGGGGCTGTTCGCGCTGGACTTCGACCGCAAGATATGGCGCCGCAACTACCGCCATCCCCTGCTGGTGGCCTCCACCGACGGCGTGGGCACGAAGGTGAAGGTCGCCTTCATGACGGGCCGTCACAACACCGTGGGCATCGACCTGGTGGCCATGTGCGTCAATGACATCCTGGTGCAGGGGGCGGAGCCGCTCTTTTTCCTGGACTACCTGGGCGTGGGCAAGCTGGAGCCGGAGGCGTTGCGGGAGGCCGTGAGCGGCGTCGCCGAGGGCTGCCGCATGTGCGACTGCGCCCTGCTGGGCGGGGAGACCGCCGAGATGCCGGACATGTACGCGCCGGGTGAGTACGACATGGCCGGGTTCGTGGTGGGTGTGGTCGAGCGCAGGAAGCTCATCACTGGCAAGAAAATCGAGCCGGGGGACGCGGTCATCGGCCTGGCCTCGAGCGGCCTGCACTCGAACGGCTATTCCCTGGTGCGAAAACTCTTCTTCGAGCAGGAGGGCATGAAGTGCGGGGACAGCCTGGGCGCGTTCGGCATCGCCCGCACGCTGGGCGAAGAGTTGCTGGAGCCCACGCGGATATACGTGCGCGCCGTGCGCGCGCTGCTGCACCGCTACCGCGTCAAGCAGGTCGTGCACGGCATGGCGCACATCACCGGCGGCGGCCTGCCGGACAACGTGCGCCGCATCCTGCCCGAGGGCTGCGCCGTGGAGATGCGGCCGGCCTCCTGGCAATGCCCGCGGATATTCGACGTGATCCGTCGGCTGGGCGATGTGCCAGTGCGTGAGATGTACCGCACCTTCAACATGGGCATCGGCCTGGTGCTGGTGGTTGGGGCCTACTTCGAGCAGAGCGTCCTGCGCAGGCTTGCGCGCCTGGGTGAGAAGCCCGCACTGATCGGCCGCGTAGTCGAAGGCGACCGCGAGGTCCGCATCCTTTGAGGTGATGTGCCTTTCATGATCGGCGAGCGCACCTCCGACCGGGACGCGCTGATCCAGCGCTACGACCTTACCGCGCGCCTGGCCAGCCGTGTGGTCGCACTGCTATGTAAAAAGGTGGACGTGACGGCGGCGGTGTTGGAGACGGCGGCGGCCGGGCCCGCGCTGGCGGCCGTGTTGCTTGACGGCTTGCTAATGGACCTTGGGGCGGAGGCCATGGACGAGGTGCGTCTCCAGGCCCTGGCCGCAGAGAAGGGGGCGCAGGAGGCGGCGCTGCTACGCGTTGTGCGCGGCGAGGACGGCTGGCGCACCATCGCGTTGCAGGACGAGGTGCTGGCGGATGAGGTCGAAGGCGCCGGGGGCGGGGGGGCCCTTACTGATCTGGCGCTCGCCAGGGGGGAGGCCGGAGTCATCTCCTTGACCGAGACCGATGCCATCTTCACGCCCGAAGAGGTGGCCCGGCTCAAGCTGACCGTTCTGACCAGCCACAACCCGCAGGAGCGTATGGAAGCGCTCCGCAAGCTGGTCTTCGCGCCCATGCCGGCCGCGCAGAAGGCGGGCCTGTTCGTGGGAGCGCTCGTGGACACGGCCGCCGATGCTTCCGTGCGCCAGGAGGCGCTGCGGGGCCTGGAGCAGATCGGATTCGGCCCCGAGTTGGCCGATGCGATGCGCCGGCTCTTCGGTGAGGACGAGGAGGACGTGCTCTACGCCACCGAACGCCTCAAGGCGCTGCTCGCCGAGGCCGACGATGCCGAGAGGGGCGTGACGCTTGCGGTGCTGCTGGAACTCTTCGCCGAGGCGCGCGACTGCGCGGTGGTGGAGAAGCTTCTTGAGCGGATAACGGAACTGGCTCCCACCCTCGCGCGCAGCCCCCAGAAGACCGAACAGTTGGTCCAAAGCGCCCTGCGGCAGCTCGCGCGGGAGTTCGACGGGCTGCGACTGCCCGTGGAGCGCGCTATCCTGGGCTGCCATCGGCACGCTGGCGACGTGGTGATGCCGATACTGCTGAAGGAGATCAGCCGCAGCGCCGACCCTCGGGTGCGCAGCTTTCTGGTAGGTGTGGCGGTGACCGTCAGCGGCGACCAGGAAACGCTGGCACGGCTGGCCAAGATGGCGTTGAGCGAGATTGCGAACCCGGGCGTGCCCGAGCAGGAGCGTTCCTACCTGCGCTACGGGCTGGTTCGGCTCGGGAAGCCGGCCGCCCGGGCGGTGCTTGAGCTGCTGACGCGGCGCACCTCCCGCCACGGGCCGGAGCTTATCCGGCTGCTCGACGTGTTGTGCGCGGAAGGCGGGGTCTCCGAGGGAATAATCAACGAGGGCGCCCGGTTTCTGCTGGAGACGCTCCGGGCGGCTGACCGTGAGACGCGGCGACTGGTGATGGACGCAAGACTCTGCGCCGACCCGCGGGTGGATGAAGGGCTGCGCGTGAGCCTGGCCGCAGAGCTTCTGGCAAACCTGGTGGAATACCCCGCGCGGGATACGGCCGAGACGATCTGCAACAGTCTCGAAGGGATCGGGCCGATTGCGCTGCGGCCGTTGTTCGAGTTCCTCCAGCGCCGTTATCCGCACGAGGAAACCGAATGGGCCTTCGTGAGCATAGGCCGCATCGTGCGCTCCAGCGGGCAGGAAGCGCCGCCTGAGCTGATGCATGAAATCCTGGAGTTCTGCGGGGCCTTGTTCGACGATCCCGACGCCCCGGTGCCCGCGTTCACGCTCGCCGTGGCGTATCTGTGCGGCTACACGCAGGAAGGCGCCCGCCGGTTCGATGAGTTCCTCCAAACCATGCAGGAGCGCCTCGGCAAGACGGCCTATACGTGCGAGCTGTTCGAGGCCCTGGTGGTCATGGCCGGCTCGGACAACGCCCGGCCCAGACACCAGAGGGAGCTGTTCGAGGTCTTCGACCGCGTGGCTAACACCAGGGCCCCCCGGCAGCTGGGGATCACGCGCCAGACCCAGGAGGGCACGGTATACGAGTTCGGACGGGAAGTCCTGTTCGACACCCGCATCGTGCCGGCGGTCGTGCGGGGACTCGAGAACATTTGCGTGAGCCGCGCCGCGCCACCCGAACTCAGCAAGGACATCGTCAAGCGGCTGCTGATCCTCTGGGAAGGCGTCTCCCATGCCCGCCTCGTCTGGGGGCCGGGCGGTGTGGGGGCCCTGATCCATGCGCTGTGCGCGGCCGGCTGCTCGGACCGCGTAACGGTGCAGGTTCGCGTACGGCTGGGCCACTCACTGCTAAGGTCCCTGAAGAGGGTGGCGGTGGTGCGCGCCGTGGGTGATATTTGCGGCCGTGCTGCCCGGGGAAGCGAGTTCCGGGACCTGTGCCTCCGGACGGCCGAGATGATGCTGACCGAATGGGAGGGATCTGATAAGCAGGACGACGAACGCCGTCTCGCGCTCCTGGTAAGCCTGGGCAAGATCGCAGCGAACACCGTTCTGAAGGCTGGCGATCCGGCCGTGGAACGGACGCGCGAGAATGTGCTCCAGGCCCTCTTCGTGGCGCTGCGCGGCGGTATAACCGGCGTGCGCGAGCCGCTCACCATGCTCCAGGAGTGCGAGTGCCTGCCCGAAGAGCGCCGCGCAGAGATCCGCGAGCGCCTCAGCCGCGCCTTCGGCCTGGTGAGGCGAGAGCCGGCCTGATCGCCGCACCGCAGGGCGCCCGGCGCCAGGGCACCCTGCGCCACGGCGCCTACCCGATAAGCATCGCATCGCCGTAGCTGTAGAACCGGTAGGCCCGCGCCACGGCGTCCCGGTAGGCCGTCACCACAGCCTCCCGCCCCGCGAAGGCGCATACCAGCATCAGCAGCGTGCTGCGCGGCAGGTGGAAGTTCGTTATCAGCGCCCCCA
>CAZHPE010000078.1:0-12913 GCA_964534775.1 uncultured candidatus Brocadiaceae bacterium
GTGAGAAAGGTAGCAAAGAGGGTAGCAGGCCTGGTCATTGAAAGTGCGCTGCCTCCCGGCTTGGAGACTGAAATCTCATTGCGCCAACACATTCCGTCTGCTCCGGGGTGTAGAACGCCTCGATCTCCCGCTTGCGCTCCTCGGGTAGATCGGGCCACGAATCCATTGCCTTGACCTTCTCCCGGTTGTCTCTCACCCACTCTCGGAAGGCGGGTTCCTCCAGTTGCTCGACGTGGCCGTCGAGGCACAGGGCGTTTCGGCCATGCTTGGATTGGCCTTGCTCTCGTAGGCAACGATCAGTCTGCCGATATCCGCCACCATCTCCACTTCGCTGATGGACAGTTCGCCAAGATAGTCGAAGCTGCATTGGTAACCTATCCACATTGGGCTGGTGTCGCTCGGGCAGATAAGGGGTTCGGGGGTCACGTATCCTTGGTCCACCAGGTCTGTCAGACTCTCGGGCAGGACATCCTGGTTGTCGTCGGCATACATCAACACCCCCAGGCCGACATTTCGCAGGTGGCTTCTGCACGCGACCGACGGCACGCGGCCCTTCGAGTCGACGCCGACATCTATTGATAGCTCTATCGCGAGGAAAGTCAACAGCGACGCGACGGAGACGCAGATGCCCGCCACCGCCAGCCCCCGTCCCTTCCGCTTGAGCGGATTGCCGGTGATCCTGACGATCGCCCAGACGCCAAGAACCATGCCCGTCAGCCACCCAAGCCCCCAGAGGGCTCTGCCCAAGGAACCCAGCTCGTCCGAAAGGTCGGCAGCCCACCTGCGCGGCGTCAAAGCCACCAGACCCCCCAGACCCAACGTTACGAAGCTGACAATCCCGCAAACCAGCGATGCGAGAGCCGGGCCGCTTGTGCGTACCGGGGACAGCGGTGCTTCTCCGAATGGCCGCTGAGAATTCGGACCCTGCCTGTCACTCATTCCTGGCCCCCTCGTGTCTGCTGATTCATCAGCGGCTCTCTCATGGATTGCCGCCGGCGCGTCCAAGCTCGGCTAAGGGGTAGGGGAACGCGGTGCGGATGGTGGAAATCGCGCCGGCACATGCCACAGCGCGACACTACAGGAGCCCTGCGCTGCTGTCAAGTGGCGGGGCTTTTTGACTGTGCGAAATGGTTCTCTACGCCCGGGATACCACATCACAACTTATGGTTCATGCTCCACTTCGGCACCGCCATCCCCCTTCGACCGGCACTTCCGTTGCCCCCCCGCAGCCCGGCGGCGTAGACTCAATCTTGAACATAACGAGCCGGAGCGATAATGAACCCCCATGTCGAACAATTCCTGCGACGCCTGGCGGTGGAGAAGGCCTATTCCGCGCACACCCTCAGGGCCTACACGAAGGACCTGGAGATGTACGAGGAGTTCCTCTCCCGGCGCGGGCGCGCCGTAGAAGAGGCCCAGGTGCGAGACGTGCGCGCGTTCCTGGCCGCGCTCAGGGTGCGCGAGCTGTCCAAGTCGACCCTCGCGCGCCGCGTCAGCGCCGTGCGCTCGCTCTACCGATACCTGTTCCAGGAAGGCGTGATCGACAGGAACGCCATCTCCGTCCTGCGGACCCCGCGCCGCGACCGGAAGCTGCCACGCTTCTTGACGGTCGAGGACGCCCGGCGGCTGATGGATGCCGCGGCAATGGGCACCGCCGCACCTAAGGGTTGGACGGGGGCGCGGGACCAGGCCATCCTGGAGACCCTTTACGGCGGCGGCCTGCGGGTGGGCGAGCTGGTCGGGCTGGACGACGGCGACATCGACCTGCGGGCCGGGATGGCGCTGGTAAAGGGAAAGGGGAAGAAGGAGCGGTTAGCGCCGCTTGGGAGTTGCGCGGTCCAGGCGCTGCGGCGCTACATCGAGATGCGCGACGCCACTGCGCCCGAGCGCAAGGACCGACGCGCCCTGTTCATCAACGCGCGCGGCGGCGGCCGGCTAACGGCGCGCAGCGTTGCCCGCATCCTGCGCACGCGACTGCTCCTGGCCGGCCTAGACGCGGCCCTCAGCCCCCACGCGCTGCGTCACAGCTTTGCCACCCACATGCTCCAGAACGGGGCCGACCTGCGCTCGGTGCAGGAGCTGCTCGGCCACAAGAACCTCTCAAGCACGCAGATCTACACCCACCTGACGACCGAGGACCTGAAGGAAACCTACGACCGCGCCCACCCGCGGGCCTGACGCTACGCCACATCCGCCTCGCAGACATCAAGAACGCAGGGCAAGAGGCGCAAAACGAGGAATCAGCTGGATGTGGCGAGGGGACGCGGATTGAACGGTAGAAACGAACCCCGTCTCGCCGCGTCCTCCGTGACGGGCCGGGGGGGAGGTACTCCGACGGGGGCCGATCAGTGCGAGTGGGCTTCCTCGTGCCCGTCGTCCTCAACATCTTCGACGGGCTCGCCGAGGTAGGCCTTTATGGCCTTGTGCAGGCCCTGGACGGCCAGGTTCGAGCAGTGCATCTTTTGAGGCGGCAGGCCCCCGAGTTCCTCGGCGATCTGATCGCGCGTGAGCTCCAGCGCCTCCTCCAGTGTCTTGCCCTTCGCGACCTCGGTCGTAATGCTGCTCACCGCGATGGCTGCCGCGCACCCGAGCGTCTTGAACTTCACGTCGGCAAGGCGACCTCCCTCCACGCGGATGCTGATGCGCATCACATCGCCGCAAACGGGGTTGCCGACCTCGCCCACGCCGTCCGGGTCCTCCACCTCCCCTATGTTGCGAGGATTGGCGAAGTGGTCCAACACTTTATCGGTGTACATTGCAGCCACGGGGGATTCCTTCCTGGCCTCATCTATGGTCCTCAGGGGTGCCGGCCCTCGAGGGCGCGCCCTTCCCTGCCTCACGGGCCGCTACCATGGCGTCGATGGCACCCCGGGCGCGCTCGCGGACTTCCGGGTCCACCCGCATCTCGTAGCGCATGTCCTCCAGGCACCAGAGTATCTTCTCCGCCGTATTGCGCTTCATGTTCTTGCACGATGCGGCGGGAGATGCGGGAATGAACGTCTTGTCGGGGTTTTCCTTGCGCAGTCGGTACAGAAGGCCAATTTCGGTAGCCACGATCACCTCGCCAGCGTCGGTCTCGCGCGCAAAGCGCACCATGCCGCTGGTGGAGCGCACCGCGTCGGCCATTTCCGTCACCCCCGGCAAACACTCGGGGTGGGCCGTAACGACGGCGCCGGGATGCTGCCGCCGCGCCGCCGCGACGTGCTCCGGCGTAATGGCGACGTGCGTGGGACAGTAACCTTCCCACAGGATCAGCTCGCGCCCGGCCTGCCTGCCCGCGTAGGCCCCGAGGTACTTGTCCGGCACGAAGATTATCGGCCGGTCCGGATCGATAGACTCGATGATCTCGGCCGCGTTGGCGCTCGTGCAGCACAGGTCACTCTCGGCCTTCACCTCAACCGTGGTGTTGACGTAGCTGACCACGACCGCGCCCGGATGCTCGGCCTTCAGCGCGAGAAGCCCGGCTGGCGTGACCATGTTGGCCATCGGGCAGTTGCAGTTGGGATCGGGCATAAGCACGGTCTTGTCCGGGCAGAGGATCGCCGCCGTCTCCGCCATGAAGTCCACGCCGCAGAACACGATGACCTCCGCCTCCGCAGCCGCCGCCTTCCGGCTCAGGCCCAGCGAATCACCCACGAAGTCGGCTATGTCCTGCACTTCGGGGAGCTGATAATTATGCGCCAGGATCAGGGCGCCGCGACGCGCCTTGAGTTCTTCGATCCTGCCCTGAATGCTACCTTTGTCGCTCATTGCTTCGCCCTGTTATAGGTCGGCGACATGTCCCGGAGCCGCTCCACCACCGAAGGGAGAACCTCGATCACGTAGTCCACGTCCTCCGTGGTATTCATCCGCCCAAGGGAGAACCGGAGGCTGCCGTGGGCCACTTCCGGCGGGATGCCCATCGCCGTCAGCACGTGCGAGGGCTCCAGGGTGCCGGAGGTGCAGGCCGACCCGCTGGAGGCGGCGATGCCGCGGGCGTCCAGGGTCAGTAGCATCGCTTCGCCCTCGACGCCCTGGATGCTCACGTTCACCATGTGCGGCAGCCGCTTCTCAGGGTCCCCGTTCACGCGCACGTCCGGGATCCGGTCAATGATCCCGTCCTGAAGCCTGTCGCGCAGCCTGCCCAAGCGCTCCGCCTCCTTGGGCATTTCCAGGCACGCCATCTCCAGCGCCACCGCCAGGCCCACGATGCCCGCCACGTTCTCCGTGCCCGGCCTCATGTTGCCCTCGTGATGGCCGCCGCGGATTATGGGATGAAGCCGGACCCCTTTGCGCCGGTAAAGCACACCGACGCCCTTGGGCCCGTGGAACTTGTGCGCCGACAGCGTCAGAAGGTCCACGCCCAGCTCGTTCACGTCGACCGGCACCTTGCCCGCCGCCTGGACCGCGTCCGTATGAAACACCGCGCCGGCCCCGCGGGCGACTGCCGCCAGCTCGGTGATCGGCTCGATGACGCCCACCTCGTTGTTGGCCATCATGACCGAAACCAGCGCCGTGTCCGGCCGCAGCAGCGCGCGCAGCCACTCCGGATCGGCCAACCCGTGCTCGTCCACCGGAAGCTCAGTCACCTCGAAACCGACCTTCTGGAGCGCGGCGGACGTGTTCAGCACGGCATGGTGCTCGATGGCTAAGATGATGACGTGCTTGCCCTTCTCGTGGTACGCGTGCGCCGCGCCCGCAACGGCCAGATTGTCGCTCTCGGTGCCGCCGCCGGTGAAGATGATCTCCCCGGGCTGCGCGCCGATGAGCGAGGCCACCTTCTCCCGCGCGTCGTCCATCGCCTCCCGCGCCTGCCGACCGAAGGCATGAACACTGCTGGCGTTGCCGAACCGCTCCTGGAAGTATGGCAACATCGCGTCCACGGCCTCGCAGCGCATCGGCGTCGTCGCGCTGTGGTCCATGTACACGGATCTTTCCATCTTTCCCTCCGCAGCCGAGATCTCCGGCCACAGGCTCGCTGTCCCGCCGCTCCCGCGCGGCCCGAACGCCCCATTATTACCCGCTAACCCGCTTCTTCGCCACCTTAGACGCACGGGCGACGGCCCGTCTTCTCGCCCTCTCCTTGTCGACCAGGCCCTTCAGGGTCGCCGACTTGAGCACATCCTGCATGGCCTCATTGACCCGTCCCCACAGCTCGCGCGTGACACACCCCTCTCCCCTTTCGCAGACCGCCGGGTCGTCCACGCAATCCACCAGCGCCACACTGCCGTCCATAGCCCTTACGATGTCCATGATCTCGATGTCGGCCGGGTCGCGGGTCATGGCGTACCCCCCCCGCGCGCCGCGCACGCTGCGCACAAGGCCGGCCCGCTTCAGGTCCTGGGCGATCTTGGAGAGGTAACGGGGCGGCATGCCTTGATTCCTGGCCAGGGTCTCCAGGCTCACGGGTCCGGCGTCCCCCTGGAGGGCAAGCTCCAGAAGTGCGCGCGTCCCGTAACGACTACGTGCCGAAAAACTCATCGGTCCAAACCTCAAACAGGCTATACCACACCCTTTTAGTCTACATTCTACCCCCATGTCGGATATCTGTCAACGCCCGGCGGGTGCCGGGTGCCCCAAGGCCACAGCGGGACACTCACAAGCGTCCCGGCTTGGGCCCTAGCACCTCAGTATCCGCCAGCCATCCTTCAGCAGGCGCGCAGCAGCGTGTTCGTCCAAGCGCGCTTGCCCCCGAAGTCCTCCACCTCCAGGCGCCAGTAGCCGACGCCGGCGGGAATCGTCAGCTCCGCCTCCGTCAGGCCCGCCTCGTCCTCGGCCCGGACGCGCACGCCGCCGGTGGTCGGTCCGACGAGCCGCACCAGGTTGACGGACGAAGTCCGCACCCGCACCACGTCCCCCGAAGTCTGAATCGAATGTATCTCCGGCCCGCAGCTCGCATAGAACTCGCCCCGCCGTATGGCAGCCATGATGTTCTCCCGCGTCAGCTCCGGCGCGCTGACCACGATCCAGCCACCGTTCCAGTCCGGATGCTCCGGGCAGATGTGCGCGTCGTCCGATGCGAAGCCGCACACGTCCTGGTTGGCCGTCAGCATGCGGTCCCAGAAGTAAGCACCGCTCCCCTTGCCGTTGAGCCAGTGGCAAATGTTGTTGTACACCTCCACCCCGTCGAAGCCGTGGCGCAGCGCGTCCTCTGGAGAGTTGCCCATCCACTGCGGGTGCGCAAGGATCGTGAAGACACCGCGGGACTTCAAGAGGTTCAGGGCATCGATGAACGAGGTGTCGGCGTTTATGTCCTCATGGATGCCCAGGCCCACCACGTGGTAGCCGGAACCCAAGATGTCCTTCCCGTCGAGCTCGATGCCGTTGAGCGCCAGCAGGGGCATGTCCGGCTCCGACTCGATCGTCGCGGGATGCCTGTGGTCCGTGGCGAAGAGGAAATCGTAGCCCGCTCCGGCATAGCGTTCGGCCAGTTCCCGGTAGTCCCCGCCGCCGTCCGACAGGATGGTGTGGATGTGCGTGTTCCCCTTGAACCAGGGGCCGTCCGTGTTGTAACGAGTTTCTGCCATGAGACTCTCCCGAGACCAAGGTATTGCGAACAGAGCGCTTACAGTGGCGCTGGCGGCCATGGGTCCGGATGTCCGGGCCGCGACAGAACTCACGCCGGAGCGCCAATCATAGGGCCTGCTAAGCCCTGCCGCAATGGAAGTAGGCACGCGCCGGTCCGAGGCGTCACGGCGCAGGGAAGCTGAGCGGGCCGAGAACCCAACAATCTTGAGCCGCGCACTCGGTTCCATTGAGTTTCTTTATCTGTGCATGGCTTTATTCAAGCATTGGCTTGGCTTTGCCAATCTCAGGGGTATAATTGCTGGGCAACTCAAGTCGGAGATCTGGATCATGGCAAGTGAATGGCAGGAACTGACGCGTCTGACCGGCGGCCAGCCGTTCGTCGTCGAGCGGGTGCGTATAGCGGACAGGGAGATAGCCATTGAGGGCGAGTTCGAGCTGCCGCCGCTCGCGCTCCTGGCGGGCGAGGACCAGGTATTCGTCGCCGCATTCGTCCGGTGCCACGGGTCGATCAAGCAGATGGAACACCTGTTCGGCATCAGCTACCCCACGGTCAAGAACCGGCTCAACCGGATCGGCGAGCAACTTCAGTTCGTCGAGGCGCAGCCGGTGAGCGCCCGCGAGGAGGTGCTGGACGAGCTCGAACGCGGGGAGATTTCCGTCGATGAAGCGATCGGGAGGCTCAACGAACGATGCTGCCGCCGGCGACGATCAGCGTGAAGGTTGCCAGGCCGGGCCGGAGAGGCCTGCGATTGTGATCCCCACTGGCGCTCGTCTGGCCGCTGATGGCGGTCTTTCTGCTGGCGCCGAGTCCCCTGGTGTTGGCAGTCACGCCCGTGCTTGCCCTCAGTGCGCGCGGACGCCGCCTGCTGAAGATCACCTGGGCATTCGTTGCTCTCCTGGGAGCGCTGAGAGGGCTTGTGGTTCGGGTGGAAGGGGCGCACGAACAGGTCTTGGTCAGGTTCTGGTGAAAGGGAGGTCTCATGGAAGAAGAACGCCTGCGGATACTGGGCATGCTCAGCGAAGGCAAGATCACGGTGGAGGAGGCGGGGCGGCTGCTGGCCGCCCTGCAGGCGCCGGAAGGCGAACGCATGCCGAGCGACGCAGGTGCCCCGCCGGCAGACTCGAAGCTCAAGCCGAAGTACCTACGGGTCCAGGTCTCTGAACCCAGTGGTGAGAAGGTGAACGTCCGTGTGCCGCTGGGTCTACTGCGCGCCGGCATAAAGCTCGGCGCCCTAATGCCCGAGGAAGCGAAAGCCAAGGTCAAGGGCAAGCTGGGAGACAAGGGCTTTCAACTTGACATGGATAGCCTGAAGCCCGAGAACATCGAAGAATTCATCGAGGCCCTCAGCGATCTCGAGGTAACCGTGGACGAGCCCGGCGACGATAAGGTCCGCATCTTCTGCGAGTAGCCTCGGTCCGTCGTGCGCTTGTTTTTGCATGGGATATCGTTATCCTGTTCTCCGGCCGGCCAACGGGCTGCCTCGCCGAAAAAAGATTGCCGCTATGGGATGAGAGCATGATCCGAACTTTTCAGCACCACATGTTCGTCCGACAGGAGCACCTGAACCAGTACGGCAGCCTGTTCGGCGGGCGGGTGCTGGGCGTGGTCGACGAGCTGGCGTTCATCGCGTGCGCACGCACATATCCCGGACGCAATTTCCTCACGCGCCTTGTCGAAGACGCGGAGTTCACCGTCCCGGCCCACCTCGGGGACCTGCTGGAGTTCAGCTTCCACATCGAGAGCGTCGGCAGCACTTCGCTCTGGGTGCGGGTGGAGATGCTGGTCTACGACGGGCAATCCGGCGCGGCCAGCAAATCCTTCAACGGGCGGGTGCTGATGGTCTGCGTGGACCAAGACGGCAAGCCGACGCCCGTGGCCGAGCCGGGCTGATTTTGGATTCTATCGACCTTGCGGTTCTGAATACACGGGGTAGGGGCACGGCATGCCGTGCCCTATCTTTCGCCGTCGCAAGGACTTCGGGCACGCCATGGCGTGCCCCTACAGTTCCACTCGTAATCGGAACGTCAATTAGGTTCGGGGACCCGCTCGGCAATTTCGCCCGGAACCCTTGCAGGCTCTGGAGGGACGATGAAGCTATTCGATCTTTCGGGAAGGATCGCCCTCGTTACCGGCTCCTCGCGCGGGCTGGGTCTGGTGATGGCGCGCGGGCTTGCGCGGGCCGGGGCGCGCATCATCGTGAACGGCCGGCGCCCCGATACCATCGAGCAGGCGGCCGAGGCCCTGCGCGCAGAGGGGCACGAGGCGACGGCGGAGTGCTTCGACGTGATCGATGAGCAGGCGGTCGGCGCGGGAGTGGAGGGCATCGAGCGAGACGTCGGCCCGATTGAGATCCTGGTCAACTGCGCGGGCGTGAACCGCCGCGGGCCGGTGGAGGAGCTGCCGACCGAGGCGTGGCACGGGGTGCTGAACGTGAACCTGAACGGCCCGTTCCACGTCAGCCGGGCCGTCGGGCCGGGGATGATCGAGCGCCGGCGCGGCAAGATCATCAACATCTGCTCCCTGCTCAGCGACAAGGCCCGCCCGGGCTGCGCCCCCTACGCGGCAAGCAAGGCCGGCCTGGCGATGCTCACCAGGTCGCTCGCCGCCGAGTGGGGCCGCCATGGCATACAGATCAACGCCATCGGGCCGGGCTACTTCCTCACGGACATGACCCAGGTGCTGAAGGACGATCCGGAGTTCGACCGCTGGGTGGAGCAGGAGACGCCTGCCGGGCGCTGGGGGCGGCCCGAGGAACTGGTCGGGTGCGCCGTGTTCCTGGCCTCCGACGCCTCATCTTTCGTCAACGGCCAGGTGATCTACGTCGATGGCGGCTGGCTGGCATCGCTGTGAGAAACCAATCTGACAAGATTGACAGGATGAACAGGATGGAGAAGAACTCGCGACCATGAGCGCCTCAGCCGTGTCGTCAGTCCTTCCCGTCCTTCCTCAATCCCGTTGATCCTGTAAATCCCATCCAAAAAGCCGTTTGCGGAGGAAGCCGCATGAGCGAGTTCTCACTGGCCGTCTGGTCGCACAGCATCACGGATTTCGGAGGGAAGGACGATATAACGCGCCACGCCGACCGGCTCGCGGCGGGCGGGTTCGACCTGATGATTCCCTGCGTCAAGAATCCGCCGGGCGGCGTCGACTTCCTCACCGACCTCGCGCACGTAAATGAGGAATATCCCGACTGGGACCCTTTGCGGGTGCTCATCGATGGGTGCCGGCAGCGGGGCATAAAGGTACATCCGTGGTTCTGCGTTTTCCTCGAAGGCGACAGGTCGCGCCTGCTCAAGGAACACCCGGAGTACACGGCCCGGAACACGGAGGGCATCCGCTGGGGGTGCATGTGTCGGCCCGAGGTGCAAGACAATGTCTTTGCCCTCTTCGAGGATCTGGCCGAGCGCTACGAGCCTGACGGTCTGCACCTGGACTACATTCGCACAGGGGGCCCGTGCCGATGCGAGTTCTGCAAGGCGCAGATGCGGGAGCAGGGCGTGGACATAGAGGCCGCCGAGGCCGCCGATCCGGCCCACGAGCAATGGACGCAGTGGCGCGTCAGCCGCTTGGCGGCATTCGTGCGCCGGATGCACGAGCTGACCGCCGGAAGGGGGATCGAACTCTCGGCGGCGGTCTTCGCGGACTACCCCGACTGCATCGTCCAGCAGGCGCAGGACTGGGTGCTGTGGGCCGAGGAGGGCATCGTGGACTACCTGTTCCCGATGACCTACACCCCGTCAGCGCGCGTGGCGTGGGCGCGGACGGTCTCGCACGTGGCGCTCGTCCGGGACCGGGCGCCGCTCTGGGAGGGCCTCAGCAAGCACTGCGAGCAGGGCCGGCTGACGCCCGCGCTGCTGGCGGACCAGGCCCGGACCGTGCTTGAAGCCGGCGCGCGCGGCGTCGTGCTCTTCCAGTACCCGTCGGTCACCGACGACGACATCGCCGCGCTTCGGGCGCTGCGCTCGTCCTGATCCCGCGTCTTCCATCCACATCGGTACCGCCGGTACTCCGTCAACCTTGCTTTGACAGGCGCAACCGCTACCCCCCAGTGAGCGGGACTCCTCGACCCGTCATTCCTGAGTTGACAAGGCGCCGTGGAGTGTGCCCCGCACTCCGGGGAAGGCTCCCGGGAACCTGGACCCCCTAAAGTCGAGGGCCACTCCGCCAATATTGAACATGGGTCCAGTGTCTCTTGGCCCGATGCGCAGAAGGGGCGGCCGTCCCGCCTTCCCTGCCGGACGCGCGGCCTGAGAAGCGCCGCGCGCGTGGGTCAAGACGACCGCGCGCAGGGTGCTGAGGGCGGCATTAAGCCCCTCGCCGCCTGGTTATGGGATGGCGGCGACCGGAGGTTCGTTCGCGCTTTTTACGGGGAGCGGGGCGCGGTGGGTTGGATGTCGTCACAGAGCGCAGATTGGGACTCGCCACGAGAGGGGCCGGCGTGCCTCCCCCCGCCCGCGATCCGGTCCAACCGGCGCTTGGAGCGCCTGTCCAACAGGCACTTGGACCGCAGGGCGGGTTTGCCTGAAAGGCCACCGGAGCCCCCTGATACAGCTGGAGCCTGACTATGCCCTCGCATGCCGCCATCAGAGGCGATGAAGTATTCCCGATCCCCGTGGCCGTCATGCAACCGGGCACGCTCGCCCCGGTGAACCTATACATTCGGATTCAAGGATCCGCCAAGTTTGCCCTCTACAAGAAGGCCAGCAGCCGCCTGCAGGAAGACACGCGGCAAGGCCTGATGTCCCATCGAGTGGACGCGCTTTACCTGCGCAAGACCGACGAGGGGGCCTTCCACGAGTATGTCGAGAACAACATCGGCGCGGTCATCCGCGACGAGTTTCTCTCCCCCCCCCCGCGAAGGCCTGCGAGATCCTTTATGAGACCTCGGCCCACGTCACGAAGGAGGTATTCGATGACCCGCGCTCCGGCCGGAACATGTAGCGCGCCAAGACCATGGTCGAGGCGACCGTGCAGTCCATCCTGGAACGGCCCGACTCGCTCTGGCAGATGAAGGCCCTCGCCTCTTACGACTACTACACCTACACGCACTGCGTCGGCGTCTGCATGTTCCTGGTGGCGGCCAGCAAGAAGCTGCTGAACATAACGGACGCGCGGACGCTGGAACAGATCGGCCTCGGGGGCATACTGCATGATGTCGGCAAGAGCGAGATATCCGACAAGATGCTTCAGATGCCCGGCAAGCTCACGACGCGGGAGTTCGAAGTCATCAAGCAGCACCCGGCCGTGGGAGTGGACATCGCCAGGGGCATGAGGGATCTGCATAGCACGACCGCGGGCATAATCTGGTCCCACCACGAGCGCCTGGACGGCAGGGGCTATCCGGACGCCCTGGCCCCGGAGCAGATCGGGCCGATCGTCAAGCTTGCGGGGATCGTAGACGTCTATGGCGCCCTCACGACGAACCGGCCGTACGCAAGGGCAAGGACCCCTTTCAAGGCCCTTCACCCGATGGTGACTGAAATGAGGGAGGGGCTGGACGTCGATTTGGTGCGCGCATTCGCGAAGTTCCTCGGGCCGAAGGACGAGGAACAGGAAGGGGAGACAGAGGGCGGCTCGGAGACGCCCGATCACGAGAAGCAGGCCGCGGTTGTCGAGGATGGCGCCTGAAGCCGCCTACAGCGCCGCCCACGGCCCACGGGAATCAGGCCCCTCGGGGCTCAGAGGCGTCGGGGTCCGGTTGCTGCTCGTCCCGCCGGCGGGTCTGTCGCAGCTTCAGGAAGCGCCCCAGGATGAGCTGGGCCGCCATGCGGTCGACGCGCTGGGCGCGGCGGCGCATCGTAACGCCCTCGGCGCTTAGGGCTTTATGGGCCTCGGCGGTGGTGAGGCGCTCGTCCATGGTCTCCACGGCCACCTCGGGCAGGCGCGCGTGCAGGCGCTTGATGACCCCCCCCACCTTGTGCGCCGCCGGACCGATCGAGCCGTCCATGCGCCTGGGCATTCCCACCACGATCATTTCCGCCCCCAGCTCGGTAGCCAGGGACGCAATCTTCTCGATCTCCGACCCCGAACCGTCGCTCTGGATGGCGTCGAGGCCATGGGCGGCTATCTCCAGCTCGTCGCTGACCGCGACGCCTATTCTCCGCTCGCCATAATCCACGCCCAGAATGATCACCCGGCATCCTCCTGTCCCAATCTCGCGCGATTCCCGTGAAGCCGCGCGCCCGGCGCGCCGGCCCCGCCCCCCCGGCGGCGTGGATTCTACCGTTGTGCAGGCCAATGTCAAGGCGTCGGGGCCGAGATGCGCAAGCGTTGGGGCACCAGTGGGCGGGGAGTTTTGGAGCAATTTGGTACGCGAGCGCCGAAACAATCCGCTCGCCGATGGCCCGCCGACCGGCGCTGATGGCGGCAGACTGGACCATCCATGGACCTGCGGTGGCCCCACCG
>CAZHPE010000079.1:0-12748 GCA_964534775.1 uncultured candidatus Brocadiaceae bacterium
GCGTGCTGGCGGATGAGGACCTTCTGGAGGGTGAGACGCTGGGCATGGACGCCACAACCCTGGAGGCCAACGCGGCGCTTCCTTATAGGCCCGCGGGCGGCAGGGCGAGCAAGGGGCGGCGGGCGAGGGCGCCGGGCACCGACATGGCGCTTGCGTACGAGGCGCAAAGCGGCTAAACGTACAGCCATGGGATGTCCGAAAGGATTCCGAGACGGTTTCTGCGCACGGGAGTTCCGGCAGCCAAATGAAGTCATTGCGACGAGTGTTGCTCTGGACCGTCTTGGCTACGACTGCAGCGCTGACGGTTCTGTCCGTGGCGGGCGCATTCCGGGGCGCCCAGCGCGCGGCTGCGCTCTTCAATTCGGCGCCGCTGATCGCGTTCTGGATCCTGCTTGTCGGTAGTTTGGCAGCGGGATTCTTCGCCTTCAAACGGCTGATCCGCTCGCCGGGCCTGTTGAGCATGCACGTGGGGGCGCTGTTGATACTGTTGGGGTCCATGTACGGCTCAGCGAAGGGCCACGAGGTGGCGAACAGGCTCTTCGGCAGCAGGAAAGTCCAGTCGGGATACGTGGTTGTGCGTGAGGGGAAGGCGAGCAACAGCATCATCGACGGGGAGCAGAGCGAAATCGGCCGCCTGCCGTTCAGCGTGCATCTGAAAGATTTCTGGCTTGAGCACTACGAACCCGAGGGCGGGGGCTGGAATCTCTTCGTGCAAGTGCCCGGCGATCATTCCGGGGGCGAGGAAGGCGGCGAGGAGGCCGGCTCGGGCGGATGGCACCGGGAGGCGGTCGCCTGGAAGATCGGGGAGGACGTAGGGTTGCCGCATCTTGGGGCCACTCTCCGGGTGCTGGATTACTTGCCGAGCGCGCGGGCGGAGTTCGCCGAGGACTCAGAGCCGCTCCTCAAGATCACCAGGTCCGACGGGGAGGCTGTTGTCCTGGCGGCCGAGGTCGGCCAGAAGGTTTCCCTTGAGGACCCGAAGCTTACGGTGCGGATCGTCAAGGTGTTCTCCAACCTGCGCGTGGTGGGCAGCGGCGAGAACGTGGATGTGGTCGATCAGCCGGGCCCTGCCAAGAACCCGGCGCTCCAGGTCGAGGTCCAAAAGGAAGACGGAACGATCGCGTACGGCTACGTGATGCCCCATTTCCAGATGCACGAGCAGGTGGCGGAAGGCCTGGAATTGGAGTATTCGTTCCCGGAGGCCGTCGGAGCCGAGGCCGACCCCGAGAGCGGGCTGCCGGCCATGCACGTCCTGGTGACCTACAAGGGGATGGAGCTTCGAGAGTGGCTCATCGCCACCGGGAGCGCGCCCGTTCAACTGGACCTGCGCCATCTGGCTCATGTCGGCGGAAGCCAACCCGAGGATCACGATCATACGGTTGGGGGTTCGAGCCTCTACCTGCTCAAGTCCCTCGGGCAGATCAGTGACTACAAGAGCGACGTTTCGGTCCTGGAGGAAGGCGAGGTTATGGAGCGGAAGGTCATCGAGCTCAACGACCCGCTGCACTACGGGGGCTACCACCTCTACCAGCATTCCTACGACCCGCAGAACCAGAGCTACACGGTCCTGTCGGTGACCTCGGATTCGGGGTTGTGGATGGTGTACGTCGGGTTCTTCCTGTTATGCGCCGGGGTGTTCTTGCGGCTCTGGCTGCGGCCTGTGTCGGCCTACCTGATAAAGGGGAAGCGCAATGGAGGTTAGAATGACCCTTCAGGGGCTGCTGGTCTGCGCGGCCATGCTGGCCTTCTTGGGCACGTTCATCGTGGCGATGCTGAGGCAGGAACTCGCAGCCAAATGGCTCCACGTCGCCGGCTTTATCCTGGCGACCGCGGCTTTCGCTTATCGCTGGTGGGACGTCAGCCATGTCCCCTTGCAGAACCTGTTCGAGGTCTTCATCTGCCTCGGCATGCTTTCCTATCCGATCTCGGTCCTTTGCCGGCGCTTCCTCGGGGCCGAAGGCATCGCAGCGGACGCGCTCATCGGGTTCGTCGTCCTGTTCCCGGCCGGGCTCGTGTTCAGTGCAGCGCCGCAGAAGCTGCCCCCCGCGCTGCAGAGCTGGCTGTTTGTCCCGCACGTGGCCGCTTACATGCTCGCCTACATGATCCTGTTCAAGGCCAGTCTGCTTGCGGTTGCGCAACTGGTACGCAAGGTCGATCCGAACGACGATCGATCCGTCACCCTTGAACGTGTCACGTACAGGACGATCTGCCTGGGCTGGCCGCTGCTGACGCTCGGGCTGCTGCTGGGCGCATGGTGGGGCAAGGTCGCGTGGGGAGACTACTGGAACTGGGATCCGAAGGAACTCTGGTCGTTCGCCACGTGGCTGGTGTACCTGGGGTACTTGCACTTCCGCTACATGTTCGGCACCAAGCATCCCCGCGTGAACTCCACGTTTGCGGTGTGCGGCGCGATGTTCGTCGTTTTGACCTTGCTGTGGGTCAACCTGGCGAGTAAAATCTTCCCGGGACTGCACAGCTACGGAATGTAGGCGGCCCGGATCGACCTGCGGGTCGCGTTTCTGGGAACCGTTTTTCCGGCGTTTACGAAACGCCGCCGGCGACGCAGCGCGGCCGGCGCGCGGGAGGCCGGGCAAGAGGGGCATTCACGATGTCTTGGAGGAGACGTGGAGCGGGCGGGCGAAATGGTACGGCACTTGCGCAAGCCCGGAATAGGTTGGCCCCTTTGCCGCGCAGTGCGCGGGGGGTGGATGCGAGTGAACGAAGACAACTCAGCTGAGTCGTGCGCCTTCTGGGCGGGCAAGACGCCTTGTTGGGTCATTCGGGGTTGCATTGCCGAGGCGCGAGTGCCCTGCGAGGCGTATCGGAACCAGTCGCGGCCCTGTGCGCCACGAACCGCGACCTGAAACGCGAGGTGGAGGAGGGCCGCTTTCGCGACGACCTCTACTACCGGCTGAACGTCGTGGAAGTCCATAATTGCGCGCCTTCGGGAACGCCGGGAGGATATCCCGGCCTCGCAGAACATTTTGTGCGCCACTACAACATGGAGCTGAGCGGGAGTTGTCCAGACCTTGCAGACAGGGCGATGCTGGCCATGATGTCCTATCCGTGGCCCGGCAATGTGCGGGAGCTGGAGAACGTCATCGAGCGCGGCATCATCTTCTCCGATGGGCACCCGATTGACCTCCAGCATCTCCCTTTTTCGACCGATAGCGATGCGCCCGCCGTCGACGCGCAAAGCTAACCTGAAGTCCGCTGTCCGCTCCTTCGAAAGGGAGCACATATTGCAGGCGCTGCGCCGCAACGGCTCCGACAAAGTCGCCACGGCGCGCGACCTAAACATCGGGCTCAGCAGCCTGTACCGGAAAATGGACGAACTTGACGTCGCCAAGAATGAGCCGCGCAGCGACTCCGCGGCCCCGATGCACGGGGAGGTCTGACCCTACGCCGTTGACTTCCCCATGGATTCGCAAGTAGGAGCCGACAATGGCAAGCATCCTCACACTCATGAACTGGCTGCTTCCCCTGCTGTATCTGGCGCTCTTGATCGACTACGGGATCACGTTTTTCCTGCGCATGGAGGCGCACGTGCGCAACCCCTGGCTCCTGCCGGTCATAGGCGTTCACGTGGTGTTTTTCATCCTGCGCGCGGTCTACCTCGGCTACCCGCCGGTGGCGAGCAGCTTCGAGGTGCTTTCCGTAATGGCTCTTTCGACCGCGGCGGTCCACTGCGTTGTAGAGATGGCGAGCCATGACCGGCGCACGGGCATGTTCGTCTTCCTGCTTGTGTTCGTCTTTCAGTACACCTCCGCGGTTTTTTTTGCCGAGACCATCGCGCCGGCGGCGGCGGAGGGGCTGCGCGCACAGTCCGGCTGGGGCCGGCTGCACATCGTGCCGGCGGTCATGTCATACACCGCGTTCACCGTCTCCGCCGTCTACGGCCTTCTGCACCTCACCGCCCGGCGCAGCCTCAAGGAGCATCGCCTGGGGATGCTGTTCGACCGACTGCCCTCGCTCGACCTGCTCGGCCGGATGAACTGGTACTCGCTGCTGGTCGGGTTCGCCTTCATGACCATAGTCGTATGTACCGGCCCGTTCCTCATGCGGGCGGGGGGCGCGGAGGGTGGCACGAGCGTCTGGGACCCGAAGGTAAGTACCAAGATATTCATCGGCTCGACCGCTTGGCTCATCTACATGGTGGCCATCCTGGGCCGGCTGCTGGGCAAGTGGTCGTCCGCGCGGATCTGTCGCATTGCCATAGGCGGATTTGCCGTGGTGATGGCGCTGCTCGTTGTCAGCGCTTTACTTTCGTGAGTTCCCCTGCGGGAAGGGTTGCACGTGGGCGCGCTTTATCCGATCTTTCTGGACCTGGCCGGTCGCAGCGTCCTGGTCGTCGGAGCCGGGGCGGTTGCCGCGCGCAAGGTGTCGGGATTGCTGCGGGCCGGCGCGCGGGTCAGCGTGGTCGCGCCCGAGGTTTGTGAAGCGATCGATGAGAAGGAGCGCGAGGGGCGGGTGCGGATTCTTCGCCGCCCTTACCGCGCCTCGGATCTCGAAGGGTGCTGGCTGGTGATAGCCGCTACGGACGAGCCGGAGTCGAACAGGGCCGTGTCCGAGGATGCCGCCGGTGCGCGGCTTTTCTGTAATGTCGTGGACGAGCCCGCCCTCTGCTCCTTTCAGGTGCCGGCCGTCGTCCGCCGGGGCCTGTTGCAGATCGCCGTCTCCACCGGCGGCGCCAGCCCGGCCCTGGCCAAGCGGATTCGCCTGGCGTTGGAAGAGGTCTACTCGCCCGCTTACGGCCAACTCCTGGAGGCCTTGCTGGACCTGCGGGAGCATTTCCAGAGGAAATATCCCCAGGACCAGCAGCAGAGGCGGCACCTTCTGGAGTCCTTCATTGATTCGTCGGCCCCCGACCTGCTCTTGAGGGACGGCGACACACAGGCTTTTATAGTCGAGCTGGAACGATGGCAATCTCGGTGATCGGCGTCAACCATCGCACCGCGCCCGTGGAGGTTCGCGAGCGCGTGTCGCTGCCGGGCGATCTCGGCCTGCAGCTTCTGGAGGCGATTCGCGCGGAGAGGGTCTTCGACGAGGCGATGGTGCTGGACACGTGCAACCGCACCGAGGTTTATTTCGTCGCCGCTCACGCCGAGGGCCCGCTTGACTACCTGCTGGCGCACATAGCGGCGGTCAAGGGCGCCTCGCCGCCCGCCGACACCTCGGTCTTCTACCGTCACGACGGGCCGGCTGCGGTCGCACACCTTTTCGGCGTGACCGCCTCGCTGGATTCACAGATCGTGGGTGAAAGTGAGGTCCTGGGCCAGGTCAAGAAGGCCTACCGGCTGGCGCTGCAGGCGCACACGGCCCGCTTCCTGTTGGGACGGCTGCTGCACCGGGCATTCCGCGTGGGCAAGCGCGTGCGCACTGAGACCGAGTTGGGCCGCGGGGCCAGCAGCGTCGCGCAGGCTGCGAGGGAACTGGCTCGGCAGATATTCTCCACGCTGGCGAACAGGAAGGTCCTGATAGTCGGCGCGGGGGAGAATGCGGAGCTGGCCGCCCGGGCCCTGATCCGCGGCGGCTGCGGCGGCCTGATCGTCGCCAACCGCACCCTGGCGCGCGCGCAGCAGTTGGCCGAGGAACTCCTGCGGCCTCCCCGCCAGGCCGATGCGCTAGGAGCCCCCGCATGCCTGGCCGAGTCCGAAGGAGAGAATGCGGGCTGCCCCGCCCTGCGAGAGATTGCTCCCGAATGTCGGCTCCACGGCAAGGGCTCGCCGGAGGAGGCCCGCGCATTCGACACGCGGGCGGTCGAGCTTGCTGAGATACCGGCAGTCATCGGCGAGGTGGACCTGGTGATCTGCTCCACCGGCGCGCAGGACTTTGTCCTGCGCTACGAGCCCATGGCGAGGGGCCTGGCGCGGCGCGATCGTCCCCTGCTCATCATCGACATAGCCGTGCCGCGCGACGTGGAGCCGCGGCTGGGCGAGCTGCCCGACGTGTTTCTCTACAACATCGATCACCTTGATCGCCTCGTGGCCGGCAACATCGCCCGGCGCCGGTGGGAGATCCCGCGCGCCGAGGCCATCGTCGAGTGGGAAACCCGGCAGTTCGAGCGGTGGCTCGGTTCCCTTCAGGTGGCCCCGACCATAAAGCTCCTTCAGCGCCGCTTTGACCTGCTGCGAGGGGAGCAGATCAAGAGATACGGAAAGAACTTCGGCCCGGCCGGGGGCGAGCCGCTCGACGAGTTCGCCCGAGGCCTCTGCAACAAGGTGCTTCACAGCCCCATGGCGTTCCTGCGCGAGCTGTCTGCCGACGGCTCGAGCACAGACGGCCTTGTCGCCGTGGACATAGTGCGGCGCATCTTCGACCTGGACTTGCTGGAGCCCGACGAATGATGAGAATTTGCATAGGCACGCGCGGCTCGGCTCTGGCCATGTGGCAGGCGAATTTCGTGCGGGCCGCGCTGGAGCGTCTGGACCCGGCTCTGAAGGTCCGCCTAGCGATGATTCGCACCACGGGCGACCGGGACCAGCAGACTCCCTTGAGCGCGCTGGGCGGTGCAACCGCCTTTGGCCAACAAGGGCGCCTGCGGCGCCTGGCCGGGGTGGGCCTGTTCACCAGGGAGATCGAGAGGGCACTGCTGGCCGGCTCGGTCGACTTGGCGGTGCACAGCCTCAAGGACCTGCCCACAATGCCGGCTGAGGGCCTGACCCTGGCCGCCATAATGGCCCGGGAGGACCCGGCCGATGCAGTTATCGCCGCGGGCGGCCTGACCCTTGCGCAGCTTCCACGCGGAGCGCAGGTCATGACGGGATCGCTGCGCCGTGGGGCGCAGCTCCTGCACCGTTGGCCCGATCTGCACATCCGTCCCGTGCGCGGGAACGTTCCGACGCGGGTGCGGAAGTTCGATGAGTCCGATGCCGACGCCATCGTGCTGGCGCGCGCCGGCCTCGTGCGGCTTGAACTGGCCGGACGGATCACCGAGCGGCTGAATCCGGCGGGATTTCTGCCGGCATGCGGTCAGGGGGCGCTGGCGGTGCAGGTCCGCGCCGACGACGAAGCCCTGCTGGCGTTCTGCGGGCAGCTGGATGATACCGAGTCGCACCGGGCCACATTCGCCGAGCGCGCCTTTCTCGCCGTCCTGGGAGGCGGGTGCCGGGTGCCAGTGGGAGTCTACGCGCGCTTCACGGGCGGGCCGGCCGAGCTGACCATCGCCGGCATGGTGGCGAGCGAGGACGGTGCGCGGCTGGTGGAGCAGACCGCCTGCGGCGTGGCTGCCAGCCCGGAGGATGCGGCGGAACTTGGCCGGCGGCTTGGCGAGGCGGTAAGCGCCGCTGGCGGCGCGGCAATATTGGAGGAGGTTATGAGCGAATCCCCGCAGGCGACGGAGGGCAGCGAGTGAGCCATGGACGCGTCTATCTCGTCGGGGCCGGACCGGGCGATCCCGGCCTGCTCACGCTGCGCGGCCAGGATCTCTTGTCGCGGGCCGATGTAGTTGTGTATGACAATCTGGTCTCGCCGCGGATCCTGGACCACGCCCCGGCCGACGCCGAGCGCATATACGTGGGCAAGCGCGCCTCCGCGCACACGCTGCGCCAGGATGAGATTAACCAGCTTCTGGTCGAGCGGGCCAGCGCCGGGGCCGACGTGGTGCGTCTGAAGGGCGGTGACCCGTTCGTATTCGGGCGGGGCGGCGAGGAGGCCCTTGCCCTCGCCGAGGTCGGGATCGAGTTCGAGGTTGTGCCCGGCGTGACGGCCGCCGTGGCTGGCGCCGCCTATGCCGGCATCCCGGTGACGCACAGGGCGCTGGCCAGCAGCCTCGGCCTCGTCACCGGGCACGAGGCGGCGGACAAAGATGATTCGACCCTGGACTGGCAGGCCCTGGCGCGCTGGGAGGGGACGCTCGTCTTCTACATGGGCGTGGGCAACCTCGGCCCCATCTGCAAGAGGCTCCGCGCCGAAGGCCTGGACCCGCAGACGCCCGCGGTCGTCATCCGCTGGGGAACGACTCCGCGCCAGCAGGTGATTACCGCCGTGCTCGACACCTTGCCGGAGCGCGCGCAGGAAGCCGGCCTCAAGCCGCCCGCGCTGATCGTCATCGGCAAGGTCGTCACGCTGCGGGAGAAGCTCATGTGGTTCGAGCGGAGGCCGCTGTTCGGGCGGCGGATCATCGTGACGCGCGCCCGCCTGCAGGCGGGTCGGCTCAGCCGTCGGCTGGAGGCGTTGGGGGCCGAAGTGGTCGAGCTGCCCACGATCCGCATCGAGCCGCCGGACGATCCAGCGCCCCTGAGGCAGTCCGTGCGCGAACTGGACGCGTTCCAGTGGATAGTGTTCACGAGCGTCAACGGCGTGGACGCTTTCTTCGGCGAGCTGAGCGAGGCCGCGCTGGATTCGCGCGCGCTCGGTTCATGCAAGGTCTGCGCCATCGGCCCGGCCACGGCCGCACGCCTGTCGGACTACGGCATTCGTGCGGACGCGCAGCCCCAGCGATACACCAGCGCCGCGGTCGTTGACATGCTCGCCTCGGTGGCGGACCTGGACGGCGCGCGCATACTCTGCCCGCGGGCGGACATCGCCCCGCGCGAAATGCCCGAGGCGCTCTCCGCTTGCGGCGCGCTCGTGCGAGAGGTGACGGCCTATCGGACCTGCTGCGAGATACTCGATTGCGAACAGGTGTCGGAGTTGTTCGAATCCGGTACAATAGATTGGATAACCTTCACGAGTTCTTCGACCGTCAGGCGTTTTTTCTCGGCCGTCGATGCGGACCTGATCCGCCGTTCTTCCGCGCGGATGGCCAGCATCGGCCCGGCCACCTCGCAGGCTCTTCGCGGGCTCGGCTTTCCGCCTGACCTCGAGGCCGACGAACACACCATCGCGGGCCTGGTGGAGACCGTAGTCAAACAAGCAAAACCCAATGGGTGTCCACATGATGGGCGTTTCGAAGCTGTATTGCGGCACGGTTGAACCCTCGGACGTGCTCCGCTACGGGGCGGCGGCCAAGAGGCTGCCCAGCCACCTGCTTCAGTTCTCGGCAGATAAGAAGCCCGTGGTCGTGTGGAACTGCACCAGGCGGTGCAACCTGCGGTGCATCCACTGCTATGCGAAGTCGGCCGACCGGTGCTACGCCGGCGAAATGACCACGGACCAGGGCCTGGCGTTCCTGGAAGATCTGGCCGAATTTGGCGCTCCGGTGGTTCTTTTCTCCGGCGGCGAGCCGCTGCTTCGCCCCGACCTCCTTCTGCTTGTCCGCAGGGCCGTTGCACTCGGCATGCGGGCCGTAATCTCCACCAACGGCACCTTGATCGATGAGGCGGCCGCCGAACGCCTCAGGGAGATCGGCCTGAGCTACGTGGGCGTTTCGCTCGACGGCATGCGCCAGATCAACGACCGGTTCCGGGGGAGCGAGGGTGCGTTCGATAACGCGATGGCCGGTATCGACAACTGCATGCGGGTCGGCCTGAAGGTGGGCCTGCGGTTCACCATTAGCAAGCACAACGTCTCGGAGGTTCCCGACATCTTCTCCCTCGTGCGGGACAAGGGCCTCCCGAGGATATGCTTCTATCACCTCGTCTACGCCGGTCGCGGCGCGGCGTTGATGAGCGCGGACCTGGACCACGAGGCCACCCGGCGGGTGGTGAACCTGATCATCGACCGCACGGCCAGACTTCACGCCGAAGGCCTTGAGACGGAGGTCCTGACGGTCGACAACCATGCCGACGGCCCGTATCTGTACCTGCGGATGTTGCGCGAGGGAAACCCCCGGGCCGACGACGTACTCACACTGCTGCGGATGAACCGGGGGAACTCCTCGGGCCACGGGATCGGGTGCGTGAGCTGGGACGGCTCGGTCCATCCGGACCAGTTCTGGCGCCACGTGTCGCTGGGCAATGTGACGGAGCGTAAGTTCTCAGATATCTGGACCGACACGTCCCACCCGCTGCTGGTCAGGCTGAAGGACAAGCGGCCCTACCTAGTGGGGCGTTGCAGCACGTGCCGGTTCCTCGACGTATGCGGCGGCAACTTCCGCGTGCGCGCAGAGGCGGCCACGGGCGACCTGTGGGCCCCCGATCCGGCCTGCTACCTCACGGACGACGAAATCGCTGCGGAGCCCGAGCAGGCGGAGTGCGTCGGGAGCGAACCACTCGGAGCTGGATTGGACGAGGAGCATCAAGATGGGGCATCCTGAGCAGAAATCCAACACCCTACGGCTGATAGCCTGGGAGGTTACGCGCTTCTGCCTCCTGAACTGCAAGCACTGCCGCGGCGCTGCGCGGTCGACCGCTTATGAGGGCGAGCTTTCGACGGACGAGTGCTACAGACTGCTGGACAACGTCGCCTCGTTTGCCAAGCCGATCATCATCCTCACCGGCGGGGAGCCGATGCTTCGGCCCGACGTCTACGAGATTGCTTCCTACGCCCACAAGCTGGAGCTGCCCGTCGTGATGGCGCCCTGCGGCGTGCTGCTGAACGACGAGACCACTGCCAGGATTCTGGAGTGCGGCATACACCGTATCTCCGTCTCGCTCGACGGCGCCTCGATGGCGACGCACGATGCCTTCCGAGGGGTCCGCGGGGCCTTTGAGGGGTGCTTGAAGGGCCTGGAGGCGGCCAGGCGGGCGGGACTGGACTTTCAGATAAACACCACGGTGAGCCAGCACAACGTCACCGAGCTGCCAGCCATCCTGGAACTGGCGGCAAGGCTCGGCGCCTCGGTCTTCAATCCCTTCCTCCTGGTGCCGACCGGCAGGGGCAAGGAGATCGCCGACCAGGAAATTTCACCCCAGCAGTACGAGGAGACCCTTCACTGGCTGGCCTCCGAGCAGGGCCGAACGGACATACAGATCCGGGTGACCTGCGCACCGCACTACCAGCGCGTCCTGCGTCAGAAGGGCCTCGCCGGCGGGCCCGGCCGCCCGGTCGCTGGCGGGTGTATGGGTGGGAAGTCCTTCGCCTTCATCTCGCACCGCGGGAAGGCGCAGATATGCGGCTTCCTGGACGAGGAGTGCGGGGACGTGCGGCGCGAGGACTACAACTTCCGCAAGATATGGGACACCTCGGAGGTCTTCCGGCGCGTGCGTGACGTGGACTCGTACCAAGGCCGATGCGGGTATTGCGAGTTCCGCAGGGTCTGCGGCGGGTGCCGCGCGAGGGCGTACGCGCTTACCGGTGACTATATGGAGGAAGAACCCTACTGCGTTCATAAACCCCGCCGGGCGGGGGCAGGCTCCGAATCAGGCGCCGTCGGCGACCTGGACGCCCTGGATCGGAAGCTCATTTCGGTCATTCAGGCCGATCTGCCCGTTTGCCGGCGGCCGTTCGATGCCCTGGCCCAGCGCCTGGGCACGGATGCCGAGCAGGTCATCGGGCGCGTTCGGCGGCTGCGTTCCGACGGGCTGATTCGCCGTATCGGCCCCGTGTTCGATTCCGGCAGGCTCGACTACGTCTCGACCCTCGTTGCCGCGCGGATTCCACCTGAGAGGCTGGTCGAGGTCGCGGCGCTTGTCACCCGGCTGCCAGGAGTCACCCACAACTACCGTCGCCTGAACGCCTATAACCTGTGGTTCACGCTCACCGTAGGATCGACCGACGAGCTGGAGGGCACGCTCGAGAACCTCCGGCAGCAAACCGGCATACGGGACTTCTACAGCCTGCCAGCGCTAGCGATCTATAAGACGAGGGTGGTCTTCTCCCTTAGCGATGAGGCGCCGGTGCCCCCCGCATCGCCCCCCGCATCGCACCCCGGATGGGCGGGGGATGCCCGGCGGCTGGATGAGGAACAGAAGGAGCTTGTCAGGCTCCTTCAGGATGGCTTGGCGGTGGTTGCGGAGCCCTTTGCAGAGCTGGCCCGACGGCTGGGCTGGCCCGCGCAACGTGTGCTCGACCAGCTTTCCGAGTGGCTTGCTGCGGGCGTGATTCGTCGCTTCGGCGCAGTGGTGGCTCACCGGCGGCTGGGTTTTCAGGGCAACGGGATGGCCGTGTTCCGGGTTCCCTCGGAGCGAGTGGACGAGGCGGGTCGGGCACTGGCTCGGTATCCCGAGGTCTCGCACTGCTACTATCGCCCGCCCCTCCCGGAATGGGATTACAATCTCTTCGCCATGGTGCACGGGCGAACGGCGGACGAGGTTGGCCCGCTCGTGGCGCGGATGGCCGCGGAGCTGGACGTACCGGACTACGACATCCTGTTCTCAACCGTCGAATACAAGAAGACGTCAATGAAGTACTTCTGCGAAGGCGTCCGCGCCCCATCCCGTCCCGAGTGAGGAGAATGTGCGTGAGCGACCGATCAAGCGCTGAATGGCTGGCCGCCGCCCTGAAGGTCATTCCGGGTGGCGTCAACTCACCCGTGCGCGCCTTCGGCCCGGTGGGTGGGAGGCCGCCTTTCATCGCCAGGGGTGGGGGGGCGCATATCTGGGACGTAGAAGGCAAAGAATACATCGACTACGTCGGCTCCTGGGGCCCTCTCATCCTTGGCCACGCGCATCCCGCCGTGGTCGAGGCCGTCTGCAACGCGGCGCGGGGAGGCACAAGCTTCGGAGCGCCGACGGGCGCCGAGGTGGCGCTTGCGGAGCTGATCGCTGAACGCATCCCGTCCGTGCAGATGGTGCGGCTGGTCAACTCCGGCACCGAGGCCACCATGACGGCCCTGCGCCTGGCAAGGGCGCTGACGGGCCGCGCAAAGGTAATCAAGTTCGCCGGATGCTACCACGGGCACGCGGACGCGTTCCTGGTGAAGGCCGGGTCGGGGGCGGCCACGCTCGGTACGCCCACAAGCCCCGGCGTCCCACCGAACGTCGCC
>CAZHPE010000080.1:0-10716 GCA_964534775.1 uncultured candidatus Brocadiaceae bacterium
GAGAACGTGCCTGCTACGGAGCGCGAGGCCGCCAGGCTCTTCTATCTCGAAGGCTTCACCGTTCCAGAGATAGCAGAGTGCACGGATGCTGCACAAGGCACGATCAAGCGGCGACTCTATGGCGCGCGGCGGCATTTGCGTCAGGCAATGGGAGGCAAACCAACCAAGAAGGAGGAAATCGATGGCTAAGCGAAAAGAGGAATCCAAGGCGCAGCCCTTTCCCCGGGTTCGCCCGGAGATCGCCATCACCCCGAGCCGTGCCAAGCCGTTTGCCGTGGACTGCCGCGAACTGCGTTGGTGGCCGGGGGTGCCCGAGTTTGGGGAACGTGCCTTCCTGGCGTTCTACGATCCACCGGGCTGGATGCTGCACAACGTGATGAGATCGCACACCGTGCGGCCGGCACGCGTGCACGAGATGGACTGCGTCGAGATCGAGACCGACGATTGGGAGCCGGAGACGGGCTGGATGCTCGGCAAGTGGACCTCATTCGTGCGGCTCACGGACGACATGCAGGAATGGCTGGCAACCAGCAGGCTCGTGGATGGCAGACGCGTCCTCCATACGTTCCTTGACGACGGCTTCGATGAGGATTTGGGGAAGCAGCCCCGAAGGCAGGAGGACCGAGGGCGGTTCCTGCGGCAGGGGGACGGTTCCTACAAGCAGCGCAGTTCACGCCGTCATCGTTCAGCCGAGGCTGTCGGGGCGGGTGTGTTTAGGGTGCAGATCGGCGAGAGGAAGTTCACTTGCCTCCGCGTGCTGGACGTCGAGGGCTGGCTATCCGACAAGGGGATACCAGTGGAATGGTATCTGACGCGCGCTGGAAGGACAGTCCTGTGCCGCCGCTACAACGGGCGGCTGTGGGGGCTGCACGAGGGGTCTTCGTTCGCCGGCCCGCCGTGGGACGAGCGGTTCCCTGATAACAACCGAATCGTGATCGACGGCGTGACGTACGCGCACTGGTATGACTGTCTGGGTGGTTTGGCATGCGGGGTCGAAGACCAGTAGCGCCCGTAGAACCGTCAGGGGCGTGGAATTCCACCGCCTCAGGCTTGCCGCGGCAGTCGGGAATGTCGAAGTGCTCCTTGATGACCTGGATGAGCTGGTTGGCTTCGGCATCATCGAGGGCGCAGCCGAAGCGATGCGTTTTCGATCGGTAATCAAAAGACACCGAGCCCTGGTCTATCAAGGGCAGCAGGTAGGCCATCAGCCGGAACATGGGCGGCGGGGGATTGGCGATCAGATTCGAGACGTGCCCCAGGTCTTACTCCTTCGTGCGGCCCCGCCCCCAGACCTTGCGGTGCACGCAGAGAGAGCCCACGTCTACCGAGATAGTCTCCTCCCCCGCGAGGTTCCACGCCCAAACGCGGGCGACGTCACCCCAGAGCCCACCAGCTATCAACCACAGGCCGAGCAAGGCCAAAACGACAAGCTGCTCGAAGGTGCCAGCTCCAGGGCGAAGCAATGCCCGCCACAATAGGAACTGAAGGGCAACGAGGCCGGGTGCCGAGATAGATGGCACGAACCCGAGGAAAACGACGGTAAACCAGCTTCGTTTGGCGGGGATAATGAAGCGGAGCCGGTTGGACTCCTCAGTGAGGCTCCAACGCGGCTCCGCCCGTTCGACGTTCATCATGCCTCTCCCCAGAGGCGATAAGTAGGGATAAGCTGCCTATCCCTACACATCATCGTACCCCATGACGGTACCCTTTGCAAGTGCAGCGCGAAGGGCGTAGCATGAATCTTGAATGTGACGCGTTCCGGACCGGTCGACCAGCGAAGGGAAAAGGCACATGAAGATCGTCATTCGAGCCGGGGGGACCGGCACGCGCCTGTGGCCGTGGAGCCGGGCGGGGAGTCCGAAGCAGTTCCTGCCGATGTTCGACGGAGAGAGCTGCGTTCAGACGACTTGCGAGCGCTTCGTCGGGGTGGGGCTTGTCGGGGCCGGGGACGTGTACGTCTCCGTCGGCAGGGCGCACGAGGCGCTGGTGCGCGAGCACATGCCGCAGCTCGCCCCGGAGCAGATCATCGTCGAGCCTGCCAAGATGGACACCGCCGCGGCCGTCGGGCTGGAGACCGTGGCGGTGGCGGGGGACGCCCCGGACGTCATCATCGCCAGTCTCGGTAGCGACCACTGCGTCGAGAAACCCGCGGAGTTCGTCCGCGCCCTGCGAGCGGCCGAGGCGTTCCTCGCGGCCCGGCCCGAATACCTGCTGGCCATCGCGTGCGAGCCCACGCGCGTGGAGACGAATTACGGGCACATCCGCAAGGGCGAGGAGCTGGCGCGGTGCGAGGGGATGCCCGTCCACCGTGCGGCGGAGTTTCTCGAAAAGCCTGACCCGACCACCGCGCGGCGCTATACCGAGAGCGGCGAATACCTGTGGAACGCCAACTTCTTCGTCTGGCGGGCGGGGACGCTGATGGCCCAGTTCGATGAGTTCGAGCCCGAGATGCACGCGCTTTTCATTGAGATGCTCGCGGCGCGGGGTACGGAAGGCTTCCGGGCGGCGATCGACGAGATATACCCCCGGCTGAAGAAGATTGCCATCGACTATGCGGTGCTTGAGCCCGCCGCGCTCAAGGGGCGGCTGGCCGTCCTGCCGGTGGCGATGGGCTGGAGCGACATCGGAAGTTGGTCAACGCTCACCGACGCCATTCCGCCCGACGACGATGGCAACCTGCTGGTCGGCCCGGTGAAGACCAAGGAAACCACGAACACGACCGTCTACGTGGCGAATCCGAACCGCAAGGTGGTGGCGGTGATCGGGCTGGACGGCCTGGCCGTGGTTGACACGGAGGACGCGCTGCTGATCTGTCGCAAAGAACTCAGCGGCCAGGTGAAGCAGATGGTCGATGAGCTTGGGAAAGACCCCGAGAGCAGGGACCTGGTGTAAGCACGCAGTCGTGCGGGGTCCTATTGGAGCGCCAGGCCGGCAGCCAGCGCGGCGACGTTCAGTCCCACGTGGCCTGCAATGGCGGCCTCCAGTAGGCCGCGACGCGCGAATATGCAGAACACAATCCCCAGCGCGAAGATTTGCGCAAACTTCAGTAGTGGGACGTTGGTGTTCTGCAGGTGCAGCAAGGCCCACAGCAGCGAGAAGATGGTCATCGATGCGGCGAGGACCAGCCTGTTGTCCTTGCTCAGGCGTACCCGGAACCCTAACAGGACGCCGCGGAAAAGTAGCTCCTCGCTGACGGCAATGGCCGTCAGCATGAAGAGGCCTGCCGAAGCAATTATGATCGGACTGAGTTCTTCCACGCCCGGGAGCAAGGCGCGCATCTGTTTGACGGCATCGCTCTCCGTCACGCCGAGGGAGCTGAAAAGGGCCGCACTGACAAGTCCCGCGGCTAGGCCGAACAGAAACGCCCCCGCTATCGGCCGCCACGGGGGGCGTCCCGTGCGGCGTAGCAGTGGCAGTGCGTTCGCTTCCACGCTCAGCCATTCGGACGCTGACACGTGGTAGAGGAACACGTACCAGACGGCCCTCAGGAGGAACAGGAGAAGGCTCACGGCGATGCTCACCCGGCAGATGCATGAGTGTCAGGACGAGGGCGAGCACGGCCCGTCCGTAGCGCAGAGACGCGCAGGGATCAAATGACGGTTTGCTAACTGACAGCGCCACGCAGCATGCGATCCCCTCGTTCAGCTAGGGCGGCAGCTTCCGGCCAAGGGTGCAGTGCGCCAGGTGGTGGGTCAGCTCGTGGGCGCAGGCCGATGCGAAGCTGGACGGCACCCAATCCGCAACCTCGCGACAAAACACCACCTTCTTGCACAAGAACCCGGCGTAGTAGCCGGCGGCACGGATGGCTCCCCCATCCGTGGCCCGCCCGTAGGCGCCAAACGCCGCCTCCCGTTCAGAGCACAGCACTCGCAGGCTGCGCCGCGTCCTTGCCTGAGAGCCTGTGATCCGTTCGAAGGCATCTCGAGTGCGCTCAAAGAGGGGTCCCAATTCGTTTTCGATGCCGGAGGGCGCATCCGTCCAGCCTGTCACTGACCCGACATCGAAGGTCCGCCCTTGCGTTCCTGCCGCCCGGCGCGCGGCCGCGAAGTCCCAGCGCCCAATTTCCCGCATCAGCAGGCGCAGACTGAGCCCACTCCTTACCTTAGCTCAACCCACTCCTTCCTTGCCTCTTCGTCCCGCAAGGCTATGAACGTAAGAAAGACAACGCCGGATGCGACGCCGATTGGCCAGGCCAACCACGCAGGCAGGCCTACGGCCCGGAGCAAGCCGCGGACGATGGCCGTCCAACTGCCCACCAGAACGCACAGCACTATAAGAGCCAAGCACCCCAGCAACCGCGTGCGGAAGCGCGATTCTGGTCTTGTGTCGCCCGGACTGGCCTGCGCTCTCGCGGCTTTGGATACACAGCGCCTGCAGAGATGCCGCACTGCGCGAAAGCCCCCCCCAGTAGTACGTCCGCCCGCACCCGGCGCACTTGCGACGCGAATGAATCAATACTGCCAGCACCACTCCCAGTGCCAGGATGACGGCAGCCCCTCCAATGACATCCTTCATTCCCACAAGGCCAGCTCCCCGCACGAGGCACCACGCCAGAGGCGCTGCCTCTTGTGCGTTGCTGCAATCACTTTTTCCCCGGTAACACTATCTGCCGTAAAGCAGCGCCATGTAGACCAGGACTTCGGCGCCCTTGAGGATTTCTTCTATCGTGATGCTCTCTTCGTCGCTGTGGGCGTAGCGGAGCTGGCCGGGGCCGAAGGTCACCACGTCCATCTCGGGGCGCATGTCGGCGAAGAGCCTGGCGTCACAGCTCACCCCGAACCCGCACAGCGGCTCGCCGTGGTACACGCCCGCTAGGCGTGCCGCCGCGAGCGCCGCCCGCATGCCTTCGCTGTCCGCCGGCCTCTCAAAGGCGTTGTTGTGCAGGCGCTCGAAAGTCGTCTTGACCCGCACGGCATCTGAATCCAGGCCGCGTGCTTCGCAGAAGGAGCGGGCGGCCCTCGACGCCGCGCTCGCGATGCGCTCCTGGACCTCGCGGATCGAGTGCGTCGGCACGAATCCCTGCCCGCCCTCCATCACGAGGCGGTGGAGCGAGTCCCGGTCCGGGCCGCAGACAAAGGGCGCTCCGGCAACCTCGGCCGGCGGAAGCTGGCGCTCGTGCGGGGGCGCCTCCGCCAGGGCGATCTCGCTCTCGGCGGCCACGGCCCCCTCGAGCTCGACCATCACGTAGGCCGCTTTCGTTGCTGCGCAGTCGAGCACGTCGATTTTGCCCATGTGCCCCGATTTGCCGTAAAGGGCGATGAACATGGAGTGCTCATGGGGGGGGGTATCGCTATGCCGTGGCACCTTGGTGCGCGTGGGATGGTCGGGGTCAGGCTCGTGTGTGGCGTCCCCATGGCGCTCGCAATAGCGTTGCACGCCGCGTCGGCAGGCGGCATCAATCCCCTTCATCTCCTCTTTCCAGTCCGCCTCGCGTACGCCCTTTGCGCGGATTACGCACAGTCCCACCACCGGGCAGACCCGCGACGGGTGCGGGCCCCATCCTCCGACCACGCCGTTGCACGTCTGCACCGGGCGGTCGGGGAAGAGGGGGTGCTCGCTTTCGGCCTTGATTCGGTCGCCCTCGGCCCTCAGTTCCAGCAGCACGTACGCCCCGACGAGCGCCGCGTTCGGCCCGCCCTCGGGCGCTGTCTCAATCTCGATCCGATACCACGTGGCGCCGCGGTTGGCGGGGTGAACGTTCAGGTCGGTGGCCTCGCACACGCATACGCATCCGCACCCCAGGCCCCGGTCCGCGGCGAGCGAGAGCGAACCGTTGCCGCCGATCTCTTCGTCGATGACGAACTGAAAGCTCACGTCCCTGGGGGGCACGACGCCAATCCCGCCCCTCAGCCGGCCCAGCACAGTCGCGGCGGCGAGCATCGCGACGCACTGGCCCTTGTCGTCGACCGTGCCCCTGCCTGAGAGTCGGCCCCGGTCCTCCCGGAAGAGGAGGTAAGGCGCCACGACGTCCACGTGGGCGTTGAAGGCTATGCCTTCGCCTTGAGCGCCGGCGCCCGGCATCGCGACCAGCAGGTTGTAGCGGCCGGCGTATACTTCGCCGGAGGGCGGGAGCGAGCCGTCGGCCCGCCGGGCATAGGCGGGGAGCGTGTACTCCTGGAGCCTGTCAATCTCCAGAAGGATCGGAACGCGCCGCAACATGCAGTCGCTCCCGAGCGCGCCAATCGCCCTGTCTTCAATCGCCTGGAGCGCCGCCTGCTCGCGTGCTGCCGTCTGGGCCAGGTCAGGCCCAGAGACCGAGTTGATGTCGACGAGCTCTCGGAGCGCATCGCGGACGAGTTGGCGCGCAGCCTCCTCGGCCAGCATCCCGCGCACGGTCGCCACGAGTTGATGTGGAAGTTCCAAGGGGTCGGTTTTCATATAGATCCGCTACAAGCTGGGGAGTGGAGCCGATGCCGCCGCATAGGCTAACACAGCGCCCAGGACGGTGTCAAAGCAGGTGCTGATGGGAGGCGCAATCCCGTTTGCCTGAACGAGTTACGCCGCCCGATGAAGGTCGGGTCGATGTCTCTGGTCGGGGCCCGCACCGGTGGCTCGGCACGATGTTTGGCTTGACAAGGCGGAGGGGCGTCGATACAATGGCGAACTGGCGTCTTCGCATCTTAAATCCCTGGGATGCGAAGGAGGAGTGGTAGTGTACCGAGTGCGGTTGCGTTTCGTGCAAACGTGGTGTGCCGCCGATGTGAGGACCACTGGGGTTAAGTGCCCCTTATTTTTTGTCGCAGGTAGGCCGCATGAGAGGCAATGAGATACTGAGGCTGGTGGATAGTCTCCATAGAAACAAAGCCATCGACAAGGAGATTATCTTTCAAGCCATCGAGAGCGCCCTTGAATCGGCGGCCCAAAAGCACTTCGGTGCCGAGGAGGATGTGGCTGTCGATATCGACCGCGAGACGGGCGAGGTTATGGCCGATGTCCAGGGGCAGCGCGTCGAACCCGAGATGTTGGGTCGCATTGCCGCCCAGACTGCCAAGCAGGTGATCATTCAGCGCATTCGGGAGGCCGAAGGCGAGATAATCTATCAGGAGTACATCGACCAGAAGGGCTTGCTGGTGACGGGGTCGGTTCAGCGCTACGAGGGCGGCGCCATCATCTGCAACCTGGAAAAGACGGAAGGCATCATGCCGCGCTCGGAGCAGATTCCAGGCGAACACTACCAGCCGGGCGAGCGGCTTAGGGCTATAATCCTGGACGTGCGCAAGGTGAACGATCAGGCCCGGATAGTGCTTTCGCGCACCCATACGGATTTTATCAGGCGCCTGTTCGAGCTGGAGGTGCCCGAGGTGGCCGAAGGGGTGGTGGTTATCCGCAAGATGGCCCGCGAGCCGGGCCAGCGCACCAAGGTTGCCATGGAGAGTCTGGAGGCCCACGTGGATTGTATCGGGGCCTGCGTCGGCGTGCGTGGGACCCGGATCAAGAGCATCATCGATGAGCTGAACGGTGAGAAGATCGACATTATCCCGTGGCGTGAGGCGCCCGAGGTCCTTATCGCCGACTCCTTGAAGCCCGCCGAGATCCTCCAGATGACTCTGGAAGAGAGCGAGACCTTTCGGCGTGCCATCGTCACGGTGCCGGAGGACCAGTTGGCCCTGGCCATAGGGCGCAAGGGCCAGAACGTTCGACTAGCGGTGAAGCTGACAGGCTGGGACATTGATATGCAGCCGCCGGAGGCCGAACCGGAGGATGAGGCCGAGCCGGATGAGCAAGAGGTGGCGGCTGCCGAGGAGCAAGAAGTAGCGGCCACCGAGGAGCAGGAGGTAGTTGCTGCTGAGGAGCCGGAGGCGGTGGCCGCCGAGGAACCCGATAGTGTGCCCGAAGAGCATTCGCCGATGGAGTAGTGTGGCTGTATGGCCGAGAAGGTCAAAATATACGAAATTGCGAAGCGGACCGGCATTCCGAGCCGGGATCTGATGAGCATTTGCCGACGAGCCGGCTTCAGCAAGATCACCCATCACTCCAATGCTGTCGATGTTGAGGTGGCAGAGGAGATCCGCAAGGCCGCCATCCGCCTCTACCGTCCACCGGTGCCGCCTCCAGAGAAGAAAGTGCCCGCGGTCGAGAAACCTCCCAAAGCTGAGAAGCCGGAGGTGGCCGCGGTCCAGAAGAAGCCCGCAGCCGAGGAGAAGCCAAGATCCAAGCCGGTCAAGGCCCCGTCTGCTGCCGGTGGAGCGAAGCCGGGGCCGGGCAAGGGCAAGGGCGGCCGGTCCGTGGTTGCGGGCACGCGAGCACGGGACGTGTGGGCCGAGGCGCGTCGCGCCGCCCGTCAGCAGGAGGTGGTGGAAGCGGTTGCTGGGGATGGGGCTGGTAGTGCGACGGATGCCCCCGGTGCCCCTATAGAGCCGAGCCGCCCGAGGAGGCGCCAGGGCCGCCCCGGCCGCAAGGCCCCCCCGGCCGACAGTGCCCCTCGCAGCACCCGAACGGTCATCTTCAAGGAACCCCGCAAGAAGCCCGTCGTCACGAAGCGGGAAACCAGCATCGAGCTGACCCCGCCCGTGACGGTCCGCGACCTGTCCGAACGGCTCGGCGTGAGTGCCAGCGTCATTATCCGCCGCCTCATGACCGAGCAGCAGATCAGGGTCTGCATCAACGAGGTGCTGGAGGCGGAGCCGGCCGAACTGATCGGGCTGGCCTATGGGGTGGAGATCACCTTCAAGGCGCCGAAGACCGCCGACGAGATGCTTCTGGATCTGATTCCCCAGGACAACCCGGAGGACCTTCAGCCGCGCCAGCCGATCATCGCGCTCCTTGGCCATGTCGACCACGGCAAGACGAGCATCCTGGACCGGATCCGCCACACCGAGGTCGCCGGCACCGAGGACGGCGGCATAACGCAGGATCTGGGCGCCTGGCAGATAGAGCGCGGCGGACACCGGTTGACTTTCATCGATACGCCCGGCCATGAGGCGTTCACTGCAATGCGCGCTCACGGCGCCCAGATCACCGACATCGTGGTGCTGGTTGTGGCGGCCGATGATGGCGTGATGCCTCAGACCGAGGAGGCGATAAGCCACGCGCGCGCGGCGGGGGTGCCGATCGTGGTGGCCCTGAACAAGGTCGACAAGCCCGACGCGAACCCCATGCGTGTGATGCAGCAACTTGCCGGCCAGGAGCTGAACCCGGAGGAGTGGGGCGGCGAGGTGGGATGCGTGCAGATCAGCGCCCTTAAGGGAGAGGGCATCGAGGAGCTGCTGGAGCGGATTGTGTTGGAGGCCGAGCTGCACGAGCTAAAGGCCAACCCGGCCGCGCGCGGCTCAGGGGCGGTGCTCGAGGCGCGCGTCGTGCAGGGACTGGGCGTAGTGGCCAGCGCTATAGTGCGCAACGGCATTCTGAGGCCCGGCGACACGATTGTGTGCGGCCCTGCGTGGGGGCGGATTCGCAGCCTGATCAACGAGCAAGGAGAGGAACTCCCCGAGGCCGGTCCATCGAGCGCGGTGGCCATCAGCGGCCTGGACCGCTTGCCGGCGGCCGGGGATGCCTTCGTGGTGGTCGAGGACCCGGAAACCGCCCGTGACATCGCGCAGCGGCGCACTGGTCAGGAGCAGCAGGAGAGGCTCCAGCGCCGGGCCCACGTGACCCTGGAGAACCTCTATGAGAGCCTCGCGGCTGGCCGGGAGAAGCAGCTCCGCGTGGTGATCAAGGCCGATGTGAAGGGGTCGCTGGAGCCGCTGATCAACAGTCTCAAGCGTGCGGGGACCGAGGAGGTCAGCGTAAAGGTCCTGCACGAGGGAGTCGGGAGTGTGAATACCAGCGATGTGTTGCTGGCGGACGCCTCGGACGCGGTGATCTTGGCGTTCCGCGTGGGCACGGAGACCCGCGCCGAAAGGTTGGTCAACGACACGGGCGTGGAGGTGCGCTACTACAGGGTCATCTACGAGGCGATCCAAGAGGTCAGAGACGCGCTGGAGGGCCTGCTGGAGCCGGAGTTCAGGGAAGAGAAACTCGGCGATGTGGAGGTGCGGCAGACGTTCAAGATCAGCCGGATCGGCACGATTGCCGGGTGCTACGTGCGCGACGGGCTTATGCGTCGCGGCGCGCGGGTGCGCCTGGTGCGCGATGGCGTGGTGGTCCACGAGGGCACAATCGCCACCCTGCGCAGGGAGAAGAACGACCAGCGGGAGGTCGAAAGCGGTTACGAGTGCGGCATCAGGCTGGAGGGCTACAACGACATCCAAGTCGGCGACTCCATTCAGTGCTTCACCGTAAGGGAAGTGAAGCGGGTGCTTTCCTGAGGCCGAAGGCATATCCCTGCCCGCGAGTTCTCTCGCGCAATTCTTGACCCGGCATCACCGTGGTAATAGGAATCCTCGAAGTCAGGCTTGTTCTGCGCCAGTCGCGATCCCTCAAGGACAAGCGGCGTGTCGTCAGCAGCCTGAAGGATCGGCTGCGGGGCAAGTTCAACGTCAGCGTGGCGGAGGTGGACGCGCAGGAGCTGCGACAGAGCGCAGTGCTGGCGGTGGTGCAGGTCTCGCCGGACAGCCGGTACGTGAGCGGGGCGCTCGAACAGGCCCTGGGCTTGGTGCGCGCGTGTCGCGACGCGGAGCTTGCCGATCACAGAATCGAACTGCTCCATCCGTAGAGGCAAGAGGTGGCAACGAGGAAGCAGAAAGAGATTGCGGAGCTTCTGAGGCGGGAGATCAGCAGCATTATCCTGCATGAGCTCAGCGACCCCCGGACCGGGTTCGTCACACTCACGCGGGT
>CAZHPE010000080.1:10726-12640 GCA_964534775.1 uncultured candidatus Brocadiaceae bacterium
GACCGGGGACTATCGCTCGGCGAGGGTCTACGTGACCGTGCGGGGCGAGGAAGCGGACGTGAAACAGACCCTTGCGGCGCTCACCCACGCCCGGGGGCACATCCAGGCACTTATTGCCAAACGGATAAAGCTTCGCTGGACGCCGGTGCTTGAGTTTGTCGAGGACAGTGAACTCACCGAGGCCCTGCGCATAGACAGAATTCTCGACCAGGTTAGCAGGGACCGGGTCGAGAGCACGCACGCCGACGGCGGCCCCTCCGAGGGCACCGTGGGAGGCGATTCCGAAAGTGCTCGCATCGAGAAAACGCCGTGAGTTGGGCAAGAAGCTGGCAGCGCGCGTGAAGGCAAGGTACGGGGAGCTCAAGCGGCGCAAGGTCAGGCCGCTGCTGGACCAATTGGTCCTGGGCATCCTGTGGCGCCATACGAGCGTGCGCCGGGCGACCCGCGCGTTGCGGGGTTTGCAGCGTGAGTTCGTGGACTGGAACGAGGTCCGGGTGAGTCAGCAGGCCGAGGTCGCCGGGACGATGTCCGGGGCCGAATGGGCGGGGCCTGCTGCCCAGAGCGTCCTGGGGGTGCTCCAGAGCGTCTTTGAGACGCACAACACGGTGGCCCTGGAGTTCCTGCGGGAGCTGACGAACACACAGGCGCGCACCTTCCTGCAGAGTCTGCCCGGAATCGGGCGCGATGTGGCCGACGAGGTGCTGCTGTTGAGCCTCGAGGTGGAGGTGCTGCCGCTGAGCGAGGAAGCGGCGCGCATGTGCTACCGGCTGGGTCTCATCCCGAGCGAGCGAGCGACCCGGGCTAACCAGAAAGCGCTGGCGGGTTGCTGGGGCCCGGAACTGTATGCCGGCCTGGTGATGTTCTTCAGCGATGAGGCCAAGAGCACCTGCCGGCACGATAAGGCACAGTGCAGCCAGTGCCTGACGAAGTCCATGTGCGCCAAGGAAGGCCTCTGAGCGCCGCAACGTGAGGATTCGGAATCGAATGAACAAGCTGAACCTTGGCATTCCCAAAGGGAGCCTGCAGCAGTCCACCATCGATATGATGGGGAAGGCCGGCTTTCGGGTGGACGTGCGGACGCGTTCCTACTACCCCGCCATCGATGACGAGGAGCTTGCCTGCCGCCTCATCCGGCCGCAGGATATGTCGCGCTTCGTCGAACGCGGGATCATCGACGCCGGCCTGACCGGCGCGGACTGGGTCGCCGAGAACGAGAGCAACGTCGTGCACGTGGCAGAGCTTGTCTACGCCAAGCAGGAGCTCGTTCCCGTGCGCTGGGTAATCGCCGTGGACGAGGGGTCTGAGATACAGGAAGTCGGGGACCTCGCCGGCAAGCGCATCAGCACCGAGCTGGTCAACGTGACGCGCAAGTTCCTGGCCCAGCGCGGCATCGAGGCAGAGATCGAGTTCAGCCACGGCGCAACGGAAACCAAGGTGCCCGATCTGGTGGACGCCATAGTCGAGTTGACCGAGACCGGCCGGAGCCTCCAGGCAAACCGGCTGCGCATCGTCGACATCGTCATGCAGAGCAGCACAGTCCTGATCGCCTGCAAAGAGGCCTGGCAGGAGGACTGGAAGCGCACGAAGATCGAGAACCTCGCCACGCTCTTCCAGGGCGTCATGGTTGCGCAGAACATGGTTGGGCTGAAGATGAACGTGCAGACAGACTGCCTCCAGAAGGTCCTGAGCCTGCTGCCCGCCCTGCGCAACCCCACCGTCAACTCACTCGCCGGTGAGGCTGGCTACGCCATCGAGACCGTGCTGGATGAAAAGATCGCGCGCGGCCTCATCCCCAAGCTCAAGCGTGCCGGCGCCGAGGGCATAATCGAGTATGCCCTCAACAAGGTCGTGCTCTGAATCGAGCTATTGTCAAATGTTGTGTATGGAGGTTCAGGCGGCGTCGGCTTTGTCTTC
>CAZHPE010000081.1:0-12560 GCA_964534775.1 uncultured candidatus Brocadiaceae bacterium
TACCTGCCGGCGGAAGGCAAGGTTGTCCTCCACATCAAGGACGCCGAGCAGGTGGCGGTGCGGATGCCGGAGTGGTGCAGGGCGCAGGACGTGCAGGTAAGCGTGGGGGAGGAGAAGCGCGGCGTAGTGGTTGAGGGGAGCCTAGTGAAGCTGCGCTGGCTTCGGCCCAGCGACTGTGTCACCCTACGGTTCCCGCTGCCCGAGCGCGTTGTCCATCGCATGATCGTGCAGAAGCCGTACAAGCTGGTCCTGCGCGGCTCGAACGTCGTCTCCATCGATCCCAAGGGCGTCGCGTATCCACTGTATGAGGACCAGCCGACCGGGAAGACTGTCAGGACGACCCGCTTCGTCCCCGAAGTGAAGGAGATCATCTGGTAGCGGGTTGGCGCGGCTCTTATTGAGCTTGCGGTCTTGCATGCAAAGGTAGTGGCACGCCATGGCGCGCCGCCACAGTTCCGCTCGTAATTGGAACACTAGTAGCTCCACATTGAGGGAGCATGGCGAGGAATCGTGATGAGAGTATCGAGGGGAGTCGTGGTGAAAGAACCCGATGGCAAGGAAGTTGTGGGCTTTATCGGCGCGGGGGTCATGGGCAGGAGCATGGCCATGCATCTGCTGCGTGCCGGGTTTCCGCTGAATGTGTACAACAGGACCAAATCGAAGACGAGGGAGCTGGTCGAGCAGGGGGCGCAATGGCATGACTCGGCCGGGGATGTGGCCGCGGTTTCTGATGTTATCATTACTATCGTGGGCTTCCCCGAGGACGTGGAGGAGGTCTACTTTGGAGAGCACGGGATCCTCGCCCACGCGCGATTCGGGTCCGTGGTGGTCGACATGACGACGTCCAGCCCGGCCCTGGCTCGTCGCATTAGCGAAGGCGCACGGGCGAAGGACGTTCAGGCCCTCGACGCGCCCGTCTCCGGAGGGGATACCGGAGCGCGAGGGGGCAGGCTTTCCATTATGGTGGGGGGAGAGCCGAGGGCGTTTGAGCGGGTGAAGCCGATCTTTGAGCTGATGGGTCGCAACATCCTGCTGCAGGGCCCGGCGGGCGCGGGACAGCATGCCAAGATGTGCAATCAGGTGGCGATCGCCTCCGGGATGTTGGGCGTCTGCGAAGCAATGGCTTACGCCGGCAAGTCCGGGCTTGACCCAGCCACCGTGCTCCAGAGCATCGAAAGCGGCGCCGCGGGGAGCTGGTCGTTGAGCAACCTGACCCCGCGCATGCTGAAGGGGGACTTCGTCCCTGGTTTCTACGTCAAGCACTTCATCAAGGACATGAAGATTGCCGTGGAGTCGGCCGAATCGATGGGGCTGGACCTGCCGGGGCTTGCGCTTGCGAGGAAAATGTATGAAAAGCTGGCCGCCGCCGGATGCGAGAACGACGGTACCCAAGCCCTTTTCAAGCTCTACCAGGCCGAACCTTGAGCCCTTCCCGCTTCTCTTGTGCCAACGCATAACTTCTGGGTCGATTCTCGGGGCATGGGTTGGTGTGTGTGGGGGCGTGTTTTCCCTTGCAGGAGACGGGCTGGGCGGCTACAATGCTATACAGTGCGCACTGAGTGATGTGCTCTTTGGCTGTCTCGCAAGCGCAGGTGCGGAACAGCACTTCTTGTCGTGGGTAGCAGTCCGGGGGTTGCGTCGTAGCCCTGTGAGGCGAGGATAGCAGTGCCGCCCTATGGCGGGGTTCTGGTTTCAGTGAGCATGCTGCCTATTTCACTCCGCCCCTTAGGCTCCCTCCGCTTCGGTGCCGAATGCGCAAGTAGCTGTGCTCTCCGTGGAGTTGGGCGGGCACTTGCGCGTGCTCTCACCGATCAGTCACGCCAACACCATAGCGCGTCAGCTCAGGTGGGGCTTGCGGACGTGCGACGGCCCGGCAGCTTACAGGCAAGAGGGATTGTGCAATAGATTCTGCAGTGGCTGCCAAGCGCAGTTGAGTGATCCAGCGATCAGAAGAGTTATGGAACGTTTAGAGCGCAGGCGCCTTCTTCCCGTTCGTTGTGCTGTGATTACCTGATATAGACAACCACATAAGGAACACGTTCATGGCCCGCAACGTCCCGATGGATCGGCTGCGCAACATTGGCATCATGGCCCATATCGATGCCGGAAAGACTACGTGCACGGAACGCATCCTGTTCTACACCGGACGATCGCACAGGATCGGCGAGGTGCATAAGGGCGAGGCCATTATGGACTGGATGGATCAGGAGCGGGAACGCGGGATCACCATCACCTCGGCCGCCACGACCTGCACCTGGCGCGACCACCAGATAAATGTTATCGACACCCCCGGCCACGTGGACTTCACGGTGGAAGTTGAGCGCAGCCTGCGTGTGCTCGACGGTGTGATTGGCCTCTTCTGCGCCGTGGGCGGCGTCGAGCCCCAGTCGGAAACGGTCTGGCGCCAGGCGGAGAAGTACGATGTGCCGCGGATCGCCTTCGTGAATAAGATGGATCGCATCGGGGCGGACTTCTTCCGCGTACTCGAGCAGCTTCAGAGGAAGCTCGGGGCCAACGCCGTGCCTATCTCCCTGCCGATCACCGAGGGGGACGAGTTCACGGGTATTGTCGACCTGGTCAAGAACTGCGCGGTCTATTACGACGAGGCCGATCAGGGCACGACGTTCCATGAGGAACCCGTCCCGCAGGGGATGGTCGAGGAAGTCGCCGAATGGCGCCGCAACCTCTTCGAGAAGTGCGCCGAGGTGGACGACGCGCTCCTGGAGAAATTCTGCGCCGACGAGCCCATCACCGAGGATGAGATTCGCGCGGTCATTCGCACGGCCACCCATACGCGCCTGATCTACCCCGTGCTCTGCGGCAGCGCCTTCAAGAACAAGGGCGTGCAGCGCTTGCTCGACGCGGTGGTCGACTATCTGCCCAGCCCTATCGATCTGCCGCCGGTTATCGGATCGTGTCTGGAGGGCAAGCCCATCGAGCGGATTCCGAAGGATGACGGCCGCCTGGCGGCGCTGGCCTTCAAGGTGGTCACCGACAAGCACACGGGCAAGCTGGTCTATGTGCGCGTCTACTCCGGCACCCTCGAAGAGGGCTCATACGTCTACAACAGCAATCAGAAGAAGCGCCAGCGCGTGGGACGGCTCTTGAAGATGCACGCCAATCGCCGGGAAGCGGTCGACGCGCTCTACTGCGGCGAGATCGGTGCGGTGATCGGCCTGTCCAATACGGTTACCGGTGACACGATCTGCTGCCAGGACAACCCCATCGTTCTCGAGGCCATCGAGTTTCCCGCGCCAGTCATCAGCGTGGCCGCTCACCCGGAAAGCCGGGCCGACCGGGACAAGATGCAGAATGCCCTGGTCAAGCTGGCCGAGGAAGATCCCACCTTCGTCGTGGAAGTCGAGGCCGAGACCGAGGACACCATCATCTCCGGCATGGGCGAGTTGCACCTAGAGATCATCGTCGACCGGCTCAAGCGCGAATTCGACGTCTCCGTCGCGGTGGGCGAGCCGCAGGTGGCCTATCGCGAGACCATCACGCGCCGCATCGAAGTCGTCGAGCGGTACAAGAAACAGACCGGTGGCCGGGGTCAGTATGCCCATGTCGAGTTCTCCGTGGAACCTCTCGACCCGGGTCAGGGCTTTGAGTTCATCAACGAAATCAGGGGAGGCAACATCCCTCGGGAGTACATACCCGCCGTGGAAAAGGGCATCATTGACGCCATGCAGGAAGGGCCGTGGGCCGGCTTCCCCGTCGTCGACCTGCGCGTGAGCCTCACCGATGGCACCCATCACGAGGTCGACAGTTCGGAAAGGACCTTCCGCACCTGCGCGTCGATGGCTTTCAAGCGCGCCTTCCGTGGCGCCTACCCGGCACTGCTCGAGCCGGTCATGAGCGTCAACGTGACCACTCCCGAAGAATTCGGTGGCGGCATTACCGGCGGGCTCTGCTCCAAGCGCGGCCGCATCATCGACATCCAACGGGAGGGGAACGCCCAAGTCGTCGAGGCCATATGCCCCCTGGCCAACCTCTTCGGCTATATCAGCGAACTGCGCAACACCACTCAGGGCCGCGCCGCGTTTACCATGCACTTCGAACACTACGAGCGCGTGCCCTTGGCCATCGCCGAAGATATCGTCGAAGAGCGCAGGAAACGGCGCAAGGGTAGTTAGCCCGCCGCCAAAGCAAATCCCCTCCGCAGGCACATCCTTGGACACGCCTATACAGGGCGACGTTTTTGGCGGGGACGGTGTGCAGGTGTGGAATCGCATCCGGTGCCCGGGAATGTGTGCCGCGGCTGCTCAGGCAAACCGGAAAGAGTATAGATCGGCATCTTTGAGCACGAAGCGCAGCCGAATCGGCCGGCCGGCGAGCTTGCTAACGTCCTTGCGGCCTTCCCATACATGCACCTGTGCCTCAAGGCTCAGGCCGCTTTCCTGCTCCAAAGTCTTCGCATCGGTGCCACTGCTCAGTGGCGGCGGCGGATCGCCCCAGGCCACGCCGTGGGCGATCTCATCGCCGATGATGTTCGGGCATTCGTCCAGGCTGTAGCCGGGCAGCGGCACGCCATCGGCGTCCTGTACCTCAACCCGGACGCTGCCGGCCGCACTGGTCGCGTAGTTGATCTCCAGTTCGGCGCCTTCAAACGTGAGAGGCTTCGTCACCATCTGCCCGCCTTCATAGGACGCATGAACCGAGGCGAAACCGTCCGTGCGCAGCGTCATCCGCTCCAGGTGGGCGGTGGCCTGCCCGTAGTCGCGCTGGACGTAGCGGGACATTTCATTCGGCCCGGTCGGCACGACGCCCAGGGAGGGGTAGTTGGTCCGGGACGTCCAGCGGCCGAGTCCGATCCCCGGCCTGATGAAGCTCTCGCGGAACGTGAAATCGTATCGCGTGGTGCCAGCCCGCGTCGTCATGAACACACCGTCGGAAACGTCGCCAGCACCGCCGGTTCGCCCCACGCTGCGCTGGAAGAACTCTACTTGACCGCGCCCCAGCGCCAGGCGGCGTCGGAAGTGAATTCGGCCCGGCAGTGAGATGTATATCTGCGGCGCACGGAAGAAAGGGAGCGTCTGATTCGTGTAGAGGTGCTGCGCGGGGATGGCGCTGTCAGTGTCGCTATACGTCATGAGCGTTTGCGGCGACCAGTTCACGAAATCGTGCGAAGTGGCCCGCGACGTACTCCGCCGGCCACCTTCGCTGTGACGAGCGTACAGGACGTAGCAGCCTTCCACCTGCGACCAGAATATCACGTTCTGCGTATCGAAATTGTTGTTCAGCTCCGCCCGCAGGATCGGCTCCTCCCGCAGCTTGCGCCAGCGGACCCCGTCGGCGGACACGTAAGCAATGAGGGTGTCACCCTTCAGACCACCCTCCAGACCATTCGCCTTGTAGCGCTCGGCGGCCGGGACGCCGGGGCGTGCGTCAATGAATGGCGTGAACTGCCGCCCGCGCTCCAGTATCACGCCGTTTTCGGTCGACCCCTGTATCTCGACCAGGCCCAGGTTCGGTTTGGTCCAATGGATGCCGTCAGGGCTTTCGGCGTAGCAGGTCGCAGGAGGACCGCCCCACGACGCGCCGCGGTAATACATGCGGTACGTGTCGCCGTCCTTCAGAATCGTGGTGTAGAACCCAATGTTATTCTCCCACGTCTCGTCATAGCGCACGGCCACGCCTGCCGGCCTGGGATGGTGCAACTTCAGCCCCACCCCCTCCAGGCGGTCGATCAGATACCCGTCGACGAACAGTTCACGATCAGAGCCGATTTCCACGATTTCGCCTTCCCGCACCGCAGCGCTCATCGTAACGCTCCCTGTCACTAACTCAGCTGAGGTTCTTCTGAATGGCGCCACTGCAGCCCGAAACGGTGGCCGGTTGGCCCACATGCAGCCGATACTTCCCACCGGAGGGATTTGCCCCGCCGGAGTGTGAGACTAAACCTAAGGCGGGGGTTTGTCAACACGTTCTCGACCTTGATACAGCACCCTGCCAGCGCCAGAGGCAGCAGAATTGCTTACACACGCCTGCGTCAGGGCAAGTGCGGCCCGATCGGCGCGTATCGCGACATGGTGTCCTGGTGTCCGGCCAGTGGAGCGTCGGCGCGCTCAAACCTTCGGGGCAAGCTCGCGGCGGTCCTGCTTGCGCTGCTGGGCGCAGAGCGCGGCCTTGCGCAGGCGGACGGACTTCGGCGTAACCTCGACCAGCTCGTCGTCCGCGATCCATTCCAGGGCCTGATCCAACGTCATCTTGCGCGGCACGTCCAGCATGATGGCTTGGTCCTTTGCGGCGGCGCGGTGGTTGGTCTGGGCCTTGCGCTTGGTGGGGTTGCAGGTCATGTCGCCGGCGCGCGAGTTCTCGCCGACGATCTGGCCGGCGTAAACGCGCTCGGCGGGGTCGACGAACATGACTGCGCGCTCCTGGAGCTTCTCCAACCGGTAGCCCGTTGCTGGCCCGGTCTCCAGGCTGATCAGGGAACCGCGCGTGCGCGACGGGATGTCGCCCCGCCATGGCCCGTAGCCCGTGAACCGGCTCGCCATGATGCCTAGCCCACGGGTGTCCGTCAGGAACTCGCTGCGGTATCCGATCAGCCCGCGCGTGGGAACCTCGAACTCCATGCGCACCAGCCCCGTGGCCGGGTTCTCCACGTGCTGCATCACGCCCTTGCGGCGCGCCATCTTCTCGATGACGACTCCCTGGAACTCCGTCGGCACGTCGACCACGAGCTGCTCCATCGGCTCGAGCTTGCGGCCTTCCTCGTCCACGCGTGCTATGATTTCCGGGCGCGACACGCACAGTTCCAGCCCCTCGCGGCGCATCTCCTCGATAAGGATGCCCAGATGCAGCTCGCCGCGACCGGAGACCTTCAGCCCGTCGCGTCGGCCGACGTCCTCAACCCGCAGGGCGACGTTCGTGCGCAACTCGCGCTCAAGCCGATCCCGGACCTGGCGCATCATCATCACCGTGCCTTCCTCGCCGGCGAACGGCCCGTTGTTGACCAGGAAGAACATGGAGACGGTCGGCTCCTCGATCTCCAGCGGCATGACGGCCGGCGACTCCAACTCCGGCGCGGATAAGGTGTCCCCGATGCCGATCTGCTCCGGGCCGGCAATCCACACGATGTCACCCGCGCTTATCTCGTCCGTCGGCACCCGCTTCAGTCCGCGCGTGACCCACGCGTGCAGGACGCGCTCGGGCGTGGACGAGACCACGTCCCATCCCGCGTTGGGGCGGCCGGGCCTGCGCCACCGCGTCACGGTTCGCACAAGGTCATCCCCCATCTTCAGGCTGCCGGAGAGCACGCGCCCACAGCCTATCGGGCCGAGGTAGTCGCTCCACGCCAGCGTGCTCACTTGCATGCGGAATGGCGCGACCCGATCGATCTGCGGCGGCGGGGCGTGTTCCAAGATGGTCTCGAACAGGGCATCCATGCCCGTGCGCGGTTCCCCGTCCAGCTCGCGCACGACCCAGCCGTCCAGCGCCGAGGCGTAGAGCACGGCGAAGTCGGCCTGACTGTCGTCCGCGCCCAGTTCGATGAACAGGTCGAACGTCTTCTCCAGGGCCAGTTCCGGCTCCGCGTTGGCCCGGTCCACCTTGTTGATGACGACGATGGGGTGTAGGCCCAGGCGCAGGGCGCGCATCAGCACGTAACGCGTCTGGGGCATCGGTCCCTCGCCGGCGTCCACAAGCAGCAGGCACGAGTCCACCATGGACATGACGCGCTCGACCTCTCCGGAGAAGTCGGCGTGTCCCGGCGTGTCGACGATGTTGATGAGATGGTTGTTCCACGTGACGGTGCAGTGCTTGGCGCGGATGGTGATGCCCCGCTCGCGCTCGAGCTCGTAGTTGTCCATCACGCGCTCGTCGACATGCTCATTGTCGCGGAACACATGCGCGGCCCGGAAGATCGAGTCGATCAGGGTCGTCTTGCCGTGGTCCACGTGCGCGATGATCGCCAGGTTGCGTATTCTGTCTACACCGGTCATGCAGGGATCCCGCTCGTGAAGGTGGCGCCCCCCGGCTCCTTAGGCAGGGCGACGCCTGCGGGCGACTGCGCCGACGCCAGTTCCTGAGGGGCGAAAGGGTAAGTATCCGCCTATGATAGACGAAGTTGCGACGCGGCGCAACGGTCGGGGTGGCGCCTGGCGATGGACAGCTCGGACGATGCTGCCAAGGCGACGCGCGTTCTGAAGCAGCTTCCCTGACGCTCTGTCTGCTAAACAGCGCAGGCCTCACCGGTTTGCTGCGTGCACGGGGTCTTGTCGCGTGCGGGGCCGGCTATGAGAGCGAATCGAGGAGGGGGAGGCGACTCGGCCTGGGACGGAAGGACCGGGACTTTCGCCGCATGAGCAGCTTGAATCTGCCCCTCGGCGGGGGTAGGATGGAGGTGCGCTGGGAAAGCGTTCGTTGATCACGACGCGGCCGTATTCTGAGAAACGGTTTCTGACAGGCGATCATGGCGAAATCGACTTTGCTGGTGGCCGAGGATGAGGCCGATATGGCGCGGGTGCTGGAGTATAACCTCGCACAGGAGGGGTATGACGTGCTTGTTGCCAAGCGCGGAGACGACGCGCTGGCGATGGCGCGTGAGCGCCCGCCTGATCTTGTCCTCCTGGACCTGATGCTTCCGGGGATCAGCGGACTCAACGTGTTGCGGGAACTTAAGGCTAGGCCGGAGACAGCGAAGGTTGGCGTCATAATAGTGAGCGCGCTGGGGTCCGAGGACGATATCGTACTCGGGCTGAACCTGGGCGCGGACGATTACGTGGTCAAGCCGTTTCGGATTCGCGAACTGCTGGCGCGCGTGAGCGCGGCCTGCCGCCGCGGCGAACCGACCGATGATGAGCAGACCCTGGTCAGCGGAGAGGTGACGATTGATCCGTCTCGGTACGAGGTCACCGCGGACGGGGAGAGGATCGACCTCACGCCTTCGGAGTTCGCCATCGTCGCGCATCTGGCGAGGTGCCCGGGACGAGTGTTCACTAGGTGGCAATTGTGCGAGGCGCTGGGCATCGGCGATTCAGTGCAGGAGCGTACGATTGACGCACACGTGCGGACGATCCGCAAGAAGCTTGGAAAAGCGGGGAGGCGGATCGTGACGGTTTGGGGCGTCGGATACAAGTTTGCGGAGGCATAGCCAGGGAATGCGTCACCGGATTTTCTTCAGGGTGTTGATCGCCTACTTGGCGGTGGTCTGCGCTTGCGTGTTGCTTGTGGGGTTTCCTCTGCACTTTGTCTTTCAGCGGGACTATGTGGCGAACGCGGCCTCCGCTTTCGAGGAACAGGTGACCCGCCTCGGGGCCGGATTGACGACGGCGATCGAAGGTGAGGACCGCCCTCAGTTGGACGCCTTGTGCGCGCGGTTGAACGCAAGGTTCGAGGGACGGGTTACAGTTCTGTCACCGGGCGGCGAGACGCTGGGAGAGTCGATCGGCGCGCTGTGTATTGAAGAAGCCAACCCGGAATGCGTCGACATAATCCGCTCGGGCGTGAGCGGGGAGGAGGGCGGGGCAGCCCCGCTAGCGCGCACCGTGATCCTGAACGCACCCGTCCGGCCCGGCCTGCCCTATTCTGCAGTGATGCGCCTTGCGCTGCCCCTGGACCCCATGTACGAGCAGTTGCGCACCGTGCACCTGCTGCTCGTTGCCGGCGCGGTCGGCGCGGGTGGCCTGGCGGTCGGGATCGGGTTCATGCTCTCGCACGGCATCGCCCGGCCTCTGTCGCAGATGACGCGGGTGGCGGAGAATATCGCGGCGGGCGATTTCCAATCGCCGGTGAGCGTTCGCGGACGCGGGGAGATCGGGCGCCTGGCAGATGCGATCAACGTCATGCGATCCAGTCTTGCGACCAGCGTGAGGACCCTGGCCGACGAGCGTAACCAGATTCTGGCCATCGTCGAGAACATGAGCGAAGGGGTGCTGGCGCTCGGGCCCGACGGAAAGGTGGAGCTTTTCAACAGGGCAATCGAGGAAATGGTGCCGCTGCCGGGCAGGCTGCGCAACGGGGCAACCCTTCAAGAGCTTGGAGCGGACCCACGGTTGGTGAACTGCGTGCGGGAGGCGCGGGAGACGGGCCAGCTCGCCATGACGGAACTGGGAAGCTTCGAGGCGGGTGAGCAGGTGGTCGCGGTGGTGGTGAGTCAAGTTGCCGAGGACAATCTCTTGGCTGAGGGCCACGGCATCGTGCTCGTGGCCCACGATATCACGGGCGCTAGGCGCATCGAGAGCATGGGCCGCGAGCTGGTGGCCAATGCTTCCCACGAGCTTCGGACGCCGCTGGCCGCGATCTCATCGACAGCCGAGACGTTGCTGAATACCAGCACCCCGCGGGACCGACAGGGCAGGGAGTTCCTTGAGGTCATCGTCCGCCAGGCGGAACGCCTGCGGAAGACCATTGCGAATACGCTCGAGCTTTCGCGGATCGACGCGATGGCGGGCTCGCTGAAGGCAGAGCCGTTGGACGCAGCGTATCTTGTTGAGGATGTGGCCGAGGCGTTCGCGGGCCAGGTAGAGTCGAAGGAGCAGCGGCTAGAGATTAGTGTGCCGGTCGATCTGCCGCCCGTTGAGGGAGACCGCAATATGCTCTCGCTGGCGCTGCGGAACCTGGTTGCGAATGCCGTGCGCTATACGCCGGCGGGCGGGCGGACTTGGGTAAGGGCGCTGCGAGATGACGACCACGTTGTGTTCGAGGTTGAGGATACGGGGCCGGGGATTTCGGCGGAGGATCGGCCTCGGGTCTTTGACCGGTTCTTTCGCGGTCGGAACGCGGTCGAGGGAGCGGAAGAAGGGGCGGGGTTGGGTCTGTCGATTGTGAAGCGGGTGGCCGAGGCACATGGGGGGGGCGTGACGCTGCGTACCCCTGATGGCAGCGGGAGTGTGTTCGCGCTGCGGGTGCCAGCTTCGCAGGCGAAGCCGATGGAACAGGCGGCGGGGGTCGGCAATCGGTCCTGAGCGGAGAGGATGCCTCCGACCGTGAGTTGAGCGGGCGCACCATCTGCCGGGGGGTATCTTCTCAAGACCTGCAAATGTTCAGACCGTATGCAACCTCTCGCATCTCGGCCTGACGGATTGCAGCGCCCGGAGCAGAACTCGTCACGAGCTTCCCTACAAGGTTTCGCTGCTGCTCCGGCATTCGCAATCCCGGAATCACACCCGGGATAATCCCCTGGGGCAGGCACGGATGAGACCCTCCGCATAGAGAGCACGAGGACGGAACCATGCAGGCTTGACGGTACTCGAGCGGCAAGGTACACTTCGGCCGGTCGGCCCGGGTGTCGGCAGGGGAGTGCCATCCGGGAAAGATGAATCCACAGCGTGACTCCGTCCGACCTTGGGAAAGAGGAGTGCAGAGAATGAGAGCCGCAAGATGCGTGTTACTGGCATTGGTGCTGGCACTGGTCCTGACGGTGGGCGCCGACGCGAAGGGCGCCGAGAGGGCGGTGCACCTGCTCGATAAGGCCTTCTGGATCTGGTCGGACAGGGATGTTGGCTACTGGCGGGCCGGTGATGTCGGCGGCGAAGTCACGTTCACCAGGGATTACAGGATAGCCGGCAAGGTCGAGAGCGCGGTGCTTCGAGTAAGCGCTGACAGCAAGTACGCCCTCTTCATCAACGGCAAGGAGGTGGGCTCCGACGATCGCTGGCAGACCCTGGATACCTACGACGTGAGACCTTACCTGGTGCAGGGAAACAATAAGTTCCTGGTGAAGGCCCGGGGCAAGGGCCTCTTCGTGGCCGGCGCAGTGGGCTTTGCCGACGGCAGGGGCTTGGAAATACTTAGCGACGTGAGCTGGTGCTGCCAGAGCGACGTGGACGATTTGGTGAAGCCGGCCGAGCCCGTGGTTCGCGGGGTCAATGGCGGCTGGTGGACCAACTGCAACCGGCTGATGAAGATGCCGGAAGTCTTCTATCGCCTGAACACGGAGTTGGAATCGTCCGGCATAGCGTGGGGGAAAGGATACCCCGGCGGGCGGCTGCGCGTGCTGGCGGTGCATCCGCGCAACCGGCAGCGCGATACCGTGGAGATATCGCATCGCACGGATATGGACATAACGGCGATATTCTGCGATTTCCAGCCGGACTGGGACAAGGCGGTCTACCCCGGGGCATCAGGACAGCCGTTCTTCCCGGACGTGAGGGGCCATCTCCGGCAGGACGTGGCCGCGGCGCTGGCCGAAGCCACGGAGCAGGATTACGACCTGGTGCTGCTCGGCCCGATCGACGGGGGGCTGTTCCACGAGGTGATGGCCGTGCGACTGAAAGAGATGATCGGCGCTGGAACGGGGCTTGTCTGCACGGGCATCCCCGCCGGCGACGGCTACGAGCAGGAGCTTACGAAGGCTCCCCTGGAGCAAGGGCCCCCGTTCCTGCTTTCCGGCACGCCCTTCGCACAGCTTCCGGGTTTCCGGCTGGGCGAGGGAGACGATGAAGGCTATCAGCGAGTGGCCAGCCTATATCAGTATGGCAAAGGTCGGATTGCCAAGCTGAGCCTGGGTGGAGGCTATGGCCTGCTGGGTAATGTTGCAGATCCCGTGGAACTGCACTACGAGTATTACATGTCGTTTGTCATAAAGTCGCTCCTCTGGGCGGCGGGGCGCGCGCGCG
>CAZHPE010000082.1:0-12479 GCA_964534775.1 uncultured candidatus Brocadiaceae bacterium
GACGGGTCGGCCGGCTCTGAGGCAGGGAGCACGGCGATGAGCGCGAAGACCGTGGCGATGTAGATGAGCGGCACGCGCCAGTCCACGCAGCGGCGCGCGATGAGGTAGAGCCCGCCGACCAGCAGGGCGAGCTTGCAGGTCTCTCCGAGGCAGCCGGTCACTCCGTTGCCGAGGAATAGGTCGAGCGGATCATAGGCGCTCACAGCTTCCTTGAAGAGGGGCGAGGGCTGCGTGAGTGCGTCAACGCCGTACGTTTCGGCGCCCCCGAAGAGCAGACGCGGCACGGGCCATTGCGAGAGGCTGATCTTGACCGGGTATGAGAACTGCAAAAAGATGCGGCCCGCCAGGGCCGGATTCCAGACGTTGTGCCCCAGCCCGCCAAAACAGTGCTTCGCGATCGCTACGGCAAAGGCCGAGCCGACAACCGGGCAGTACCACGGTGCCGAAGCCGGCAGCAGCATCGCGAGCAGCAACCCGGTCACTGCCGCGCTACCGTCCAGGGCGTGCGCCAAGGGCTTCTTCCGCAGCCACAGGCAGGCCAGCTCGGCCGCCAGCGCGCTTGCGACGGCCAGTGCCATCACAAAGGCCGCCTGACTGCCGAAGAAATAGTTGGCCATGATCACTGCGGGCGTCAGCGCAACGACGACGTTCCACATGACGCTTGGAACCGTGTCGGTTTCCCTCAGAAAGGGCGAAGATGCGATTAGAAGCTTCTGATCCATTGCGGCCCTTGTTCCCCGTTTGCGAAGCGCAGTCAGGTTTTCTGCTGCTGCTTTCTCTTCCGCTTGGCCAGTTCGCCCTTGCCGAACCGAATAAGGTGCACGATGCGCCGATTGGCCGGGCACACGTACGCGCAGCAGCCGCATTCCTTGCACTCAATCATGCCGAGCCGCTGCGCCATGTCCCAGTTCATTCCTTCGGCCGCGATGCTGAGCTGGCCGGGCATGAGGCCCAGCGGACAGTGCTCGACGCATCGCCCGCAACGGATGCACGCCCGCTGAGGTGGTACGCCATCGCAGCGAAGCAGCAGGATGCCGCTGGTGCCCTTGATGACCGGCACGTCGAACTGGGCCTGCGCGACGCCCATCATCGGCCCGCCCAGAAGGAGCAGGTTAGCGTCCTCAAGCGCGCCCTGGCGCTCCAGCAGCGTCTGAATGCTCGTGCCGATGCGCTCTATGAAGTTGCCCGCGTTCTCGACGCCGTCCCCGCTGAGCGTAAGCGGACGCTCGATGAGCGGCCGCCTCATTCGCACGGCGTCACGGATGGCCAGGGCAGTGGCGACGTTGTGCACCAGGCACGAGACGTCGTTTGGCAGCCCGCCCCCGCTCGGGACTTCTCGGCCCACGATCGCGGTGATTATCTGTTGCTCGGCCCCCTGAGGAAACTTGACGTGCAGCGGGCGAACGGAGATCACCGGGTCATCCCCGACGGCCTCCTCGAAGAGGCGCATCGCCTCGGGCTTGTTGGACTCGATGCCGATGTGCCCCTTCTCGGCTCCGACGATGCGCATGATGAGGCGCAGCGCGTCGAGCACCTCATCGGTGCGCTCGATCATCAGCCGCTGATCGCACGTGAGGTGGGGCTCGCACTCCGCGCCGTTGATGATGACATCGGTGATCTTGATCCCACGCGGCGGGGTGAGCTTGACGTGGGCCGGGAAGGTGGCCCCTCCCATGCCGACAACGCCCGCTTCCTGTACCCGTTCCAACATGCGGGCCGGCTCCATGTTGTCGACGTCCTGGGGCTCGTTGCACCCCTCCACCCACTCTTCCTCGCCATCGTTCTCAATGATGACGGCCGGCACCCGCCGCCCCGTGGGGCCGTGGACGCGGGCTTCAACGGCCTTCACGGTGCCGCTGACGGGGGAGTGGATGTGGGCGCTGATAAATCCCTGGGCCTCGCCGATGAGCTGGCCTTTCCTCACGCGGTCCTCTTTCTTCACCAGCGGGGCGGCGGGCGTTCGGATGTGCTGGAGCATCAGGACCTCCAGCAACGCCGGCGGCTCGCTGGCTACGAGGGGCAGGTCCGCGGTGCGCTTCTTGGAGTCGGGCGGGTGCACTCCGCCGCGTGGGAACGTCAACGTCTTCGTCTCGGTTGCCATGTGTCTACGCCTGTTCATGTGCCCGGCAAGCCGCGTGCGGGAGCCGCAGCGCCCGGTCGATCTGCCGGACGGCTTGCCTGAGCCGCTGTTCGTTTTCTACCAGGGCCATCCGCACGAACCGCTCGGCGCCCGGGCCGAAGGCCTCGCCGGGGGCGACGGCGACGTTGGCTTTCTCCAGCAGCAGGAGGCTGAAGTCCAGTGACCCCACGTGGGAGTATTTCTCCGGGATGGGCGCCCAGGCGAACATCGTGGCCTTCGGGCGCGGGACGTGCCAGCCGATGCGCTCAAGCCCGTCGCAGAGGGCGTCGCGGCGCGACTGGTAGACCGCCGCCTGCGTGCGGGCGTCCTCCCGGCAGTGCCGCATTGCCACGATACTGGCTATCTGCACCGGCATGAACATCCCGTAGTCGTAGTAGCTCTTGATGCGCGACAGGGCCGCCACGGCGTCCACGTGGCCAACGCAAAAGCCCACGCGCCAGCCGGCCATGTTGAAGGTCTTCGACATCGTCGTGAACTCGACGGCCGTGTCCTTGGCGCCCTCGACCTCCAGCAGGCTGGGGGCCCGGTAGCCGTCGAAGGTCATGTGGCTGTAGGCGAAGTCGTGGACGACGAATATCCCGCGCTCCCGGCAGATGGGAATCACGCGCTCGAAGAAGTCCTGCTCGACCGTCATAGTCGTTGGGTTGTGGGGGAAATTAAGCAGCAGCAGCTTGGGCGTGGGCGTCACGCAGTCGGCCACACGCCGGAGGTTCTCGAAGAAGTCCGGCCCGTTCGAGAGCGGGATCGATATCACGCTGCCGCCTGCAAGGCGAACGCTGTGGACGTGAATGGGGAAGGCCGGCGTGGGGACGATGGCCAGCTCGCCCGGTTCCATGAGGGCCAGCGACAGGTGCGAGATGCCTTCCTTGCTCCCGATGGTGCACACGACCTCCGTGGCCGGGTCGACGTCCACGCCCCATTCGCTCCGGTAGAATGCCGCCACCTCTTTCTTGAGGTTGAACATGCCGTCGGCACTCACGCTGTAGCGGTGGGTTCTGGGGTCGCGCACCGCCTCGCAGAGCTTCTCAACGATGCGCTCCGGCGTCGGATCGGTGGGGTTCCCCATGCCCAGGTCGATTACGTCCTCTCCGGCCTTGCGTCGGGTGGCCTTGATGGCGTTCAGCCTGCCGAAAACGTACGGGGGGAGCTGGTTGACGCGCTCGGACATTCTGAGTTCAAGTTTCTCGCCCATTACAGTTCGATCTCGATCTTCGATTCGGCCCGCAGCACCTCGATCCATGCGGCGGTCAGGGCGCGGATCTTCTCCGCCCTCACCTCCTCGACGAGGGCCGCGCGAACCTCGGCGATGGGAGGCGGGTCGCTTGCCGAGTGCCTGGCGATGACCTTCAGGATCACGTGCTTCCCGTTGGATTCAAACGGGCCGGTCACCTGCCCGACGGGCAGGCCCTTGACGCGCTGATAATAGGGGTGCAGGGAGGTGATGTTGCGCACGAGTCCCCTGTGCATCCATGCCAGCGGCGCCACAGACTTGGTGCGCACGAGCAGCCCGAAGTCCGCCCCGCGCTGCGCGTCGGCAAGCACGGCGTTGGCCGTGGGCAGGTCGTCGAGCACTATGCGCCGCGCGTCGATCCGCTCGCTATCCCGCTCGCTGTGGGCGCGCTGCAGGTCCTCCTCGGTCACCGTCACGTCGTCGGCCAGGACCTGGCGGGCCAGCAGTTCGGCCCGGATGTCCTCAACCGGGATGAGATAGCGGGCCAGTTGGACCCTGTAATTACTCGGCGAGAGTCCGCTCTTGCCCAGGAATTCCTCGAACTCCTCGAGGGCCATTCCGTAGTTGGTGGCGTGCTCGGCGAAAACCATTTCGGTGGCCTCGGCCAAGCTCTCCTCCAGCGCTTCCTGCGGAACCTCGATACCCATGCCGCTGGTTTTCTGGAACACAAGGTAGCGATCTACGTAGGGACCGATGAAGTCCCGGCCGAACTCCTTCACGAGCGTGCTGCCGAAGGCCTCGGTGCGAATGGGCTCGCCGTTGACGAACGCAACGATGTCGCTGTGTAGCACCGCCCGTGCGCGCGGCTCCAGCGACAGGTTGACAACGACCGTCGCCCTTGCGTGCAGTCTGGCCAGCCAGCCGTCGATGATCTCCCCGGCCCTGCGGCAGTAAAGCTCCCTTCTGAGCTCGTCCTTGACATCTTGGAACGGCCGGTCGGAGGCGTGGATGGGCCGGATGAGGTACAGGATGTGCCACCTGCTCGCGTCGCTCTGGAACTGCCCGCCGGCCGGCTTACCCGGCCTCAGCACCGGGCCTTTCTCTTCGTAGAGCCGGATCGAGCTCGCTTCCATCCCTGCAAGCACCTTGCCTAGCTCGGAGGAGGCGGGGACGGGCTGAAGCCTACCGATCGATGGTATGCTGGCACGGTCCAGGCTGACGTGCAGCACCAGGTCGGGCCATCGCTGGGGTTGAACGCGAAGCAGGCCGAGCAGTTGCCTGGCGAATTCCTCGTCGGGCACGGCGATATGCGCGGCGGCGAACCGCTTGCCATGCGTGCGATCGTAGTACTGCCGCACCGCCGCGTCGGTCACCTCCACCCGCGTTCGCAGGACCTTCTCAGCCAGCAGGCGTAGGCGCAGCACCTCCGGTCGGATCGATTTCTCGATCTCTTTCCGCACCTGATCCGGGGCCCAATCTCGTCCGGCGGCGGCCTTGGCGAACTCATCAGGCGCCATGCGCGCATTCTCATAGAGCCGGCGCATGCGCAGGCGGATCTCCGTCTCTCGCCGCGCCTCGAGCTCTCCTTCCGCGATGCTGACGCCGGCCCTGCGCGCTTCCTGTTCCACCAGCACCCAGTCAATGTAGGTCTCGAGGACCGGCCTGCCCAGCTCCCGCAGGATGGCTGCCGTGAAGTCCCGGCGCAGCAGCGCCTCGCCGTTCACCACGGCCACGGCGTCGGCGGGAACCGCGCACAGCCCCGCCCGAGCAGCTAGGCACAGGAACGTGATTGACAGAATCGTCCGATTGCAAAGAGGCGACATGTTTCCCTTATCCGCCTGATTCAGTGCTTCTCGACAAGCCGACTAACCGATCATGCCGGCGAAACCCAGGAACGCCATGGCCATCAGGCCGGTGCAGATGAAGGCGATCGGCATGCCCTGGAGTGGTTCAGGCACGTCGGCCAGGTCCAGGCGCTCCCGCACGCCGCTCATCAGGAGCATGGCCAGCGTAAAGCCCAGGCCCGCCGCGACGCCGTGCCACGTGGCAGCGATCAGGCCCTGCGCGCTGAAGCCATTCTCGGTCACCTTGCGAAGGGTCTCCGGCGCGTCCGTCGTGTTCAGCAGCGCCACGCCCATCACGGCGCAGTTCGTCGTTATCAGCGGGAGGTAGATGCCCAGAGCGTCGTAGAGGGCGGGCATCCGGGACCGCAGGAACATCTCCACAAGTTGCACTAGCGCGGCGATGACCAAGATGTACATCGGGGTCTTCAGCGCGAGCACCAGGTCCGCATCCACCCACGGGGCGCCTTCTCTCAGAATGAGCGCGTAGAGCAAGTAGGTCACGAGGCTGGCCAGGAACATCACGAATGTCACCGCCGCACCCATCCCGATGGCGCTCTTGAGCTTCTGCGTGACGCCGATGAACGGGCACAGGCCCAGGAACCTCGCCAGCACGAAGTTGTTGACGAAGATGGCCGAAAAAGCGATCGCGAAGAACGTCCCTATGTTCATCCCAGCGCTCCGAACGCGAGGCGGCACCGATCCACTAAGCGCAGTGCCCTGCCGAGGACCCGGCCGCACTCCTGCCCTTGAACCAGTTGTACCCGGCCATCATCAGGCCAAGCACGATGAAGGCGCCCGGCGCCTGGATAAGGATGCTCGCCGGGGCATAATTCGGCATCCAGGCGTAACCCCAGAGCGTTCCGCTCCCCAGGGCCTCCCGGACCGCGGCCACGAGGCAGATTGCCAAGGCAAAGCCGATGCCGATGCCCAGCCCGTCAAGCACGGACCGCACCAGCCCGTGCTTGTAGGCGAACGCCTCGGCACGGTACAGGATCACGCAGTTGACGACGATCAGGGGCAGGAAAATGCCTAATGCCTGATTGATGGCGGCGGGCATGTAGGCCTTGAAGATGATCTCGACCATCGTGACGAACGAGGCGATGATGACGATGAAACACGGGATGCGCACCTCCTTGGGGATGAGGTGGCGGATGGGGGCGATGATGGCGTTTGAGCAGGTCAGCACGGCAATCACCGCCACTCCCATCGCGACGGCGTTCTTCACGCCGGTCGTCACGGCCAGCGTCGGACAAAGCCCCACTGCCAGCACGAACACCGCGTTGTGCTCGAATATGCCCTTCCAGAACTCTTTCCACAACTGTAGCCAGAGGGGTACCTTTGCCATTTCCATCCGCTCATCAAGTGGACGTTTGCCGAGTGCACAACAAGCACGTCAAATATAACAGAAATGCCACCCCTTTGCACAAGCGGGCGGCGCCCACCTGGGGGCCGCTGCCCATCAGGTCACAGTAGCAGGGCAATGTAGTTTGCACCCACCGCAAGGGGACACAGGGCCCAGCACAGCATGGCCGGGTAGGTCATCTCGAGGCAGAATGGGGCTAGGGTCGCGTCGATCAGCAGGAGTGCCAGAAGAAGCAGTGAGGCCCCGAGCGTGAGCGCAAGCACAACGACGGCCGCAGCCAGGCCAAGGAGCGGCGACCAGCAGGCGAGCGTGGCGGCGGCTGCAACGGGGAAGAAGAGAGCCCCGCTGACCAGCAGTATCCGGTGGCGGCGCCGGTTGAAGCACATCGCGCTCAGAATCAGGAGCGCCAGCGCCAGGGTATTGAGGTTCAGTGCCATCTTCCACTCTCTCTGGCCCTCAGGGGCCGTCTGGGTCCTGGCCCCCTCCCCGCCCCATGAAACGCTCGCCGAACGGGACGAGCCCGCCGATGGGACGGTCTTGGATTTCCAGGGGCGAGACCTCCGTGATCAACCACCTGCGCCCGGCTCGTCGCAGGGACACCCGCCACTTGCTGCGGCTCAACATGTTCATTCCCCCGGGGGCTTGGGGGTACCTTACGACCACCGACAAGAGGCACGTGGCCCGGTCGGCCTCCAGACTGAGTTCCCTTCTGAGGATGTAAGTCCTTGGCGAGCCATACGTTGCGATGCCCTTCGCCGTGAAGCGGCGCAGCGCGTCGCGGTCCATGCCCTCCTGGAAGTAATTCGGCGCTACCCATGCCACCGTGCCCTCGACATCCCCTGCCTCCAGGGAGTGCTCGGCGCCGGAGATGACGTCTTCGACGCGCTCGCGATCCGTCCTGGTGATGGCCCCGAGAAGGAGGCGCAGCAGGGTCAGCGCGAGCAGCGCCAGGAGGAACGTTGTCTTCGGCCGCTCCCTGGCGAACAGGCCGACCTTTGCTCTCATGCTCATGCGCACATGGTCCGGCCTGCGGCCCCTCCCGAGACTGCCCACCAACCGCTAACCCGCAACGGTACGAACTCGGACAGGATAACAGGACGGACGGGATTGAGTGGAGACCGGCCTGCCGCCAGCCCATCCGGTTGATCCTGTTATCCTGTCTGGCTCTTCACCGGTAGCACGCCCGCAGCGCCGCCTGCACAATGTCGTCCGCGCCTGGCAGGAAGGCCCGCTCCAGCACTTCGGACTGTGGCGAGATGGCGTCCGCCGAACCGATCCGCTCGATCGGCGCGTCCAGGTAGTCGAAGGCGGCCTGCTCGATCTGTGAGGCCACCTCGGCCGTATAGCTGCCGGTGCGGCAGGCCTGGCTGGCCACTACGCATCGCCCCGTCTTCCTGACCGACGCGGCGATAGCCTCCATGTCCAGCGGGACGAGAGTGCGCGGATCGATTAGCTCCGCCTGCACATCGTACTCCGCCGTGAGCCTGTCGGCGGCCTCGTGCATCATATTCGCCAGAAGTCCCCAGGCGACGATCGTCACGTCCGTCCCCTCGCGCCGGACGGCCGCCTGGCCGAAGGGCACCAGATATTCCTCCTCCGGCACCTTGCCCTTGAGGTTGTAGAGCTGCTGTGACTCGACGAACACGACGGGGTTATCGTCCCGGATGGAGGTCTTCAGCAGCCCCTTGGCGTCGTATGGCGTGGAGGGGTATACCACGAGGATGCCGGGCGTATGGGTGCTGTGCGACTCGAGGGCTTGGCTGTGCTGGCCGCCGTAGCCCTTGCCGGCGCCGGTGGAGGTGCGCACCACGAGGGGTACGTTCGTCTGCCCGCCGCTCATGTAGTGCCACTTGGCGGCCTGGTTGTAGAGCTGGTCGCCGGCCATGTACTCGAAATCGCTGTACATCAACTCTACCACGGGTCGCAGCCCCGTCATGGCCGCCCCGACACCCGTGCCGATGATGGCCGCCTCGCTGATGCTGGCGTTGAAGATGCGGTTCCGGCCGAAGGCCTCCAGGAGGCCCTTGGTTACCTTGAAGGCGCCGCCGTAATCGGCCACGTCCTCTCCGTAGAAGATCACGCGGCTGTCGCGCAGCATCTCTTCCACCAACGCGTCGCGCAGGGCTTCCTTTAAGGTGATCTCGCCGTCCTTGCGCTCCGCACGCGGCGGGTCCTGGAGCGGGCGGAAGCCGGCGGCGCCCTCCGGCACCTCGTGGCAGAACGAATCCGTGAACACGTACCGCATGACCTCTTCGGCGGGAGGGTCGGCTGCCTTGGCGGCGCGGACGGTCGCCAGCTCAAGGCGTTTGTCGACGCGCTGGCGGAGTTCCTTGACCTGCGCCTCGTCGGCAACTCCGGCCTCGACGATCTGGCCCTTCAGCATCGCGATGGGATCGACGGCCCGCCACGCCTCCTCTTCCCCCTTGCTTCGGTATTCGTTTCTCGGGTCGCTGAGCGAGTGCCCCTGGTAGCGGTAGCAGAACAGCTCGCGCAGGACCGGCCCGTGTCCGCTGCGCGCGGTCTCTGCCGCGCGCAGCACGGCGTCCAGTACGGCCAGCACATCCATCCCGTTCACCACCTCGGCGTGCATACCATCGTTCTCGAAGCCGGCGGCGCGGCGGGCCACGTAGTCCACGGCGCTCACCTCGCCCTTTTGCTGGCCGGTCATGCCGTACTGGTTGTTGACAACGAGGTAGATGGCCGGCACGCCGAAGGGGTCTTGCGCCAACTCGTTGGTGAACTGGTGCATGCTCGCCATATTCAGGGACTCGAGCACGACGCCATTGGCGTAGGCGCCATCGCCGGCGAAACACGCCACGACCTTGCCGTCGCGCAGGTAGCGCGCGCTGTAGCCGGCGCCGGTGGCTACGGGGACCGAGCCGCCGACAATGGCGTTGGCGCCGAGGTGTCCGCTGGTGAAATCGGCGATGTGCATTCCGCCCCCGCGGCCGCGGCAATAGCCGTCGGCTTTGCCGAAGAGCTCGGAGGCCGTGCGGTAGATATGCTCCAGTTTCGCGGCCTCGCGCAGCTCATCGCCGCTGAGCGACTGCGCCTCCTGACGGCCGATCCACTTGCGCAACTCCTCGTCGTTGCGGTCGCGGATGGCCGCGTGCCCCTTGGCGATGCCGTCGCCGTGACCACGGTGCGTGCTTGTTATGTAGTCGTCGTAGTGAATTGCGGCGCACGCGCCGACGCTCGCCGCCTCCTGACCGACGGACAGGTGCGTGGGCCCGCGGTACTGGAAGCCCAATTCGCGCAGCGGCGCGAAGGCTTGGTTGCGCAGGGCGAGAATCATTTCCTCGAAGGCGCGGATGCTCATCATCCATTCGAGAAGGTCCAAGGTCAGCTCAGCGGTCAGGCGACCGTCTGTCAGCTCATCCGTGAGCGTCCTGTCATACTGGAAGGCCGGTATGCGCGGCATCTCAAGCACGCGGGGAGTGAAGTCCGGCGTGACGGTGATCTGACGTACCACTTTCGTCCTCCGGCGGCGTGAAAGCTTGGGCGGAACTCGCGTGGTCCTGCCTGGTGCGCAGACAGTTTTATACAGCACGAACGCGCCGTCTGCAACTACCGCAGCGATGCAAGGCTTGCCACACGAAGGGGTCAGTGGGTACTACGCCCGTTTGCGCTTCTTGCGCCCCAGCAGCGAGCGCTCCCCCCGCACGACTTCGGGCGTGACGACGTAGGTCTCATTCTTCGGGAGGGAGGGGAGGTGGAACATGGGCTCGAGCATCATCTGCTCGATAACCGCCCTGAGCGCGCGCGCCCCCGTGCCCTTGTCGATGGCCTTCTCGGCAACGGCGGCGAGCGCCTTCGGGGTGAACTCGAGGTTTGCCTCCTCAAGCTCGAAGAACTTCTGGTACTGGCGCACCACGGCGTTACGCGGCTCCAGCAGTATGCGCACCAACTCCTCGCGCGTAAGCGGCAGCAGCGGCGCGATAACGGGCATGCGGCCCACCATTTCCGGGATGAGGCCGTACTTGATGACGTCGTCCTCGTTGACTTCCTGCAGCAGCGCGCCCAGCTCGGACTCGCCCTCGCTCCCGCCACTCGCGCCGGTGAAGCCGATGCGCCGCTGATTCGTGCGCTGCCTGATTATCTCGTCGATGCCGTTGAAACCTCCGCCGGCGATGAACAGTATATTGGCGGTGTTGATCTGTATGTACTGTTCCTCGGGGTGCTTGCGGCCGGCGTGTGTGGGCACGTTCGCAAGCGTGCCCTCCAGCATCTTGAGCAGGGCCTGCTGAACGCCCTCGCCGCCGACGTCGCGCGTAATGCTGACGTTCTGACTGGTCTTGCCGATCTTGTCGATCTCGTCGATGTAGATGATGCCCTTCTGCGCCCGCTCTACGTCGAAGTCGGCGGCCTGGATGAGCTTGAGCAGGACGTTCTCGACATCCTCGCCCACGTAGCCCGCCTCGGTAAGCGTCGTGGCGTCGGCGATAGCGAACGGGACGTTCAGGCACCGGGCGAGCACGCGGGCGATGAGGGTCTTGCCGCACCCCGAAGGTCCGACCAGCAGCACGTTGCTCTTGTCCAGCTCCACGCCCCCGTCGGCCTTGTAGAGGATGCGCTTGTAGTGCGTGTTGACCGCGACGGCGACTGTCATCTTAGCCCGTTCCTGGCCGATCACGTACTGGTCCAGCTCGGCCTTGATTTCTTCGGGCGTGGGCACCCGGTCCAGCTCGGGCGCTCCGTGCTCGAAGACGGCCTCCTGCCGGATGATGGAGTAGCACAGCTCCACGCATTCGTCGCAGATGAACGTGTTGTGGCTGCCGCGGATCAGGCGGCGGACAGAATCGTACCCCTTCCCGCAGAAGGAGCAGGCTTCCTTGTGGCCCTCACGCTTGCTGCCGGTTGGCATGTCGAATGCGCTCCACTATGGAACCAAGCCCGTGCTTCGAGTGCGGTCGACCGGTGGGTCAGCGCACATCATCAATGGTAGGCTTCTTATCCGATGCGGCAAGAATCTCGTCCACGATGCCGTACTCTTTGGCCTCCTGGGCGGACATGTAGAACTCCTGCTCCGTGTCCTCCACGATCCGCTCGAGGGGCTGGGTGATGTGGAGGGCGAGAATATCGTTGATCCAGTCGCGCAGCTTCAGCATTTCCTCGGCATGGATGCTGATGTCGCCCGCCGTCCCCTCCATTCCTCCCCACGGCTGGTGCAGCATGACGCGCGCGTGAGGCAGGGCGTGGCGCTTGCCCTTAGTCCCGCCCGCCAGCAGCACCGCGCCCATGCTGTAGGCCTCCCCGACCGCGAAGGTGGTCACGTCCGGCTCGATGAGCTGCATGGTGTCGTAAATGGCCAGTCCGCTCGTCACCAGGCCGCCCAGTGAGTGTATGTAAATGCTTATGTCCTCGTTCTTGTTCTCGCTCTGAAGGTAGAGCAACTGGGCGATGACAGTGTTGGCCAGGGCGTCGTTGATCACGCCGCCGATGAAGATGATGCGCTCTTCCAGCAGGCGCGAGAAGATATCGTAGCCCCGCTCGCCGGTGGACGTCTTCTTAACCACCATAGGGACGAGCGTGCTGCCCAGCGGCGCGAACGGCTCCGGGTTGTGCTGATCTCGGTTTCTCACGCCTTCTCCATCCCTTTCCAGACCCGGCCGGCGGGCACTTGTCTACTGCTCGGCTGGGGTCGCCTCGTCGGGCTCGCCGGCGGCAAGCTCTTCAGGCGCGACCTCCTCAAGCTCTGCGTTCTCTATTATGAACCCCGTCGTCTTCTCGGAGCGCATCTCGTCCCGGAGGCTGTTTCCCAGATCGTTTTCCTTCATGTAGTGCTCGGTCCGCTGCTCGGACCAGCCCTCGCGGGCCGCCAGGGCGCGCATCTGCTCCTTCACCTCATCGTCGAGGATGAAAATCCTTTCCCCTTCGGCAATCTTGCGCAGGACGTAGGCGCTCTTGAGGTTCCTGAGCGCCGCCTCGCGGAAGCGCTCGGCGTTCTGCGCAGCCACTTGC
>CAZHPE010000083.1:0-12166 GCA_964534775.1 uncultured candidatus Brocadiaceae bacterium
CAGTCTGGATTATCAGATTCCTCCACAAAAGTCAATCGGTTAAGGGCCGCACCCGATGGAACTCAGCCACCGGCCTCGGCCACCTCACCTCCACCCTGCGCCGTGCCTCGCGCCTGGGAACGCGCGTCCGGCCCTTGCCACGGCTCGACGCAGAAACCATCAAAACCCAAGAGATACTGCACGATGCGCACGGACTCACCCCCTTCGACGAAGTAATCCGCGCCCTCATCTCCCTCGGGCAGCGACACGCCGAGTGACTCAGCATCCTCCGGGTTCGGCAGCGTTGCCTTGTACTCTTCGCCGCCCACCTGAATCCGGCCGTCCGGGTCGAGTGCTTCGAGGGCGACGGCGGTCTGACCGCACAGATTCGCGATGGAGGCGGGGTCTCTTTCGATCAGGTCAAAGGCGCAGGCTTCCCAGAACTTCACAGGCATGCCCTTGTGCTTGGCAATGAGGAGTGCCCGAACCACACTGTCAACGTTGCTGCCAGCCAACGCATGAGCCTGAAGATGAGCGGTCTCGATAGGCACCCCCCTTCATGGCCATGATACGGCAATTGACGATCTGACTCGGCTTCAAACCCATCAACTTCATCTGAATGATCTCGGAGATACTCACGTGCGCCCCGGCCAGAAGCGCTCGCAGGTAGAGGCCCGCGAAGCTGGAGATCGTGGCCAGCAGGAAAAGCGCCACCACCACGACTGCGACAATTGCCACGACCAACCAGATTCCCTGCGCTGCTGCTATGCCCGGCACTGCTCAAAGTTCTTGCGCATCAAAAGGACTTCACGCCTTCTTGACGACGATCCGGCTTCCGGTCACCTCGATCACCTTCACGCGCGCGCCCTTCTCCAACATCTCGCCGCGCGTCACCACGCTGTAGCGCATGCCCTCTACGGCAGCGATGCCGCTCGGGTGGAGCTGGCTGACCGCATCTCCCTCCTTGCCCAGGAGGACCTCGGCCCGCACATCGCCGGCAGTGGTGCCCGAAACCGTGCTCTTGAGGGCCCAAAAGCGTCCGAGGACCCTGCGCCAGATGAGGAAGAAGAGCGGGAACATGGCGATCGTCACCCCCACCATCACCGTGCCAAGCACGGGGTGGCCGGTGGCGTAGGCGCCGATGATCGTGCCGCAGACGGCTATGAATCCCACTATCCCCATAACCGCGCCGGGCAGAAAGAGTTCCGCCAGCATGGCGGCCAGCCCGGCGACGTAGATGACGATTAGCCAGATCGGGTCCATCTCATGTATCCTCTGATTGCGCCCTGAAGTGCCGGGCGGGCAGTGCTCGGTTTCAGGCCTCCTCGTGCGCCTTCACGACCACCCTGGGGCCGTGCACCTCCATGACCTCAACCCTCGTGCCGCGCTCGAGGAACTCGCCCTGCGTGACCACGTCCGCCTGCCGGTCTCCGAACTCCGCGCGACCCGCCGGCCGCAGGGGCGTCAGCGCGAGGCCCACCTCGCCCACCAACCCGCTGAGTTCCTCGCCGTGGCTACCCGCTACCGCCGTTGCGCCGGCACCCGCGAGCGTGCGGCGCATTATCATCCGGTTCAGCAGCGGCACGGACTTCATGTGCGTCACCAGCAATACGAGCACCACCCCGCTCGCAACGAACGTCGCCAGCACCATCAGGATGTTGTTCCCGAAGGCCCGCCACTCGCTCGTCGTGCCGGGCACGGTGAACTGCTGGAGCATCAGGACCATGCTGGCAAAGATCAGCACTGTGCCGACTATCCCAGCGACACCGAAGCCGGGGATAAAGAACACCTCGATTATGAGCAGCACCACCCCGATCGCGAAAAGGATCAACTCCAGCATATGGGCATAGTGCAGGGAGAACTTGATCAAGAAGAACGCCGCGAAACACGTGAGCCCGAGAAGGCCGGGCAGGCCGAAACCAGGCTGGTTCAGTTCCATGTAGAACAGGATCAGGCCCAGCCCGATGAGCACCATGCTGAACGTGTCCACGACAGCCAGCAACCGCTCCGAAGACGAGAGGTAGAGGCGCTTGACCTTCCCGGGGTCCACGCCCAGCTCGTCGAACAGCTCATCCCGGCTCCCGACGGCCTCGCGGGCGAACCCCAGCTCCACCGCGTCCTTGGCAGTCAGGGTCAGGAGTTCGCCGCGCCGGACGACGATCTCTGTCTTGACGATATTGTCGCGGTATTCCTTTGGCCTCAGTTCCAGGTCCGTTCCGGTTATGTAATGAGGGGCGGGGTCGTCAGCGAGATAAATCCGGAAGACTTCGAACTGCCCGCTCACCATGGCATGAACCAGAGGGACGGAATAGCCCCGCTTCTCGGCGTAGGTCTCCAGGGTCTTCCGGATCGGCGCCTGCTGCTTCTCGCCCATCTCCTCGCCGGTGGCCATGTTGATCGGGGCGACATCGCCCATCTTGCCCACGGCGGCATCGATGTATATCTCGTCGCAGGCCAGGGCTACCATGGTCCCGGCGCTGAAAGCGTAAGGGTTGATGTAGGTCACGATGCGCAGGTCGTCCTGCCTCGAGATGGTATCTGCAAACCTCATCGAGGAAACGACCTCACCCCCGAACGTGTCCATCTCGAGAATGACCGTCTTCGCGCCAAGCTCGCGCACCTTATCGATCTTGCGAAGGATGGCCTCGGCGTAAGCCTCGTTGATGATGCCCTGCAGGCGGATCAGGCACGCGTCGGGCGCCTCCGCTGCCAGCACGCTCCGGCCCGGCCACGCTGCCACGAGCACGAGGATCACGCAGGCAGCCAGCACCCCGCGCCGACCGGCGGAACTTGAACCCTTCGCAGTTTCTCTGCCTGCCGGCACCCGCAGAACCCCTTCAGCTTGCATGCGTCACAGCGGCATCTCGCGCCGCCCCGGAGCACAAGGGCATTATACACGCTGCGCTACCGCGTGCACGGGGAAATGGAGACGCGAGGGGGGGGATGGGCAGGCATAGGAGATGTCCCGCGGGCTATATCGCCTCGAACTCGCCGGCGGTCTCCGCGCTCAACTCGGACCTTGCCCCCTACTATCCCCTGCACCCTGCCCCCGGCTTACCTCAGCGCCACTCGCACGGCGCGGTCCACCGCCGGCAGCGCTCGAATGGCCTCCAGCGTCCCCTCCTCGCAGGAGCTGTCCATGTTCAGCGCCAGCAGGCAGTCCCCGCCGGGCTCCGTGCGCCCGAAGGTCATTCGCGCGATGTTGACGCCCGCGGCGAACAGGGTGTCGCCGATGCTGCCGATCAGGCCCGGCTTGTCCTGCCCGAACGCAAGCAGCAGGTGTCCTTCCGGCACAACCTCCGTGCGGAACGGCCCCACTTTGACCATGCGGATGTGCTCGGGGCCGAAAACCGTACCGGCCACCTCCAGATCAGATGCGTCGGTGGAAAGCGTGAGGGAAACCAAGTCCGTGAACCCGTCCTTCTGGTCCACCGAGGTCGTGCAGGTGACATGGAGGCCGCGCTCCCGGGCGAGATGGGGCGCGCTGACGATGCTGACCGTGTCGCCGAGGACGGCCTGAAGCACGCCGAGCACGCCATGATCGGCGACCGGCGTGGCGTTGTGCTCGGCCAGAACCCCCGTGCACATGACCTTCAGCGACCTCAAACGCCCGCGGTTCAGGGTGCCGATCACCTGCCCCATCCTGTAGGCCAGCTCGCAATAGGGGCGAAGGACTCCCATCTCTTCCGGCGGGACGCTAGTGACGTTGATGGCGTTGCGGTAATGCCCCCGCAGGAGCGCGTCGGCCATCTGCTCGGCTGCCTGGATTCCGACGGCGATCTGCGCCGCCTCGGTCGAGGCGCCCAGGTGCGGGGTGGCAAGGATGGCGTCGTGGCGAGCGAACTCGAAATCGCCCGGAGGCTCGTGGCTGTAGACGTCGAAGGCCGCCCCGGCCAGCCGCCCCTCGCTCACGGCTGCAACCACGGCGTCACGATCCACGACATCGCCGCGCGCACAGTTCACCAGCCGGGCCGTCGGCTTCATGAGCGCGATCTGCGCCTCGCCGATCATGCCCCTGGTCGGATCGCCCCCCGGCACGTGGACGGTTAGGTAGTCACAGGTCTTCAACAACTCATCCAGGGAGTCGTGTACCTTGATGCCGAGCTTCGCGGCCGCCTCGCGGGATATGTAGGGGTCGTAGGCCGCGATCTTCATGTCGAAGGCGGCGGCCCGCGCCGCCACGGCCCGCCCGACGCGCCCAAGCCCCACAACGCCCAACGTCGTAGCGGCCAGCTCGGCGCCCATGAACTTCTTGCGGTCCCACCGGCCCTCGCGCATGGACAGGTAAGCTGGGCCGACGTTGCGACTCAGGGCCAGCATCAACGCTATGGTGTGCTCGGCCGTACTGATGGTGTTGGCGCCGGGGGTATTCATAACGACCACACCCTGCCGGCTGGCCGCAGCCACGTCGATGTTGTCCACTCCCACCCCGGCGCGGCAGACGGCCTTCAGCTCGCCGGCCTCCGCCAGGACGTCGGCGGTGAACTTCGCTCCCGAACGCACGATCGCGCCTTCGACGCCGCGCACGGCTTCCTTGAGTTGCTCTGGGGTGAGGCCGGGTCTGTTGATGACCTCCAGACCTGCCTGTCTCAGCACGTCCACGCTCTGCTTGGCCAGCTTGTCGGCTATCAGGACGGTGGGCATTTAGGGGCACTCCGCCAGTAGAAGGACGCCGTAGGGGCCGGCGAGCGATTATAGTGGCCCCAGGGAGATGAGTCAACGTCTGCGGGAGGGCCCCGCGGAGGGAGCGCATTGGATGGCTCGCGGGCGCTCGGCGCTGCTCAGTCCGCTTCTTCGTGGCTGGCGAAGAACTCCGGATCCTCGGATCGCACCCGCTCCACCACCTGGGACGGGTCGAGCTGTTCGCGCCATTTGCAGTTCGCGCTGCGCAGGGTCAGCGGGACGGTCCCCTCGAATTCCGCGCACCACTCCAGGCCGCAGTGCAGGGCGATCTCGCGAACGGTCTCCACGGGATGGCGGCAGAACTCGGCGTAGCGCACCGTGAGGAAGCGCCCATCATACCGGGGGCCCTGTTCCTCCAGCTTCTTGGTCAGGAACCGGTACTGGCGGCCGGCGACTATTTCCGGGGGCAAATCGCCCATTTCCTTCCACCCCGGAATCCGGTCCCCGTACCACGGACCCTCTTTCGCCTCCCGCTTCCGCCGGCGCACCAGGGTGGAGTTGACAACGGCCCGCCAGTCGCGAACCATGTGCACGAACAGGGCGCCTGGGAAAACCGCGTCGATCCAGTCAAGCTTGGCCGACAGCCGGGGGTACTTGGCCAGAAAGCGCTTGGCGCCGCGAAGCCACAGGACCCTCTTCACCATCTTGCGATGCCACGCGACGGCCTCGGGCGTCGCGTCATCAGCTCCCATTCTTCCGCAGGGCGGCGACGGGGCCAGTGGCGCCATTATAGCCTTCGGCCCGCTCTCGTCGAGTGCATCCCGCCGTGCCCGCTTGAACTCTGCCTGCGATTCTGTAGAATGATTTGCCGCTTCTGATAGGGATGCGCATGAACAGTTCCAGACAAAGATGCAGAACGACGGTCCTCTTCGGCGCACTGGTCGTGCTCTTGGCCGGCGCGTGGCCGGCCTCAGCCGGGTGGGTCGAGGACCGCGAAGGCAAGACGATCATACATCTGCGCGTGAGCCAGTTCTGCTTCCCGCCGGACGCCACCCGCACCGACCCCAACACGCGTGCCGAAATCGCGTCCCTCAAGGAGTTCGTCCGGCGGTTTCCCACCATCTTCGCCGAGAACTACCGCGCCGAGTACAAGGCGGACCCCGAGAAGTATGGGAACCACAACTGGGACAACGTAGAGGTCGAGCTGCATAAGTTCTCAGGGATAAGGGTCGAGGGGGTGGAGGTCGACCTGCTGGCCATTGCGGGCAAGGTCGCGCCGGACATTCTCTACGTAAACTTCCGCAAGTCCGACAACTACATCCGGCAGGGATTCCTATACCCGCTCGACAAGCCCGAGGACGGCTACCTGGCGGGGATGACGCAGAAGCAGCAGGAGTTCCGGATAAACCGCAAGATATGGCCGGTCATCCGCCGCGTCGGCCCCGGGGGCGACAAGCAGGTCTGGGCCATTCCGTTCGGGGGTGCGCTGGGCAAGGTGCTGCTCTACCGCAAGGACCTCTTCGACGCGGCCGGCGTGGACTACCCGGGCAACGACTGGACATGGGAGGACATGTTCGATGCCGCCAAGAAGATCAGCAACCCCAAGGAGGGCATCTACGGCCTGCTACTGCAGCGGCACAAGCACGAGTCGTGGTTTTGGGTCACCTACCTGTGGTCCGCCGGCGGGGAGGTGATGGTCTATGACGAGGAGAACGACCAGTGGCGCTGCACCTTCGACTCGCCCGAGGCGGCCGTGGCCTTGGACTACTACACCCGGATCAGCACCGAGCGCTGGCGCGATTCCGAGGAGAAGCTCCGTCGGGGCTATTCCGCCAAGGATACGGCTGAGGCTCTGGAGAAGTGGGAGCAGGGCCGGATCGGCATGTACAAGAGTTACATAGACGAGAAGCTCTTCGCCACCATCAACCCGGACATCGTGGGTATGGCGCCCGTGCCGCTGGGGCCGACCGGCATACGCGGCGCCGAGTTGAACAGTCGCATGATGGGCATTTTCGCCGCGCCCGACAGCCGGGGCGGCCAGACCAAAGTCGTGCGCGACGCCGCGTGGGAGTACATCAAATGGTACGACTGCGCGGACGCCGTGCGCATCAAGACGCGAGTCCTTGTGGAGGGCGGCCTGGGGCGATTCGTGAACCCCAAGTACCTGAGGATGTTCGGATACCCGGAGGTCATCCGCCTCAGCCCTAGGGGGTGGGCGGAGATCTTTGAGATCGCCATTGAGACCAGCAAACCGGAACCCTACGGGCGTAACAGCAACTACGCCTACGACCTGATGACCTACCCGATCGTGGACGCCGAGCAACTCGCAATGCAAGGCAAGCTGCCGCCATACGACCTCGCGGAAGGGCAGAGCGTCTCCGACCTCTACAAAGACTACATAGAGAAGGGCATCGAGAACGAGCGCCTCGACCACCTGCGCGACATGCTCACCCGGGCCAACGCGCGGGCGAACGAGGAGATGATCGGCATAGTCCCGGCGAAGGAGCGGCTGTGGCGCCGGATCACGGCCGTGGCCATGCTGATAGGCATAGTGTTCGGCTTCTGGTTCGTGTTCCGCAGGATCGTCAGGGCCTTCTCCCCGCCGGCGGTCATCGAGGGCGAGAAGAAGAAGGGCTGGCAGTTCGGCCGCTACAAGTGGGCCTACGTGATCCTTCTGCCAGCGGTGCTGTCGATCTTCGTCTGGAACTACGTGCCGCTGCTGCGCGGGTCGGTGATGGCGTTCCTGGACTACCGGCTCATGGGCGGCTCGACGCTGGTGTGGGTGGACAACTTCGGTGACATCCTGTGGTCGCTCGAGTGGTGGGGGGCGGTATGGAACTCCCTGCGCTACAGCATGTTGGTGATCGCGCTGACGTTCCTGCCACCGGTGGTGCTGGCGATCTTGCTTCAGGAGGTGCCGCGGGGCAAGATGCTTTTCCGCACAATCTTCTACCTGCCCGCCGTCATCACGGGCCTGGTGACCATCCTGCTGTGGAAGACCTTCTACGAGCCCAGCGAGCACGGCGCGCTGAACATGATCTTCCTGAAGGTGCCGGCCATCGTTTTCTTCCTCGTGGGGCTGATCCTGCTCGGTTTGGCCGTGGCCTTCGCCAGGCGGCTGTTCCAGCACCGGATCATCGCCGTCGGGGTGGTGTTCGTGCTGGTCGGGATCGTGCTGTTCTACACCTGCGCGGCCCTAGCCAAGCCGATCCTTTTCCCCGGCAATTTGAAGCCCCTGTGGAAGATCATCCTGACGCTGGACTTCACCAACACCGCGGACGAGTCGTTCTGGAGGCGGCTGATCGGCTTCCTGCCCGAGCCATACCGGTGGTTGAGCGACCCGAACACAGCGATGCTCGGCTGCGTTCTGCCGATGGTATGGGCGGGGATGGGGCCGGGGTGCCTGATATATCTGGCCGCGCTGAAAGGCATCGCCAACGAGTACTACGAGGCCGCCGACATGGACGGGGCGACATTCATCGACAAGATACTGTTCGTGGTCTTCCCGATCCTGAAGGCCCTGCTGATAATCAACTTCGTCGGCGTGTTTATCGCCTCGTGGAATGCTACGGCGAACATTCTCGCCATGACGGGCGGGGCAGCCAGGACCGAGGTAACCGGCCTGGCGATCTTCTACAAGGCGTTCATCTACCTGAAGTTCGGCCCGGCGACAGCGATGGCGTGGGTGCTGGGCTTCATGCTCATCGGCTTCACCGTGAACCAGCTGCGCATCCTGTCCAGGCTGGAGTTCAGGACGACGGGAGACACGAAGTAGAAGCGCACCAGGTGCGTCGCGCACCGGGCAAGCCCCGCGCGCGGGGCGATCGCGGCTTGCAAAGGACGATAGATGCCCATTATCTCAAAGATCGGCCGCAGGCACTGGAGGACCCGGATGCTGACCGGCAGCATCTACGCGGCGCTCATCCTCGGCGCCGTGACGATGATCTATCCGTTCATGATCATGATCTCCGGCAGCACCAAGAGCCCGGTGGACGTGCAGGAGTTCAAGCCGTTCCCATCGTTCATCCTCGACGAGACCATGCTGTATCGCAAGCACGTCGAGGGCGTGTTCAACGAGAGATCGGAGACGATGAAGATCGCCTACGAGGGTGATGCCTACGACGATGATATCGTCGCCCTCGACGATCGCTTCGCCGACGCAGCGCCTCAGAAGCGGCCGCCCGTGACCTTCCGCAACCTCGCCCCCCCCCCCGAGCCCAACGCGGACCTGGTGGCCGAGTGGTGGCGCTTTGTGGCCCAGGCCGACCTGCCCCGCTACGCGTACACCTGCGGCTACGTCGAGACGCCGCTCTCGCGGACGAAACCCAAGGCCCTGCGGGAGTTCAAGAACCGCATCAAGGACCGCTTCGACGGCGACCTCGAGGCGGCCAACCGCGAGCTGGGCGCCGACTTCGTGCAGTGGCACGCGTTCTTCCTCCTTCCAGAGAGCTTCCTGTTGCGCCGCGAGAAACCCGTCGAGACGCCGCTGGCGGCGGAGTTCACGGTGTTCAAGGACGCCCAGCCCCGATGGAACCGGTGTTACGTCAGCCCGGAAGGTTTCTTCAAGAACCTGTTCATCAAGACCAAGTACACCAGGGAGATCAGCGAGTACAACGCGGCGCACGATACCCGGCACGAGTCCTACAAGCAGGTGCATCTTTCGCGCCGCGCGCCTCCGATAGGGTCAGTGCAAGAGCGCGCGGACTGGGAGGAGTTCGTCCGCCTGACGCTGAACCTGGCCTGGATTCGCGCCGACGAGGCTACTGCGCCGGCCTACCGTGAGTTCCTCAAGGCCAAGTACGTCGACGTCCAGACCCTCAACAGGAACTACGGCAAGGGCTACGCCTCGTTCGAGGATGTCGCAATAGTCGCGGAACCTCCCGGCTCGGGACTGGTGCTGAGCGACTGGGACGCGTTCCTGCAGGGCTGGAAGGACCCCGATACGGGGCAGATGCACATGCTGCCGCTGGAGGCGATCCGCATCCACAGCGTGGACTTCATGTTCCGCGATTATCTGACCGAGAACGTCGGAAGCCCGTCCAACGGGCGCTTGGAATGCCTCGCGGCGATCAATGAGAGGTTCGGCACAGGCTACGAAGATATCCTGGAGGTGCTGCCGCCGCAGCGGGACGCGCACTACCTGGACTTCCTGGAGGCGAAGGGCGAGATCCGGTGGGAGTTTGTGACGCGTAACTTCAGGGCGGTCCTAGACTACATGGTTTTCCACGGCCGGGGGGTGCTGAACACGGTAATCTACTGCTCGCTGGCGGTGTTTCTGGCGCTGCTGGTGAACCCGCTGGCCGCGTATGCGATGAGCCGCTACAAGATGGCCGCTACTTACAAGATACTTCTGTTCCTGATGCTCACGATGGCGTTCCCGCCGATGGTGACGCAGATTCCGCAGTTCCTGATGCTGCGCGAGTTCCACCTGCTCAACACGTTCGCGGCGCTCATCCTGCCGGGCCTGGCGAACGGGTATGCGATATTCCTGCTGAAGGGCTTCTTCGATTCGCTCCCGCAGGAGCTCTACGAGAGCGCGGCGTTGGACGGGGCGGGTGAACTGCGCATTTTCTGGCAGATCACGATGAGCCTGTCGAAGCCGATTCTGGCGGTCATCGGGCTACAGGCGTTCACTGTGGCGTATTCGAACTTCATGTTCGCCCTGCTGATCTGCCAGGACGAGAAGATGTGGACGCTGATGGTCTGGCTCTATCAGCTCCAGCAGAGGTCGGGCCCGGGCGTGATATACGCGTCGCTCCTCGTGGCGGCAATCCCGACGCTGCTGATCTTCGTCTTCGCCCAGAATATCATTATGCGGGGCATCGTGGTCCCGGTCGAGAAGTAGACAAGCGGGTCCGGCGGCGCTTCAGCGCGCTGGAGAACCCTGGAGAAGACACATGGCGGAAGTGGTTCTGGAGAACGTGACGAAGGTTTTTCCCGGCGGTGTGACGGCCGTCAGCAGCATGAACCTGCTCGTAGCGGACGGTGAGTTCGTCGTCCTAGTCGGCCCGAGCGGCTGCGGCAAGAGTACGACGCTGCGCATGGTGGCGGGGCTTGAGGAGATCACCGATGGCATCATCCGCATCGGCACGGAGGCGGTAAACGACGTTCCCCCCAAGAGCCGCGACATCGCGATGGTCTTCCAGAATTACGCCCTCTACCCACACATGTCGGTTTATAAGAACATGGCCTTCGCGCTAAAGCTGCGCGGGTTCGACAGGCAGGAGATCGACCGGCGCGTCACCAATGCGGCGAGGATCCTGGGCATCGAGGAGTTTCTCGCCCGCAAGCCCAAGGCGCTCTCTGGCGGCCAGCGCCAGCGCGTCGCCGTCGGCCGGGCCATAGTTCGCGACCCCAAGGCATTCCTGTTCGATGAGCCCCTGTCCAACCTCGACGCCAAGCTGCGCGTGGGCATGCGGGCGGAGATCAAGAGCCTGCACCACCGCCTGAAAACCACCACCATCTACGTCACCCACGACCAAGAAGAGGCGATGACGCTCGGCGACCGCATCGTAGTGATGAAGGACGCCCTGGTGCAGCAGTGCGCCCCGCCGCTGGAGGTCTACAATCGGCCGGTCAACCGGTTCGTTGCGGGCTTCGTCGGCACGCCGCCCATGAACTTCATGGAAGGGTCGCTCGCGGCTCAGGACGGCGGCGTCTACTTCGACGAGGGCGCCTGCCGCCTCCGCCTGACCGGTGCGCAGGCCGACGCCGTTGGCCGGTGGATTGGCAAGGAGGTCGTGCTCGGCGTGCGGCCCTCGGCCCTGAGCGTCAGCGGCGAAGGCCAACCCTCCCAGGCCGACGACGTCCTGCCCGTCCGGATCGAGGTGGTCGAGCCGCTGGGGGAGAATATGGACCTCTTCGTCTCGACGGACCGCCACCCGCAGCTCGTCGCCCGGGTCGACGCAAACGGCGCCCTCGCTGCGGACCAGCGCATCCGCCTCCGCCTCGACATGGCCAGGGTCCACGTCTTCGAGCCCGGCAAGCGGGGCCGCAACCTCAGCCTCGCAAGTTCGTAGCGGCCCTGGCTCGCATCACCTACCGCGGAATGGCAAAAGCGTTATTCCTCCTGGCCTGTGCGCTGGTCCGTATCCCTCGAGCCATTACCATCTGTAAGCCGCACTATCGTTCGGAAGCCCAGCGCCCTGGGGATGTCAATGCCCATGTCAATGTCATACCTCCTATAGGCGGAGATTGTCCATTCCAGGACATAAGGCGCGTCCATGTGGCTTCCGCCCTTGATAAAGCCCCCGCTCCCGTCTGAGCGTAGGAAAAGCGGTTTCTTGGACCGATTCTGGCCGTCTCTGCGTACAATCAGGACCTTGTCCTCGATGGGCCGCATGGGTATCGTCCATTCGCTCACGTCCCCCCCATGTCATAGACGCCAAAAGGGCTGATATCTTCTTTGTAGCTTCCCACGTTGGCCGGTCTGTTCCGGCCGGTAAGAAACGAGTGCTTGGACAGTCTGCACTTCAGCTTTCCCGACTCGTCTTCCGGGGGTCCGTCTCCCCAGGGATATAGCCCGCATTTCCCGGATGGTCATAGTTTTCGGCCGTGGCAGAGC
>CAZHPE010000084.1:0-12056 GCA_964534775.1 uncultured candidatus Brocadiaceae bacterium
GCACGAGACCAGGTCTAATACCCCTGGCTGCACGGTCATTACACGGGCATAATGACCGCCAGGCAATGGCGTACCGGTCATGATCGCCGTTCGTAGCGGGTTTGCCGAGCACAAACGACCGGACTCCGGTTTTTGATTCCCTTTGTGGGCGGATATGGCATCAGGCACCCGTTTTGAGGCAAAACGCATGTCAATTGATGAACTCCCTCCGCAGACAGTGGGCTAACGCCTCAAGTTCGCCAGAAGCGCTATAGAGACCTCTCAAGCCAAGCTGGCGGCCGAGTTGGGGATTGCGCAGAGCACCCTGGCCGACTACGAACGGGAGAAGTACGACGTGCCACGACCCGTATGCCTGGCCATGGAGTGCCGGTTCGGCATCAACCACTTGTGGCTGCTGACCGGTGAAGGCAACCCCTTCCTCACCACCAAACCCGAGGCAGAGGCTCGAGGACGACCGCTCGCCGGTGACAGTGCCGTCCGGCCGGTGATCGTCACCGACCCGTCCGAGCTCGAACGCTTGGAGACCCTGGAGGGGCGCGACAGGTTCTACGCCGTGCTCTACCTGCGCGACGCCGCGTCCGCCAGACAGGGCCTGATCGTTGAGGACACCGTAGAGGGCTACTGCATCATCCATGAGAGCGCCGCCCCACGGCCGGAGAACCTCCGGTGCCTGCGTATCAGCGGCGAGAGCATGGCCCACTGCTGCCCGAGCGGAGCATAGTGGGGGTGGACATCGCCCTGAAGCACCCCCGCGTAGTGGACGGGAAGATCATCTGCGCCCGAACCGACGAGGGGCACGTCATCAAGCGCCTGCAGCTCCAGCAGCGCTACGCGCTCCGGTCTTCGGAGAGCGAGAATCAGGACCGCTACCCGCCCATCTTGATCAGCCTCAAGAACGAAGAGGACTTCATCGTCGGTCTGATCGTCTGGGCCTGGATCGATCTGGGGTAGGTCTGGTCGGGGACGTGCGGGAACATTTCCGCCCGTGCGTGCGTATCCTCCCTCGGGCGGGAACATGGGGGGGGCGCAGAAAGCGCGGAGAATACCCCGGACACTGATCTGCGCGGACGCTCATGGGAGGGATTGAAGATGAGAGGGATCGCGAGGGGTCTGGCAGTTGTTACGGTCGTGCTGGGATGTGCGCTCGGCTGGGCACAGAAGCCGGCAAACCGCCTTACGAAGACAGCTCGTTCCCGAAAGAGAAGAAGGTGCCGGATGCGCAGCGCGTGGCCGAAGGGAATAGCGCTTTCGCGCTGGACCTCTACGGGAAGAAGGACGAGGGACCTGGGGAACAAGAGCGCCTGCACGGCGCGTTCAAGAGCCTCCTGGAGGCCCTTAACGGGCGGCAAAAAAGGGCGGCTCTGAGCTTACCGTCGCCAACGCGCTGTGGGGCCCGAAAGGCTTTCCCTGGCTCGTGGAGCGCCTCGAAGTGACCCGCAAGGGCTACGGGGCGGGGCTGCGGGAGGTTGACTTCGCAGGCAAGACCGAAGCTGCCCGCAAGACGACTAACGTGTGGGTCGAAGATGAGACGAATAAGAAGATCAAGGACCTTATCCCGGGGGGCATCCTCGGCCGGGAAACGGCTCTGGTCCTGACCAACGCCATCTACTTCAATGGCGACTGGGCCTCCCAGTTCGGCAAGAAAGCTACCACCGATGCGCCGTTCACGCTGGCCGACGACAAGAAAGTCCAGGTCGCCATGATGCGCCAGAAGGGGAAGTTCCGATACTTCGAAACGAAAGACTTCCAGGCGTTGGCGTTGCCATATGTCAAGGACGAGCTTTCGATGGTGGTGTTCCTTCCGAAAGACTACAAGGGCCTACCCAATTTCGAGGGGTCCCTGGCGGCCACGAACCTGGAGAAGTGGCTCTCGGGGATGCGCAGGCGCGAGGTGCAGGTCTATCTGCCGAGGTTCAAGCTCACCTATAAGAACCGGCTGGACGAGACGCTCAAGTCCATGGGAATGAGCGACGCGTTCGGCGGCGGCGCGGACTTCTCAGGAATGAACGGCCGCAAGGACCTCTTCATCAGCGCGGTGCTGCACAAGGCCTTCGTGGACGTGAACGAGGAGGGCACGGAAGCCGCCGCAGCGACGGGCGTTGTTATGGGGGGAACGTCCGTAAGACCCCGGCCCGTGGTCTTCCGCGCCGACCATCCGTTCCTGTTCCTGATCCGCGACAACAAGTCCGGCAGCATCCTGTTCATGGGCCGGCTGGTGAAGCCGGAGTAGGAGAGTAAATCGCGCGGAGGTTGACGCCGATAAAGGGTGATTCGCCGATTGCCGTGGTTAGCTACTGACCGGTGCCAGCTGTGGGCGGCCCGAGACGACTTGGACCCGCCTGTTGAGGCGAGCACGAGCACTGACCCGCATCGAAGTGATCTCAGACTGGCCCAAGAACCTGATCCCCGGCCCCTCACGCCTGCCGTGCCAGAAACCCCGCCAGCAGGGGGCGGAACGCCTCGATGGCCCGCGCGCGATGGCTGAACTTATTCTTCTCCCCGGGCAGCATCTGGGCGAAGGTCTTGCCGGCCGACGGGTAGAGGAACACGGGATCGTAACCGAACCCCTTGCCACCGCGCATCTGGCGCGTAATGATGCCCTCGCACGTGCCGCTCGCACGCAGCAGTATCTCCCCGTCGGGATCGCTGAAAGCGATATGGCATTCGAAGCGCGCCCCGCGCTGGCCGTCCGGCACGTAGCGCATGAGCGACATGAGCTTCTTGCACACGTCGCGATAGTTCCCCTTTCGCCCGGCAAACCGCGCGCTCATCACCCCCGGCGCGCCGTCCAGAACATCGACGCAAAGGCCGGAGTCACCGGCCACGGCGTGCAGGCCAGTAAACTGCGCAAACTCGGACGCCTTCTTGGCCGCGTTTCCCTCGAACGTACCGCGGTCCTCGACGACCCTCGGGGCGTCGGGATAATCGGACAGGCTCACGATCTCCACGGGCAGCCCCCCGAGGAGCGTCTCCATCTCCGCGCGTTTATCGGGATTGGCGCTGGCGAGCAGTATCTTCATCATCGGACTCCCTGTCGGCGCGGCCCACCCCCTTGCCGTTGAGCAGGACGGTCGCGTAGGTGTCCAGCCCCTCGCAGACCAGGTCAACGCGCTCGGCCTGGCCGAGTTCGGCGGCGTAGTCGAACGTGCGCGCGTAGAGCCAGTTTTCCTCTTCGACCCACTGCACCGGGAGCTCATCCGTCCCGTAGTGCGGGTCGGGAATCTCGCCGGCTGCCATCAGGTCCGTGTGCACGCAGCCGGGCACGTGGGCCGGTAGCCATCCGTCCTTCTTCCGCGCTGCCGCAAGCGGGTCCTCTCCTCCGGCCCGCCGCACCTTCCACTTGCCGCCCAGGTCCTTGATCACGTCCTCACTCCCTCGCTCGACGCAACGCCGAGTGCTGGGTCCTGGCGATGCAATCGCCTTTGTTGGTGAAGACCCGAGCGATGCGATCGCCTCTATCAACAAAGGTGGCTGCGCCACCTTTGTCCTGCGTGCTGACTGCTTACTACGGCTCCCGCTCGTCGTCGCCCCATCACTCTCATCCATGGGGTCTCACCGCACGAACACCTGTCCAGCATCCACAACCAGCGTCTGGCCGGTGATCTTCGAGGCGGCCGGGCCCGACAGGAACGCCACCGCATCGGCTATGTCATCCCATCCGACATCCTGCTTGAGAGCCGTCCTGTTGATGTAGTGAGGAACGACCTCATCGGGCCTGATGCCGCGCTTCTTCGCCAGCGCCTGGATGTAATCCTCGTTCCATATCTTCGACTCCTTGAACACGTTGCCCGGGCATACTGTGTTCACGCGGATGCCGTCCTCGGCAAGGTCAAGGGCCCAGCCACGGGCCAGGTGAATCTCGGCGGCCTTGGTGGCGTTGTAGGCGCTGTGGTTCCTGGAAGGTTCGAGGCCGGTTTTCGATGAGATGTTGACGATGCTGCCGCCGGTGGCCTGGCGCGCCATCGCCTTCGCCGCCTCGCGCCCCATCAGGAAGTAGCCCGTCAGGTTCACCTCCAGCACCTTGCGCCAGACATCGACGGGAAAATCCACCAGCGGATAGAGCGGCCCGATGCCCGCGCAGTTCACCAGGATGTCGACGCCGCCAAGGTGCGCGGTGATATACTCGAAGAGATCGCTGACGCTGCTCTCGCTCGTCACGTCGGTCTTGGCGGGCAGACCGGTCCCGGCGCCGCCGTCCTCCGCGATGCGGGAGGCGGTCTCCTGCGCGGCGGGCATGTCGATGTCCGCCAGCACGACGTGCACGCCCCTCTTGGCCAGCCCGATGGAGATGCCTCGGCCCAGTCCGCTGCCCGCGCCGCTGACCACCGCCACGCGCCCTCTCAGGGGGTCCTGGGCATCCTTTCCGGCAAAGAGGCTGCGGCGGTAGTGCTCGATCTCCAAGCTCCCCATGCGCTCAACGGTCTCAGCCGGGAGCGCCCGCGGCCCGCCGAAGGCCGCCGACACCACCAGCATCTGAAGTCCGGCCTCCATCGTGCACAGGGTGCTTTCGAGGAGCTTCGGCGAGATGCCCACGGCGAACAGACCCAGCCCGTCCACCAGGACGCATGTCGGCGTTGCCGGCCCCGCCGCGATCCCCCTCACCGCCTCCTCCACCCTCGCGGGCAATTCGGCGGGGTCCTCGGGCATCCTCACCCACGTGGCGGACCCGAGGCAATAGACCATCTGGTCGGGCGCGAGCGGCCCGGCACTGGTAAGTTCCTTGCCGTCAGGGCGAGCGAGGAGCAACTTGACCGGATCGGCGAGGCCGAACCGCACCAAGACCGGCCGCCCCATAAGCTCGGCGTAGGTCCGCCGCAGTGACGAGCATACCTCGCCGGTCAGCACGGCCTCTTCCTGCCGCGGGAAGGCCGGCACCCTGCGTTCATGGACCTCCCCCGAACGCTCCCGCCACGCCCGCTCGACCGCCCGGAACGTGCTGTGGGTAAGCGCCAGGGCCGTGTCGGCGTCGCCGGCGCTCACGAAGAGCCCGTGATTCTCCAAGAATACGATCTCCGGCAGCCGCCCGGCCCGCTCGCGGTATTCGGCCAGAGTCTGGCCCATCCTCGCGGCCAGGGGATACCCGGGATCGAAATACTCGACGTAGAGAGGGGCCGGATCGGTATCGGCGAAGATTTCTTCCAGAGCCCCGCGGCCACCGTTCGCGCACAGCAGGCCGCCGATCACGGACGGATGCGTGTGCACCACACAGGGGCCGAGTAGGGCATGGAGCGTGGTCTCAACCGACGGGCGGCCCTCGTTCTCATCCCGGCAGCTCCCCACCAGTCGGCGCACGACCTCGGCGTCGCGTTCGGCCGACTCCATGGCCGCCAGCGCGTCGTCGTGGATAATTGCCAGGCACTGCTCCACATCCACCAGCCGATAGCCGCACCCTTCACTCATCTCCCCCAGCGCCGCGCCGCTGGCCTTCACGTACATCGTCCCATCGGCGGTCTTTACGCTCGTGTTTCCCCCGCCGCCCTGAACCAGGTTGCGGTCGCGGCCAACTTCATTGGAGACGCGTATCAAATCGGCCAGGCATCCATCCATCGCGCTATACACTCCTGTGAGCCAGGATCTTCGCTTCTGGTCGCCACCGTCACGGCGCCTTCAGGATAAGGCAAAGCCGGGTCCTCCGCAACTCGCCGGCGACAGATTCAAGCGTTGGCCCGAGCCACGGGGAGGGATAGAGTGGCTGGTAGGACACTGGACGGTTTCCGGAGATAGGGGAGAATCGCCATGACCCTTCGCATGAGGCTGCTCCTGGCCTTCGCGTCCGTCGTCGGGATCGCGCTCGAGGCAGATTACCTTCTGGTTGTTCGCACTCATCAGGCGTTCCTCGAAGAATCCCGAGAGCGGGCCCTGGCCCTGACGGATCTCCATTGGCTAGCGGGCAGCTCGCGCTCCAGCAACCCGGCAAGGCCGAGGATCTCATCGGGGCGCAGATGATCGCCAGGCCGCCCAGCCCGCGCACCTCGTCGACATCGCCGAGAACCGCGCGAATATGTCCCCGGAAGAAACCCGGGCGCGCCTCGAAACCATCGCCGAGCACACCGTCATCGACGAGTTCCGCATCACCGACGAGAAAGGTCGGGCGTATCTCCACTACGGCTGGCAGGCCGACTCCACCTTCCCGCGCGCGCAGACCCGGCGTGACCAGGCGCACGAGTTCTGGGCGCTGCTGGAAATGGAACGCGGCCAAATCGTCCAGGGCACCATGCCCCACCAATTTGACGGCAAGGACTTCAAGTACGCAGCCGTCTCGGGAATCGACCGCCCGCGGATTGTGCAAGTAGGATACCGGGCCGGCTCACTGGCGGAGCTCACTGCCGGGATGGCGCCGGCCAAGCTGGCGCAATCCCTCGTGACGACCGCCGGGATGCTCCGGTGTCAGGTGATTGAGCCGGACGGGCATGTCCGTATGGACGTCACGCCAGCCGGGGTCACGTTAGGCGGCAGGATATGGGACACGGGTTTCCTCGGGGAACCGCGCCGAGTGGTGGAGAGCGGCGTTCCGTTCACGCGCTTCGACGAAGACCGGCTGTTCGTCGGCTCTCCCATCTCAATTGAGAACCAGCGGCACGTCCTTCTGGCCTCTTTCGACGCAAGCCGCAGCGCTCTCATGCGGCGCTCGATCAAATACATGGCGGGCGTCGCGGGGTTCCTGCTTCTCTTGGGAGGATTCCTGTCCTTCTATTTCTCCCGCCGTATCGCCACTCCGATTCAGCAGCTTGTCGCCGAGGCAGCCAAGATCGGCGAAGGCCGCCTGGACCGACCCATAGGCCTGAAGATTGGGGGCGAGGTCGGCGTCCTGTCCGATGCCTTCGACCGTATGATGGCGTCCCTGAACAATCACATCGACGAACTTCGCCGCACGACAGCGGACAAGGAGCGCCTGGAGAGCGAGATCGAGATTGCCGCCGAGGTCCAGCGCGCGATACTCCCCGCGCAACTTCCAAGGGTGCCGGGTCTGGAGATATTCGCCGACACGGAGCAAGCCCAGGTTGTCGGAGGCGATTTCTACGATGCGGTCGAGCTGCCTGAGGGCCGAGTCGGCCTCGTGGTGGGCGATGCGTCCGGGAAGGGGCTTGCAGCCGCCCCCGTCGCCGCCGAATGCCTGAGCATAGTGCGTGGCATTCCCCTGGCGAGTGCGGACACCGTGGGGATTGCGGCCGTCCTTGACCGGGCCAACGACATCTTGCTGAAGGCGTGCGGATCGCGGGGGCTTTTCGTGACGCTTTTCTGCGGCGTCTACGAACCGGAGCGGAAGACCATGGTCTTCGCCAACGCCGGCCATCCGCCCCCGCTCCTGCTGCGGTCGGGCCAACCCGCCAGAATCCTGGATCGCGAAGGGGTGATGCCACTGGGAACCGTATCGGACTTCGCCGCAGTCGGACGCAGCGCGCAGCCCCAGGTTGGGGATGTGATCCTGCTCCATACCGACGGCATCACCGAGGCCAAGAATCCGCAGGACGACCTGTTCGGGGAGACCCGGTTGCTGGAACACATCCAGCGTTGCGGCGGCCTCTCCCCGGAACAGGTTGTCGAGCGCATCCTCGCCGCCGTGCGAGAGTTCAGAGTGGGGGCCGAACCTTCCGATGATCTGACGATGCTCGCCCTGCGCCTGGTGGAATGAGGCTCAGTTCTGACCAGCTGCGGTGGCCCCCTGGTGGCCCCCTACTGGTCCCTTACTGGACCACCCACAGACTCTTCAAGTACTATGTTAAGGACGTCGTCTAGCTTGGCCGTGGCTAGGCAAATGCAGGAGTCCGCCGCGCCATAGTATATCCACAACTCGTCGCCGCGGATGAATCCCCCGGAAGGAAAGACGACGTTCGGTGCGTCACCGTACCACTCGTACGGTGCATCGGGACTCATCAGCCACCGGCGCGCCCGGCCGATCATCCTGTGCGGGTCTTCCAGATCCAGCAGGGCTGCGCCGACGCGGTAGATGGGGCGACGCGCTACGATCTTGACGCCGTGATAGATGATGAGCCAGCCCGCGTCCGTCCTGATGGGCGGCAGTCCCGCACCCACGCGCACGCCGTCCCACCACGGCCCGCCGCGCACGGCCAGCACGAGCTGCGACTTGCCCCAGTATGTCAGGTCGGGGGAGTAGCTCACCCAGATGTTCCCGCCCATCTCGGCCGGTCGGTGGACGATGGCATAGCGTCCGCCGATCTTGCACGGGAACAGGGCGGCGTCCTTATCTTCCGGCGGGAACACGATGCCCCGGCGCTCCACGGTGCGGAAGTCCTTCGTCATCGCCAGCGCCACGCCCGCACCTATCTCGGAATAAGCGGTGTAGACAAGCGCCCACGAATCGAGGTCCTCCATCCGTGTGATCCGGCAGTCTTCCACCCCGTATGATTCATAGGGATAGTCCTGCACCGGGTGCATGAGCGCCTGCTCCTCGAACTTCCAGCCCTTCATTCCGTCCTTGCTGCGCGCCACGGTGATATGCGAGCGACCCGAGCAGCTCTCGATCCGCACCAGCAGCACCACCTCATCTCCCAGCTCCGCCACGCCCGCGTTGAAGACGGTGTTGGACTGGTAAGGCAGGTCCCTGATCGTGATGAGCGGGTTTTGCTTGTAGCGAGTGAAGACGCCTCTTCCCATCGTGGACTCCCAGTCTCAAGAGGACAGCCTATCGTGCCTTTTCCGCCGTCGGAATGCGCACTCAGGCCTTCGCCACCGTCGGCTGCATCCGTGTCCTCGGCGCGGCGGCCAAGCCGCCGGCCGGAGGTTCAAGAATTCTTCGACCGGAGGAACTTCCGGAGTTGCGCGGCCGTGAGGCAGTTGAGGACGTCGCCCTTCTGGAGCCACCCCCGGCGCGCGGTCGCCACGCAGAAGTCCATGAGCGCAAGGTCGGAAGCGCTGTGCGCGTCGGAGCCGAGCGAGATCTTCACGCCCGCCCCCGCCGCCTCGCGGCAGATCACGTCCCTGGCATCCAGCCGATCGGGCTGGCCGTTCAGCTCCAGGGCAGTGCCGCTCTCGGCGCATGCCTCGATCACCGCCGTAACGTTCACCGGATATGGATAGCGCCTGCCGATCAGGCGCCCGCTGAGGTGGCCGATGCAGTAGACGTGCGGGTTGCGGATCGCCCGGACGATCCGCTCCGTCATCTTCTGCTCGCCCATGTGGAAGTTATCGTGCACGGAGGCGATCACGTAGTCGAGCGAGGCCAGCACGGCGTCGCCATAATCGAGCGAGCCGTCCTTGAGGATGTCCACCTCGGTGCCCTTCAGCAGCGTGATACCCTTCAGCGCCGCATTCGCCTCGTCGATCTCCTCGTTGCGGCGCGCCAGGCGCTTCTCGTCCAGGCCGTTGGCGATCGTCAGGTGCTTGCTGTGGTCGGTGAGGGCGATGTACCGCCGCCCGCAGGCCTTCGCCACCTTGCCTGCCTCCAGTGGCGTCAGTTTGCCGTCGGAATAGTTCGTGTGAACGTGCAGGTCGCCCCTGACGTCTTCCGTCTCGATGAGCGCAGGCAACGCGCCCTCCCCCGCCGCCTCCACCTCGCCGCGGTCCTCGCGCAGCTCGGGCGGAATCCACGCCAGGTCCAGCGCCGCGTAGACGTCCTCCTCCGAGCCGCCGGCCACGCGCTCCTCGCCGCGAAAAACCCCGTACTCGCTGACCTTCAGGCCCCGCGCGTGGGCGATGCCGCGAATCTTCACGTTGTGCGCCTTCGAACCCGTGAAGTAGACAAGCGCAGCTCCCCAGCACTCCGGCGGCACCACCCTCAGGTCGACCTGGAACCCGTCGGCGGTGCGGATGCTGCCCTTCGTCCCGCCCGAGGCCAGCACCTCGGCGGCAAGTTCCAGGGACGTGAAGGCGCCGATGAGCGCCAGCGCGCGTGCACCCTCGGCGTCCGCGCCGTCGGCAGCCGTGGTGGTGAGGATGTCGATGTCACCGATGGTCTCCTTGCGCCGCCGCAAGGGCCCGGCCGGCTCGACCGCCGTGAGCCGCACGCGCCCGCGCAGCTTCCCGACGATCTCCCCCGCGAGCGGGAGCGCATGACCCAGAAGCATGCGGCTCTGGCTCCGGCGCACCAGGTCCAGACCCGAGCGGATGTTCTCGATCGTCTTCGCGCGCACGCCCGGCATGTCCTCCAGCGCTCCCGACTCAAGCGCCTTCTCCAAATCGTCCAGGCTCTGGATGCCCTTTGATGCCATCAGCTTGCCCGCGGTCTTGGGGCCCAGACCGGGGATGCGCAGGAGTTCGAGCACCTCGGCCGGAAAGCCATTCATGAGTTGCTCCTGGGCATCGATGCGCCCCTCGGCCAGGTACTGCCGGACATTCCGCGCCGTGCCCTCGCCGATGCCGGGTAGCCCGGTCAGCTCCTCGCGTTCGGCCACCTGTGCGATGTCCTCGGCCAGGTCGCCGAGTATGCGCGCAACCTTACGGTAGGAGTTCACCCGAAAGGGTTCCTCCCCTTTGATCTCCATGACGTCCGCCATGGACTCGAAGATGCGCGCTATTTGAGCGTTTTTCACGTTGTCTTCCTCGTCCGCATCCTCGCGCCCGTGCTCTCAGTCGGGGAAATCCCTGCCCCCAGCAGGCGTCGCAGAAGAAGCGCTCCCCAACAACCCATGCTACCGCCATGCGGGGCAGCAGGCAAGGGTTTCGGGCCCGGGCACGCAGCGCATCCATGACCACATCACAGGAGAAGAAGGCCACAGCTTTCTGCCACTTGCCGGCGCGTGACTTCAAGGGCTACCGACCGAAGTAACCAGGTTCATTGCCCCGCTTCCACTTGATGTTGCAGCCCAGGCTCGGCCTCTGCTCGGCCGGGACGGGCGCGCCCGCGAGCACAGCATCAACGGCCGCCCGGATGTCGGCGCCCGTAACAGGGACGTTGTTTCCGGGGCGGCTGCCGTCCATCTGCCCGCGGTAGACCAGCTTCCGCTCCCCGTCGAACAGGAAGAAATCGGGCGTGCAGGCGGCCCGGTAGGCGTTGGCGACCCCCTGCGTCTCGTCGTAGAGGTAGGGGAATGGGTAGCCCTCCCGAGCCATCATTTCCGGACTGTCCGCGGGGAAGCTATCGACGTCGTTGGAGCTGATGCCCGCCACCGCCACGCCTTGGTCCTGAAGATCGGTCGCCAGGGCCTTCAGCCCCTCGCGAATGTGCTTGACGAACGGGCAGTGGTTGCACATGAACGCGACCAGCAGCGCGGGCGCGTCCTCGAAGTCCTCCAGAGAAACGACGTTGCTTTCGGCATCGGGCAGGCTGAACTCCGGCGCCTCGGTGCCCAGCGGCAGCATTGTGGATGGCGTCTCGACCATTGCCGGCACTCATCCTTCAAATGGGCTTCGGGGAAGCCGCTCCCGGAATCCATTCCGGCTGCTTCCCTCCGTTCAGTACATCATGCTTTCTGCCACAGCTTGGTAATCTCGTCGGACGGGAACGTCGGCATGGGCGCCTCGCACGCCCCGCGTACGAGCACGGCCCCCTCCCCCGCCGGTCGCATCTCGCCGATGTCCACGCACCGCACGCCCTCCGCCTGGACGGCCTCGCGTACCGCTTCGGCGCGCTCCGGCGCGGCGACAATCAGCAGCGACCCGCTCGAAATCGTCCCCAGCGGATCGAGCCCGAAATGCCGGCACAGCGCCCCGCCCGGCTCAAGCACCGGTATGCGCATTTCATCGACGCGGATGCCCAGCCGGGTCGCCTCGGCCAGCTCCCAAAGCCCGGTGGCAACGCCCCCCTCGGTCGGATCGTGCATGGCGCGTATGCCCCCGGCATCGCAGGCCGCCATCGCCTCGCGCAGCACGCCGATGCCCGGCCTCTCAAGGTGGTCGCGCGCCTGCCGGATAACCTCGGCGGGGAAGTGCCCCGCGAGTTCGCCGCCCTTCTCGCGTGCCATGATGGCCGTGCCCTCAACCGGGACGCCCTTCGTAAGCAGCACGCGGTCTCCGGGCCTGGCGCTCGCCTTGTCAACCAGCCGGTCCGGCTCGACCTCGCCGAGCATCTGGCCGACCAGAATCGGCCGGTCCAGGCCGATGGTGACCTCGGTGTGGCCGCCGCACAGGGCGCAGCCGATGGGCTCAAGCGCGCGGGT
>CAZHPE010000085.1:0-12043 GCA_964534775.1 uncultured candidatus Brocadiaceae bacterium
CTTTACGTGCGCATTACCTCCCCGCCGTGGCTCCCTTTTGCTTGCACATCGCCAGACAATGAAGTCCTCCAACGCCTGCGCGTCTGGGCGGTCTGGGCGGTCGTTGGAGGCCAGCATCCGGTTGAAGACGCGTTCGGCATCGGCGGCGGAGACGTCCTCGAACAGCAGCGTCCGGCTGTAGGCGGTGCCGATCTTGAAGGCCGATGCGCACCCGCCGTCGCGCTCGAAGTAGAAGTCGACCACGCGGAGGTAGTCGTCCAGGCACCCGATGGGGATGCCGCTCTCGGCGGCAAGGGCCTGGAATGGGACGACAAGAAAGCTGTCAACCATGTCCACGATGAAGCAGTCGAAGCCGAAGTCGGGGTTGAACACGGACTTCGGCCCGAACGGGTTGTTCATGGCGAAGTCGATACCGGCCTGGTCGAACACCTTCCGCGTGAAGCCGGGGCGGACCTGCTTGCGCATGGCCGCAGGCAGGACCTCGGCGGTCTCATCGTTCAGGTCGTCCAGGCCGTAGAGGTCGCGTCAGGCGATGCGCAAGGCGTCGAAGTACATCGTATTCCGCGCCCGTTGGTAGAAGGGCTTGATCATCCGCCAGCGGTCGCCGTCGGAGAGTTCCCCGCCGGCGGTCTGAACCCTGACCATGTCCGCCGGCCTCATGCCTGCGCTTACCAGGTCGCAGCTGGCGTAGTGCGCGAAGAACCGACCGATGTGGACGGCCTGCCCGGCAGGCAACTCGCGCTCCCGCTGAAGGTACTCATGCGTGTCGATGAGGCGGACCTTGCGCAGCTCATCGTGAATCCGGCGATAGAGAGCAGTCTCGTACGCGGGCATCGTGTTCTCCTGACGGGACTTCCACGGCCTTGCGCGCGCATGCCTGCTCTCGGCGACAGCGCGGCTCGGGGGACGTCACACCGGCCCACTGGGCGCAAAGATGTCCGTGGTGGGAGCCACACGTTCCCCACACGCACGGCCAGCACCCGTGAGGATAGGTCCTCAGGTATGAATCAAAGGCGCTGAGCTTATCGCTGCCGAGGGCTCAGATGCCTGTCGAGGAACGCCAAGATGCGATCGCAGGTCTCTGCGACCGATACCTCATCGAGTCCCATGCTGCAATGGCCGCCCCCCGCGATGGTAATAAACTCGTGTTCGACACCGGCTCTGGCCAAATTTTGTGCCATCAATGCCGATTGCTCGTAGGGAACGTCAGTATCCTTGTCGCCATGAACAAGCAATGTTGGTGGGTAACCGGCGGTTATGTTCCGGACAGGACAGTAAGGATCGAACGCCTCCGGCTCCGTATGCGGATCGTACCCCGCCACTTCCCGCGGCCAGAGCCCTTGCTGGCGGCAGTAGAGATAGAAGACCCAGCGCTCGCTACCCGGGGTTTCGTTCCAAGCAGCTTCCCGGCCGCCGACGGCCTCATAGGCTTTCTGCTTCGGGACGATTGGCTGTTGCCTGTAGAAGGCGTCCGGGCTGCTGTACCACGGTCCCGCAATGTCACAGTACCCGGCCACCGAGACTAATGCGCTGGGGCGCGGCTCAAAGCAGGCTCCGGCAAGCAACGTCAAATAGCCCCCTGCCGAACCGCCCATGACCGCCACACGATCCGCGTCCGCGCCAAAAAGCTCCGGGCCCGATGTCCTCACCCACCTATAGGCGTCTTGAACATCCTCAATTATATCCCTCAGTTTGGTCTCCGGGGCCAGTCTGTAGTCAATCGAAACAACGGTGTACCCCGCGCTGACGAACAAGGCTACTTCGTGGGGCGCGATGCCTTCTCGGTGACCGAAGATCAGCGCCCCGCCGTGTATCCACATGACGACCGGCTGCGGAGTACCCTCGCGCACCCTGTAGACGTCGGCCCGGAGGTTGCCCCGTGGGACAGCTTTGTAAACGTAGGTCTCTTTGACCAACTTCTCGTAGTCCTTCACTACGAGACCTCCTTGCGCGGCCGTTGCAGGGGCTTGAGCGACGGGGCGCCCGGCGTGCGGGCAACTGCAAGCCGTCAGGAACAAGAGGCCGATAGTGGTAGCCAATCCGGCTTGCATAACCGTGCTCTTCGAACGAGGCGTTGCTGCCTTGCCATCACGGATCACAGTTGCTATCCCGCCCTATCTATCTGGCCGGGTTGGCACTGGCCCTGAATTCCGACGCAGGCTACTCCCCGAACTGGAATGCGTAGATCCGCATGTTGCGGAACCTGAAGTGGATGCTTACCCGTCGCGCCGACACACGGGACTCGATGGTGTCCTTGCCCTGCCACTTGACGTGAGCATCTAGGTCATCCGCTGTCAGCGGCTGGCACTGCTCGAAGGTGTAGCCATCGATGGGACTTGCGTCTTCGCCGCCCAGCAGTTGGACGCGCATCTCGGCCCCAGGGCCTGTGGGCTCGACGTTCAACATGAGATGCCGCCCGGCGAATCTGATCGGTCTGGTGGCGAAGTGGCCGACCCCGGGGCCCGCTTCGATGCCGATGATGCGATCGCGCTTGAGCACGACGCGACTTACCCGGCTGGCCACATGCTTCCTCTCTTCTTCTGTGAGCTTCACCGCTGCGCCGCCATGCGGCCCGTTGCCTGATCGGTAGTAGAGCGCGAAGTGATCCCTGTCGATCGGCACGAAGCCAGGCGCCACGCTGATGATGCAGCAGTCAAACTCGCCCCGCTCGCCCAGGGGTATGAACGTCTGTCGCGTCGGCCGCGACCACCTGCGGTTGTCGCGACTCGCGCAAACCTCGACGTGGAACGTGCCCTCGTAGTGTCGGAAGTAGGAAGGGAACATGAAGTGCGCCAGCGGGGCGTTGGGGTATCGGCTGTAGGCGCTGTTGTAAATATCCACGTTCCGCGTATCGTAGAAGTCGGATTGAATCGCGATGCCGGTGGACTCCCAGTGGCGGTAGTCGTTGGATTCCAGGCGACCGACAGCCCGACCGGTCCCAATCGGTGCGACGCGATTCTCGCCCGCATCGAGCTCCCCGAATTGGCCGAACGAGCGGTGGTAAACGACGAATCTGCCCAGCGTCTCGTCCCAGCAGGCGGAGTTCTGTGAGTCGCAGTACCGACCGAGGAAGTTCTCGTAGTAGCGCTTCCAGTGCAGACCGTCCGGTGAAGCGGCGCCGCGCAGCATGCCCACGTGGTGGGTGAACGGCAAGCCGATTTCGTGCGGCCGGTGCCCGTACACGTGCAACCCCTCCCAGTCGCTGTAGACCATCTTGTAGCGTTCGCCCTCCGGAGCGTTGGGGTCGATGAAGACGTTGCCCAGCTCCGGCGAAATTCCGTTAAGGCCCCCGTCAAAGACAATGTTGTTGTCCTTTGAGCCGAGGAACTCGACTATGCCCAGCGTCCTGCGCTCAAAGTGCAGGCCATCATCGGCTTCGGCGTAGCTGACCACGAGGCCGCGGTCCCCTTCGTGCCTCGTGTTGTACCACATTCGGTAGACGGCTCCGTCCTTCAGCACACACACCCACCCGGACGACTGTTCCCACGGTTCTTCGCCTTCGAAGAACGGCGAGCCGTGCTTCTTGATTGGCGCGTTGACCCACTTGATGTTGTAAGGGTACTGATCGGGCCGGCCACCGCCGTGGACGAAGAAATCATCGAACAGCAGTTGGCGCTCATCGCCAACATTGGGGGTGATAGAGTCAAACCGGCGGGCCTGATCCTGTGTGGTAATGACGTCACGTATATCTTTGCTCATGTGCACCTCCCTTCCCGGGATCTCCACCGTAGTAGTATAGACCGATCCGGATGAGGGCCTCAACACATTGTGGGCCTGGTGCTTCCGCCACTGCCTGTTAGACCCTTACCCATAACTGTCTTCCGTGCTACGCCTTTCGCCAGGATACTGCAATACTTAACTTCGGTTCGCGGGGGCAGCCATGGGCAGAGCGGTCGTGAATCGACTGTGTCCGAACACAGAATGCGCCACGGGGTGCAGAGCGCCTAACCTTCCGAGATGAGTTCACGGCGGTGGCGCCTTTCTCTCTTTCGTCGCGGCCCTGATCGGAGTAAGATCGCGGCGTCAGGCGCTCGCCCTGCGCTCGGCAGCGGCACACTCACAGTTGGTGATGGAGGCACCGCTCTCGCCCTGGAAGTCGTGCGCCATGCCCGGGGCACATGTCATGCTTCAGCCGCGCGGTCTTCCACATCCGCTCGAAGATCTTGTTCGAATCGTATAGTGTTCTCTCTTGCTTGACTGAATCAACATGGTCAGACCGGTCAAGACCATGCAAATCAGGCCTGTCGCAAGGATGACACCAACGTACTTGGCTACGATTTCCCAGTTGTGAAGTCCGATCAGAAGGCTCTTCGTATCGCCTCCGTAGACTCCGGCCTTTCGCCAAAGCAAGGCTATGCCTGTGAAAGCCGTGAGCAAAAAGAAGGGGGCAAACACCAGACCCACGGATCGATGGACCTTTCTTGCCTTCATGTTCTCTCCCTGTCGGTTCGGACAAGTACCTCTTCACCCACAGTAGCCTTCTCGCCGGTTCTGCGGTGCTTCCGTCACTGGCTGTCGCGCCCTTGCCCAAGGGCGTCTCCCATGTTACACCTTACCGGAGAATTCCGCAATGCCGAGTATCATCCTCCGGGGATCGATAGGCACGACGGGAAGGACGGAGCACTCGGGACCTGGCTGCGCTCCCCCACGCAGCGTGCCCACGCGCGTGTTCATGCCCTGAGAGCCGCGCAAGGCGCTACTCACCCCTTACACCCTATGCAAGGCCCGTTTCGTCGCTCCTGCGTCGGAAAAACGCTCGAGGGAAGAGGTCTGGGAGCTCCACGGCCGGCGGTTCTGTCTTGGGCTCCTGCTTGGCCAAACAGGAGCGACTGGACCGGACTGGTCCCGACCGATCCGGACTACGAAAGGGCGCAAACGGGCAGGGCAAAGCACGCCCGAGGAAGCCCCAGAAGGCGCTCTCAGACCTTCTGGGGGCCGGCGATGGCGGAGAGGGGGGGATTCGAACCCCCGGTACCGCAATACGGTACAGCGGTTTTCGAAACCGCCCCGATCGTCCACTCCGGCACCTCTCCGCCTTATGCTAACAACATATATGGAAAGACGTTACGCCACATAGGTGAAATCCCCAGAATCCACGTGTTACTCTGACGTTACCGTGGTGGAATATATGGGTTATGCTGGTCATCTTCTCTCAACAGGAGCACCTGCATCGCCTTTCTCCACAAGCGCGGCCAGACTTGGTCCATATACTGGCAACCCAACGGTAAGAAGCACGGCAAGTCCCTTCGTACCAAGAGCAAGCGGGTGGCCGAAGATTACCTCAAGGAGTTCGAGTATCGACTCGCCAAACGAGAGATTGGTCAAGAAACCGATATCACCCTGGACCAGCTTCGTGACCAGTACCTCGAGTACTCCAAGGCTACCAAGACAATCCGATCCTACGAACGTCACGACTTGCCGCGTCGGGCCTCTTGTCCCGCAGTGCGCAGAAGCCATCTATCGCACAATGTAGTGAAGAACGTCGCCAAGGTCAAGGTACACACGAATCCTCCCCGCTTTTTGTCCGGGGAGGAGTGGGATAAGGTCAAAGAGACGGCCCAGAAGACGGATCTCTGGCCGCTGGTCGCAACAGCCTACTACACGGGCTTCCGAAACTATGATGCTCGCCAGGATTCGGACCAAGCGTTAAGATAGTCTCGCGAGTCGGAGCAAAGGTATCGGAGGCGAGGCGGATGGGTCAGCGAAAGCGGCACAGTGTGGCGTTGGAGGCGATTCGCGGGGAGCGGACGGTGAACGAGCTGGCGGGCCTGTACCAGGTGCACCCGTCGCAAGAGAAGCCGCGTGGAAGAGACGGGCGCTGGAAGGGATAGGGAAGTTGTTCGCCGATGGGCGAGGCAAGGCCCGCCAGGATGAGGAGGCGCTCAAGGAGCGGCTGTATCAACAGATCAGTCAGCTCAAGGTGGAGCTGGACTTCTTGAAAAGAAAGTCCGGGCTGCTGTACTGAGGCAGAGGCGGGCTATGATCGAGCCGGAGCATCGGGCCGTGTCGGTGCGCCGGCAGTGTGACTTGCTGAGATTGTCGCGCTCGGGGCTCTACTACAAGGCGTGGGGGGAGTCGCCGGAGACTCTGGCGCTGATGCGCCTGATCGGTGAGACTTATACGATGCGGCCCTTCTACGGGGCGCGCAAGATGACGGCGCATCTTGCGCGTGAGGGCTACTGGGTAAACGTGAAGCGTGTGCGGCACTTGATGCGGCTGATGGGACTGGAGGCGATCTATGCGAAGAGGCGCCTGAGCGCGCCGGGCGAGGGCCACAGACGGTATCCGTACCTGCTGGCCGGCGTGGAGTGATCAGGTCTGGAGCGCGGACATCACGTATATCGGGCTCAGGCAGGGGTCCCTGTATCTGGTGGCGGACGGAGAAGTACGAGGATGTGTATCTGAAAGACTACGCCGGTCCTGGGGAGGCTCGAGACGGCCTGCGGGCGTACTTCCGATTCTACAACGAGGAGAGGCCACACCAGGCATCGGACTACCGTACTCCGACGGAGATGTACTGCGGGCTGGCTGGAGGCAAGCGGGACCGCACGGCGGCGCGGACGGTTGCTGGGACTCCAGTCGCCCTACGGGCTCCATCCGTTCCAGCAACCGTTGGACTGTGAGACTATCCTAATCGAAGCCATTTCTGGTCTTGACAATGGGGAGCATCTCACCTACGCCACAAGTTCAACATCACCGCGGTGCCGGCTCTTCTCTAACCCGGTTGCCAGGAGATCATAGGGCCGGAAGATCACCGTTCAGTACTCTGACAAGACTTCCCACATAGTGTCGCGTCCCAGGAATAGATGCTGAAAGTAATGGATGCCCGCGTCTTCGAATCGGTACCATGTGCACGGTCCAACTGGCGGAGGAACGTGCACATGAGAACCGGCTGTCCGAAGGAGCCATTGAGCCTTTCTGATGAGGGGGGGGCGGTGCTTCCGTCACCGACTGTTACATCGTCGCCCGTAAGCCGGTACCGTGGTACAACTTACCGCAGGATTTCGCAATATCTACCCTTGGTTTGCGGGGGCAGCCATGGGCAGGGCAGTCACGGATCGACCGTGTCCGAAGGCAGAATGCGGCATGTGGGGCAGGCGGCTCACCCTCCGTGACGTGTTAACGGCCGTGGCCGCTTGCGTCTCTTTCGTCGCGGCCCTGATCGGAGTAAGATGGCGGCGTCAGGGGCTGGCACCGCGCTTGGCAGCGGCGCGCTAACATCTATGAGTAAGCCTCTCAAGTCGGAAGCACCGCCCTTACACTTGTCGCGGACCCTTCAGGGAAAGGAACATGCCGAGATGACACCATTTGACATTGCGCCGTTCGCTTTGCCGAACTGCCCCAACGGCGAGCTTCGGTTTGAGGAGCCGCGGGACGTCAGCCGCCTCGTCGTCAGTCTTGCCGGCAAGGTGCCTCGGAAGGTTGGGGTCAGCTACCTCCAAGAAGTCTGGCCCCACCAGCGTCTTGAGTTCCCCCCCGACTGTGACCTGAGGGATCCGTTCAGTCTCGGCTGGCGTAACATCGATGACCAGTTCAACTCGCGATGGCAGAAGGCCGCCGTCGTGGTGCAACGTGACGGTCCCTGTAGGCGGATGATAACGTTCAAGGGTTTGAAGCAGGAGTTCAGCGACTTCCCCGGCCGCGATGGCTATGACGTGAGATTCCGTCGGACGCTGGGGATTCGTATTGAGGCCGAAGGTGCGGGCTCTCTCACGAAGGTTCAGGCGTACACTACCTCGCCTCCGGCGCGTAGCCGGCTCCGCGTTGAACTGGATGCCGGGAAGAGAACTCGTGCCAAGCGGTTAGAGGTCTCCGGGTACAACGCAGTGATCCAGAGGGTCACGGCTGTCAGTGGCGTGGCGACGAGCGGGAAGGAGGTAAGGCCGAAGTCAGCCTCGAAGCGCGTCTTTGAAGTCCAGGTCCGCCACATGCAGCCGGCGCATCGCTACAGCCACGATGAGGGCCACGTGACGTTTGCCTCAGACCGTGAGACATTTACAATTTCCCTGAGCTCGCTCCGGGAGCGCGGCCTCATATGGTTTGCCGAGCAAGGCTTCTACATCACGTTTGCCGACGATCCCACCTCCTTCGCCGACTATAGGGCCCGGGCCAAGGGCCACAAGACTGTGAACCGGCGGCTGGCGGAGCTTCCCGAGCAGAGTTTCGCCGGGGCCTTTCACGGTCAGCCGCGCCCCCACGCGGTGGCCTACAGCTTGGGCTGCAAGCATGCTCGGCAGCGCTTTTGGCTCGAGCCGAACGGTGACGTCGTGCTGACCGCCCGGAATCTGCAAGGGGTGTCCGGCAAGGATGTCGAGCGCTACAGGAACGACGGTGACGCCCGGTTCCTATTCGGTATGGAGGGCTGGCCATCGCTTGGCCGCTTCCCTGACCCCGCCCCGGTTCTGGCCTATAACATTCATCTGCGGCGCGGCGACGTACGCATGGAGCAGAAGTCCTTTGCTGTTCCACTTGGGAGATCCATTCTGGATGGCGAGCTACGGGGCGACGATGCGGTGGTCGCGCTCGTGCGGTTCCGGTTCCGCAACGAGGGCGAGGCCCGGGCTTTGGCTGAGCTTCCGATCCGCTACTCAGAGAATTGCGGCCGATACCAAAGCTGCTATGGGGCCGACGCGCAAGGATTCCCCGTCCCAGCCTGCGAGCCAGTGCCGTTGAGTACTAGTGCCGGCCGAATAGCGAGCCAATGGAAGGGCGAGCCGGTGTTGCGCTGCACCTACGAGTCAAGCATCGAGCCGGCCCACGCCACCGAAGGCTTGGTGCTGCGCAAGGAGCTTGTGCCCGGCGAGAGCTGGGAGGCCGTCCTCAAGATCCCCTTTATCGCTCTGGAGACAGCGTCCGATCTTGCTGCCCTCGATGCGCTGGAGTTCGACCACTGTTATGAGGAGGTGGTGACGTTCTGGGGCCGAGAAGGGCGCAGGGGCGCGCAGCTCAAGACGCCCGTGCCCCAGTTGAATGCTCTTTATGCCTCTCACCTCTCGCACGTCCAGATCACCGACTTCAGCATGCCGGATGAGCCCTGGCTGATCAACACGTCGGTTGCGACCTCGACTTACGGCAATTTCTGCAACGAGTCTTGCATGATTATCCAGGAGTTGGATGAGCGGGGACTCCACGAGGAGGCGCGCAGGCGACTCGAGGTGTGGGTGAAGTACCAGGGGACAAAGAGGCTCCTCGGCAACTTCACCGATGACGAGGGCGTCTACTATGGGGCCGGCGGCTTCGAGTCGGGCCAGAGCATCAACCAGCATCACGGATGGGTTCTGTGGTGCCTCAGCCAGCACTACTTCATGACTCGGGATGTCGAATGGCTCAAGGGCGTCGCAGACTCCCTGGTTTCAGGGATGGAATGGGTGTTCCGCCAGCGGCGCGCCACCGTGGCTGGGCTGCCGCATTCTCGGGGCTGGGAGCAAGGCTTCCTGCCGGCCGGCGGGCTGGAGGACGTGGGGGATTATTCCTACTGGCTCGCCACACAGGCGATGACGCTGCGAGGTGTCGAGAGTGCCGCACGGGCGCTCGAGGCGATCGGCCACCCTGAGGCGCGGCGTTTGCTCAGGGAGGCCGCTGCGTTCCGCCGCGACCTGAAGCGGGGCTTTGAGACCCAGCGCCGTCATACGCCACTTGTGCGTCTGCGGGATGGGCGGTGGGTGCCCACGTATCCGTCGCGTCTATATCGCCGCGGCCGGGACTGCGGGTGGATCCGCGAGGTACTGGAGGGCTCGGTCTACCTCCTGCTGGGTGGGCTGCTTGCCCCCGGCAGCCGACAGGCGGGATGGATTCTGGACGACTATCAGGACAACCGCTACATGTGTCCGCCCTTAGGCTACGCCCTCTCGAATCCAGAGGCTGAGTGGTTCCACCGGGGCGGTTTCACCATGCAGCCGAACCTGCTTGCAGGCCTTATGCCTCACCTGGACCGCGATGAGATCGAGGTTTACCTCTGGATGTTCTTCAATGCTTGGTGCGCCTGTTACCGTGAGGAGATCGGAGCCATGGCGGAACTTCCAACGCCCGTGCTCGGATACTCCAATGCGGCCCATCCCAAGACGAGCGATCAGTCGAATGCCGTCAAGTGGCTGCGCTACATGTTCGTCTACGTGCTCGGGAACACGCTGCACCTGGGCCGTGCGATTCCGCGAGACTGGCTCAGGGGCGAGGAGGAGATATGGGCGGAAGGCGTGGCGACGCGATTCGGCAAGGTGGGCATTCGGTACGAATCCAGCGTCAACGTGCGGCGTATCAAGGCCACCGTCGGTCTGTCGCTCAGAGAGGCGCCGGGAAGGATTCTGGTGCGCTTTCGCCACCCCGAGAAGAAACCCGTCAAATCTGTCACCGTCAACGGTAAGGGTCACTCCCGGTTTGACGCGAAGAGAGGGGATGTTGAGATCACCGGAATGACGGGCAAGGTCATGATCGTGGCACGTTATTAGGCCGCATGACACCGCTTGCAGGTCCACAGGAAAGTAGATTCCTTGTTCGCGACCGGTTCGCAGGAGGGCTACGGTCTGTGCCAGCCTGCTAAGGCATTGTACTTGCAGGGATCGCGCCCAAAACCTCGGTGGCTGGCACAGCAGCTGCATCATGACCGGGGGAATGGCAGCCGTTACCCGGTTTCGCCGTGGGGGGGGCCATTGGGCACTACGGCAAGGATGGCGTGGGCCACGTGGCTGCGCTCTCCCCACTCAGCGTGCCCACGCACGTCTTCCTGCCCTGAGAGCCGCGCAAGGTTGCTACCAGATGATCCGCCTCACTTCGGGGATGAAGCGCGTCGTCCTGACGGGCTTTCCGGTCGGCTGGTTCTCGTATAGCGGATAGGCGACGCCCTTCGGGTCGATGGAGACGACGTTCGAGCCGCGCAGAACGAGCTTGTAAGGCTCCTGCACGATCAAGCGATGGACAACGCGCTCGGGCAGCGGGAACTTCAAGGTGACGCAGTCGCCGGGCCGAAGCCAGCGCAGCTTCACGAGGTTCCCCTCCACCACTGCCGCACGCTGCTCCTCCCCGACGCTCACTTGCACGTCCTTCGCCCGGCACCACTCCGGCATCCGCACCGCCACCCGCTCGGCGTCCTTGATGTGGAGAACGACCTTCCCTTCGGCCGGCAGGTAACTGTCAACGTCCAGCCACTCCGAGGCCCGGTTCAAGAGCAGATTCACGCGCACCTCATCGCCCGCGCGCTCGACGATGCTGTCCCACACGTAGTAAAGCGTCCGCGCACCATTCGCCGTGCAGCAGTGCATGAAGGCACGTGCCGACATCTTGGGGCCTTCCTCGCTCGGCACAATGCCCAGCCCGTCTCCGGGACGCATCCAGCCGAAGAACGATCCCACGGATCGCTCGGCCACGTCGCGCGTGTCCGTATGAGGCCGATCGCCGCACGCGAGGGTAAAGAGGCTATCGGGGAGGCGGTCAAGGAAACTGGGCTCGAGCATCTGCCCCTCAGCGTACATGTTGCGCATCCATCGGTCCACATCGTCCCAGTAGTCGCCCATGCCGGCTTTCGTGAGGTTGAGGGCCAGCGCCACCATGTCGGCTACCTCGCATATCTCGACGGTCGTCCCCCGCAACGTCACGGGATTGAAGACTCGCTGGAATCCCAGCTCGCCCGGCATGTGCTCGGTGTAGAAGCCGATCAGGGGGTCCCCCATCTCCCTCAACCACCGGTAGCAGGCGTCCACGCGCTCCAGCGCCTCGCGGTCGCCGGCCGCGTACCCGTACTCGAGGACCGCCAGCAGCGCATATGCGCCATGGTGAAAGTGCCCGAAATCGTAGCGACCGTCCTCGTTCTTGAACATCCGCTCCAGTGCCCAATACGCCAGTCCTCGCGACAACTCCAGCGATGGCTCGTATCCGGTTACGCGGTAGAAGAGCCCCGAGCCATGGCCCAGCGCCCCCACCGAGTAGATCATGCTGAAGACACCGTCCAGCCCGCCGTCCGCCAGGCTGCCCCCTTCGATCGGGCCAGATGGCTCGTCGGCGTCCGCCGGAACGACCTCGCCCGGCCGGTAGCGGCCTTTCCAGAGGAACC
>CAZHPE010000086.1:0-5032 GCA_964534775.1 uncultured candidatus Brocadiaceae bacterium
GGTCGCGGGCCTGGGGTATCACCTTTACCAAGCCGGCCACACTGCGGCCCTGTCCCTGGAGGCCAGCCCATAGCAACGGGTCTGGACCGGGCGCGACGCGCCTTGCGCGCGGGGGGGGTTGGTGGTATTCATCAGTGAGCGGCTCTCGGGCGGGCGAGATCCGGTGCTCATCGTGCCTTGAAACAACGCGCGCGGGATAACGTGGCGGCCCGGAACTTTCTTGCGCCATGGAGCGTCCAAGAGATGGGGTTGGCCGGATCGGGGCGGCCGTGGTCGGCGAGATCGGGCAAGTGGTGCTCGCAGCGCGAGGATGAGCAGGATGAAGACGAGATCGGGAGGGTGGACGGTCGCGGGGATTATCGTGGTGACGGCAGCCTGCCGGATGGCCTTCGGCGATCCGGTGCAGGCCAAGAGCACGATCGACAGCGTGACGCTGTATCGGAACCAGGCCCTGGTGACGCGCGTGGTCCGGGGGGATGTCCCAGCGGGCATCACGCAGCTTCTGGTGGGCGACCTACCCGAGCGGATCGCGCCGGCGAGCCTGTTCGCAGAGGCGGCGGAGGGAACGCAGGTCCGCGCCGTGCGCTACAGGATTCGGGCGGTGCGCGATGAGCCGCGCGAAGAGGTCCGCGAGTTGGACCGTCAGATTGATGAGCTGGGAGACGAGGTGAAGCGCATCAAGGCCGGGCGTCGGCTCCTCGATCAGCGGTCCGGCTACCTTGCGAAGCTCGAGCAGTTCACCGCGCCGACCGCCCAGGTCGAGTTGACCAAAGGGGTGCTCGATGCGCAGACGCTGAAGACGATCACCCTTCTCATCTTCGAGCAGCGCGGCGACGTGGCGGCGAAGAAGCTCGAACTGGAACTGAAGGAGCGGGAGCTCAACAGGCAGGTCGAGCTGCTTCAGAGGCAATGCTCGAAGCACGCCGCCGGACGCTTGCGCACTGTGCAGGAGGCGGTCGTTTTCGTGAACAGGCCCGAGGCGGGGAGGGCGGAGCTACGCCTGAGCTACCTGGTCGCAAAGGCGGGCTGGGAGCCGGCCTACAACCTTCGCGCCTCCGTGAACGTTGAGTACAACGCCACCGTGCACCAGATGAGCGGGGAGGACTGGAGCGAGGTCAAACTGAGGCTCTCGACCGCGTCCATGGCGCTGGTTGCCTGGGGGCCGGAGTTGGCGCCGTTCTGGGTGACGCTCTCTCAGGCACCTCGAGGTGAGAGCGGTGGGGGATATGGAAAGAGATCTGGATGGGGTGAAGACCTTCCCAAACAGGCCGAGGACTTCCAGCGGCAACTCAGACAGTCCCAGGAGCTCGCGTCGAACGTGATGCGTCTGCCCGAGCAGGTGGCTGCGAATCTCGACATCAACAGGTTCGCAGGCAACCTGCAGCTTATAGAGATGCAGGCCAGCGAGGATGAGATGCGGATGATCTGTCGCGCGGAGGCCGGCGCGCTCGAGGGGATGAGCGTGACCTACAGCCTGCCGGGCCGCGCCAGCCTGGAGAGCCGCTCCGACCGTCAACTCGTGCAGAGCGCGGCGCTGGAGCTAAAGAGCAGTTTCTACTACGTTGCGACGCCAGTGTTGAGCGGCTTCGTATATCGCGAGGCGGAGATCGCCAACGACGGCCCGATCGCACTGCTCGCGGGGCCGGCGACGGTCTACCTGGACGGCCAGTTCGTGGGCCGCGGCAACGCTTCCGGGCAGGCTTCGGCATGAACCCCCAACTGCGCGCATCCCGCGAGCTTCTGCGCAAGACCGACGAGACCCTCGTGGCGAACCGGTAGCAGACGTTCTACTACCGCCTCGCTCTCGATAACTACAGCGAGGGACCCGTCAGAGTGCGGGTGATCGCGTCCCCACGACGATCGACAGCGCTGATCTGGGCGTGGTGCTGGGCAAGATGACGGGCAAGCTCAGCGAGGATCTGCTCTACCTGGAGCGAGAGCAACCTCAGGGGATACTGCGGTGGAACATCGAAGTGCCGACCGGCGTTGCCGGAGTGAAGGCGCGGAAGGTCGAGTATAATTACACGCTTGAGTTCGACCGCAAGCTCACTGTTCGCACGCCAGGTCAATCGGGCACGCAAGATCTTCCGAACAGGGACGTGTTTGAGAGAATCCAGGACAGAGGGTACGTAACAGAGGCCGTTCGAAAGGGCAGTGACAGATACGCGGCAGAGGACAAGCTTATTGAGCAGGCTCGATTGGAGGTATTACCCGCGATAGACGAAGGCATCAGAAAGCTGCTGGAGGAGGTGAGGGCCGACCGCCTGACGGTGGACGAGGCGCTGAACGAACTGCGCCACCTGCCGTTCGAGGACATCGGCTTCGCCAAGATCGATCACCACAGGGCGCTGCGCTGCGGGGCCCCCGAGGTGATCCTGTGCACCGGCAAGACGCCGGAGCAGGTGGCCGAGATCGCGCGGTGCACCCGTGACCGGGGCCACGACGTGCTGGCCTCGCGTGCCGATGCCTCGCACTTCGAGGCCGTTGCCGCCGCCGTGCCCGAGGCCCTCTATCGGTCCGAGGCGCGCTGCATAGTGGTGCAACCCGACCCGCCCGAGCCGCAGGGCCTGGTGATGGTGGTCACGGCCGGCACCAGCGACCTGCCCGTGGCCTGGGAGGCGATGGTGACCGCCGAGACGCTGGGCGCGAAGGTGGAGTTGGTGAGCGACGTCGGCGTGGCCGGCATCCACCGGCTGCTGGGTTACGTCGAGAAGCTCCAGCAGGCCAACGCCCTCGTGGTCGTCGCCGGCATGGAGGGCGCCTTGGCCAGCGTCGTCGGCGGCGTGGTGGCGCGGCCGGTCATCGCCGTGCCGAGCAGCATCGGCTACGGGGCCAGCTTCGGCGGCATAGCGCCCCTTCTGACGATGCTGAACAGTTGCGCCGCCGGTGTGGCGACGGTGAACATCGACAACGGGTTCGGGGCGGGCTACCTGGCCGCGATGATCAATGATCTGGCCGAAACCCCGCCCTCGGCCGACCGGGGGCCACAGGATGAGTGATGCATTGGCGCAGGACGGAGACAGCCTGCCCGGGGCCTCGGCCCCCTTCTTCCTGCCGCCCCGTGCACGGGACGCGCACAAGGGTCGCTTCGGCCACGTGCTGATCGTGGCCGGCTCGCCGGGCATGGCGGGCGCGGGCGTGCTGGCCGCCCGCGCCGCCCAGCGCGCCGGAGCAGGCCTGGTGACGCTGGCGCTTCCGCGGGGCCTGAACCTGGCGGCCGAGGTTGCCCTTGGCAGCATCATGTCCATGCCCCTGCCCGAGACCGAGCAGGGCGCCCTTGGCATCGCGGCGGCCCGCGCGGTGCTGGACGCGGCTGGAAGAGGAGAAAGGGGCCAAGGCCCGGCACGCCACTTCGACGCCTTCGCCCTCGGGCCGGGGATGCGCACGGGCGAGGAGACCGGCCGAATGGTGCGCGTGCTCGCCCGGGAGTTGCCCGGCACGGCTGTGATCGACGCCGACGGCCTCAACGGGCTGGCCGGGCGGGTCGGCGAGTCGCTGGCCGGGCGCTCGGCCCCGACGGTGCTCACGCCTCATCCGGGCGAGATGGCCCGCCTCACGGGCCTGGCCGGCGCAGCGGAAGTGCAGGCGGACCGGGAGGGCCTCGCCCGCCGCCTGGCCCTGGAGGCGGGGGCGGTGGTCGTGCTAAAGGGCATCGGGACCGTGGTGACGGACGGGCGGCGCCTGGCGGTCAACGGGACCGGCAACCCCGGGATGGCCTCGGGCGGGATGGGGGACGTGCTGACGGGCCTGATCGCCGGGCTCACGTGCCAGGGCCTCGGGCCGTTTGAGGCTGCTCGGCTCGGCGCGTTCGTGCACGGCCTGGCCGGGGACCTGGCCGCGCGGCGCGTGGGGGAGATATCGCTGATTGCCGAGGACGTGCTGACGGCCACGCCAGAGGTCCTGCGGGCGCTGGAGGCGCTCTCGCGCTCCTCGAAGGACGGCGGCGTTTCGGCGGCGGCCCTCGCGGAGGCCGTGCTGGGCGCTGGAGATGGGCTCGCCTGATGCGCTCCTCGGCCGCGCGACCACGCAATGCGGCGCACGGACCGTGCGCCGCCGCCGGGCAAGCGACTTGATTTTGGCCCCCCGATTCTTGATAATACGGCCCCTATGCATCCCATGGTGAGGCGCTGCGCAGGGGTCCGTCTGCATCCGGCCGGACGAGTCCGGGGGAGCAACCCCTTCCCCGGGCGGGAGACACGAATGAGAATTGGCGTGGCCTACTACCCGGAGCACTGGTCGGATGACCGCTGGCCCGTGGACGCGCGGATGATGCAGCAGATGGGGGTTGACGTCGTCCGGGTGGGGGAGTTCGCCTGGTCGAGCCTGGAACCCAGGCGTGAGCGCTTCGAGATGGACTGGCTGGAGCAGGTGGTGGAGCTGCTCGCCGAGCACGGTCTCAGGACCATCATGGGCACCCCGACGGCCGCGCCGCCGATGTGGCTGTGCAGGAGGCATCCGGGCATCACGCCCATCGGCCCGAACGGCCAGGGGTGGTACTGCGGCAGCCGACGCGAGCTGTGCGTGAACAATTCGGCATATCGTAAGTATTCCCGGCGCATTGTCGTTGAGCTTGCCAAACGCTTCGGCGGGAACTCCAGCATCTGCGCCTGGCAGGTGGACAACGAGTTCGGTTCAGGCGCCCTGCCGACGTGCTGCTGCGACGAGTGCGAGCAGGCCTTCCGCCAGTGGCTCAAGCGCCGGTACGGGACCATCGGGCGCCTCAACCGCATGTGGGGCACGAGGTTCTGGAGCCAGACCTTCAGCGATTTCCACGACATTCCAGTTCCGCGTCGCACGCCGGCCGGGCCGCATCCTTCGCTCGCGCTGGATTATCGGCGCTTCACGTCTGCGAGTTACCGGGCGTTTCTAGCGGAGCAGAGCGGGATCATCAAGGAATACGCCGGCGAGGATGCGACCGTCACCACCAACATGGTGCCGCCGCTGGCCGTGCCCGGCCTGAACATGTTCTCCCTGGCCAGGGAAGAGGACGTGGTTTCGGTGGACAACTTCCCGGGGGACGGTTCCAGCCCGG
>CAZHPE010000086.1:5042-8771 GCA_964534775.1 uncultured candidatus Brocadiaceae bacterium
CGGCGCGCGTTCTGGGTCATGGAGCAGCAGGCAGGCGCCACGCCCATCCCCGGACGGGCGGGGCAGCCCCGGCCCGGCCAGTTGCGCCTGTGGTCATACCAGGCCGCCGCGCGCGGGGCGGAGATGATCGCCTATTTCCGGTGGCGCACCTGCCCGGCAGGTCAGGAGATGCACTGGCACGGACTGCTCGACGCCGACGGACATCCCGGCCGCAGGTTTCAGGAGGTCAAGGCGACCATCGGCGAGTTGAAAGAGCGTGCCGAGCTCTGGAAGGGCAGCCTCCCCAGCGCCGACGTGGCCATCATGCTGGACTATGGGTCGGCATGGGCGCTAGAAGCGACGCCCCTTGGCGCAAGGCTGGACTACTTCTGGCAGGTCCGCGACGTATACACGGCGCTGCGGTTGATGGGGGTGCAGGTGGACTTCGTTGCGCCGGGACGCAATCTGAGCGACTACCGCGCGGTCGTCGTGCCCATGCCTTTCGTCTGCCCCGCGGGTCTGGGCAAGCAGCTCGAGACCTATGCCGCGCAAGGCGGGTGGGCGCTGGTGACGGCCCCCGCCGGATACAAGACGCCCGAGAACACCGCCATCGGGCGATACCCGCCCGGCGAGTTGCGGGACGTGCTCGGCGTGGAGGTGGCGGAGCACGACGTGCTCGGCGGCGAGTCGCAGAACGCCCTGTTGTTTGACGACGGGACGAGCTTCCCGACGGGGCCATTCTGCAGCGTGATGGAGCTTCGCGGGGCGGAGCCGTTGGCCCGGTACGAGGCGCAGTACTATGCCGACTTGCCTGCGGTCACGGTCAGGGAAGTCGGCGTCGGGCGGGTCTACTTCCTCGGAGCGCTCGTCGGCCCGGACTGTTACCGCGCCCTGTTGGGGCGCATTGTGGCAGGGGCCGCCGTGGTGCAGAGCAACCTGTCCTCGGAGAGCGTCGAGGTAGTCCACCTCACGCCGGGGTCGGACCGCAAGAGGCTCACGTTCGTTCTGAATCACTCGGCGGAGCCGGCCAATCTGCCCCTGCCCGGCGAGAACGCCTGCCAGGACCTTCTGACGGGGCAGGTCTGCCGCGGCGAGGTGGCGCTGCCTGGCTACGGCGTCGTCCTGCTGGAGATGTAGCCGCGCGGAACGATGGTTCGATGCCTGAAGACGGCCACCTCTCGGCTGCCATCACACCGGAAGAGGGAGTCAACCCCGTGGATGCTTTGCTTCTGGCTGGGGGCTACGCGACCCGCCTGTATCCACTCACGCTCGACCGGCCAAAGGCCCTGCTTCCCGTGGGCGGCAGGACTATCGTGGACCGGATCATCGACCTGCTGATGGCCAGCGACGAGATCGAGCGCTTCGTCTTCGTCACGAATGACAGGTTCGCCCCGCACTTCATCAGTTGGGTCGGCACGCGGACCTGGGAGAAGCCAGTAGAAGTCCTCAACGACGGCACCACATCGAACGAGGGCCGCTTGGGCGCGATGGGCGACATCCGGTTCGCACTGGATCACGCCGAGCTGGACACGGCGCGGGGCCTGTTCGTGCTGAGCACCGACAACCTCACGCACCTCAACCTCACGCAGTTGGTCGGGCTCTCGCAGGAGCGCGCGGCGACGGCGGTGTTCGCGCTGCGCGTGGGCGATCTCGCCCGGCTTCGGCGCATGGGCGTGGTGCAGCTGGATGAGGCCGGCAGGGTGATCGATTTCGTGGAGAAGCCGAAGGAGCCCAAGAGCGACCTGGGCGTGCCGTCGTTCTATGCCTACAGCGCGAGGGCCGTTGGCCTCGTCAAGGACTACCTCGACGCCGGCGGCAACCCCGATGCGCCCGGCCACTTCATCGAATGGCTCGCCCACCGGGATCCGGTCTACGCCTGCGTGACCGAGGAGGCCATCTGCGATGTCGGCACGTTGGAGGCGTATGAGGCGATGTGCCGGCAGTACGGGGGCGATGAGCACCGCCCGACCTGAGAAGCGCCTCGCCCGCCGCTTTCGTTTGACAGCGTCCGGGAGCGTGCTATGATGGCTGTTCTTTTGAGTAAGTGAGCCACCCCGCTCTTACCCTAACCTGAACGAGAATGGATGATGGGACAGTTTACGCTTACCCCGCTAGCGTCCGTCCTGAAAGCCGCTGAGGAATCCAGCAAGGCCGGCAAGGCCGCAGCCATCGGCGCGTTCAACGTGAATTTCTTCACCCAGGCCGAAGGCGTGATGGAGGGGCTGCGCAGGGCTGGCGCCCCGGCCGTCATCCAGGCCTCCAAGGGCGCCAACGAGTTCCAGGGCGGACCGGACAAGATAGCCTACATGGTCATCAAGGCCGGCGAGACATCGGGGCATAACACCCCGATCTGCCTGCATCTGGACCATGGCGACGCCGTGAAGGGCGAGGAGTGCGTTGACAGCGGCTACACGGGCATCATGATCGACGCCAGCAAGCTGAGCTTCGCCGACAACGTCTGCATGACCCGCGGCATGGTCGCCTACGCGCACGCGCGCGGCGTGGGCGTGGAAGGCGAGTACGGCCTGCTGAAGGGCATCGAGGAAGACATCGTCCACGAGGAGACCACCTACGCCGATCCCGAACTCGTCGTGCTCTTCTTCCAGAAGTCCAATGCCGACGCCCTCGCTATCGCCTACGGCACCTCGCACGGGCCCAACAAGGGCACCAACATCAGCCAGCTCAGGACCGAGATCGTGCGCGAGAGCTACCAGAACATGGCGAAGGCCGGACTCGCCGACAGCCACTACCTGGTGGGCCACGGCTCCTCGACTGTACCGAAGAACCTGGTGGATGAGATCAATAGCCAGGGCGGCGCGATCAAGGACGCCGCCGGTGTGCCGCCGGAGAAGATCAAGGAAGGCATCGCCTTCGGCCTGCGCAAGGTCAACATCGATACCGACCTGCGGCTCGGCATCACGGCGGTGACGCGCACGTTCTTCAACAACAACCCCGACGCGGCGGCGGAGCCGATGCTTGCCCCCGTCAAGAAGGCCCTGGATGAGAACGTGGACGCGATCGACCCGCGCAAGTACCTCGTCGATGTGAAGCCTTTCGAGACCCTGCGCGAGCCTCCGGCCGACAGCGGCTGCCAGGCCTTCGTCGACCTGATGGTTCTCATCAAGGAGCGCATCGCCGATCACGTGGAGTTCCTCGTGCACGAGTTCGGCTGCGACGGGCTGGCCGACAAGGTCGAGCGGGTCACGCCGGATGAGATGAAGAAGCGCTACGCCGCGGGGGGCTGACCGCAGCGACGGAATGCCACTCAGCGATGGATCAGGGGGAACGCATGCGGACGCGTTCCCCCTTTGATTTCGGTTGCGGCGCACAGGGGGCGTAGCGTAGCATGTCCGGACGCGCCTGTGGGGTCACGCATATGCGCCTAAGAGGGCCGGTTCCGACCGCGGCTGAGGGACGTTGCCATCAATGCAACCCGCCCGGCGTGACAACACGGGAGAAACCCCGCACGGGGGACGGCCTGCCGGACTCGATGCCTTGGCACAGATGGCTGGAGTATCCATCCGAGTGGCGGGCCATGTGGGAGACCATCAAGGTCGTACTCTTCGAGCCCTCGCGTGCCTTCTGGAACGTGCAGGAGCAGGGGACCCTCCCGTGCGCTCTGGTCTTCGTGTTGATTCTCGGCACCGTCGGCGGCATCGTTACATAGGCCTACCAGGCTGTCTTCCAAATCGGAAGCCAGATAATCTTATCTTCTCTTATAGGTCACGGGCAACCCGGCATTTCGGGGGG
>CAZHPE010000086.1:8781-11842 GCA_964534775.1 uncultured candidatus Brocadiaceae bacterium
CCCCCCCCGGCGCCGCCCCCCCCGCGGCCCCCCCCCCCCCGCGCGCCATAGCTGCACTCGTCTGGCCGATCGTCGTGTGTATCATCGGCCTCTCCTATGTTCACAGGATCGCCTCGGGGCAGGCGGTCGCGGCAGCCCTCGTCCCGATAGCATTCTGTTTCTTCTGTTGCTTCAGTCTGAGGCTGCTTGTGCCGGGTGCTGTCTTGCTGCCCTTCATTCTGTAGGGAATCGCGTGAAGGTCGAGCTGAAGAAGCGCGGTGCTGTCGACCACGAGCTGATCTGGGGGCTCATTGGGCTGCTGGCGCTCGCGGCGGCGGCCTTGGTGCCGGTGGATAGAATACTGTCCGACGTGGGCTATGCCTGCGGCCTCCGGACGCTAACGGGTTACCCCTGCCCGACCTGCGGGGTGACGCGCGCGTTCGTCCGCACGGCGCGCTTCGAACTGGGGTCGGCATTCCGCGTCAACCCGCTGGCCACCGTTGCGCTGCTGGGCACGATGGCCTATGTGCAATATGCGCTGTCGGCCGTGGTGCTGCGCACGCGCCGCCTGCGGCTGACGCACCTGACGAGGCGAAGCACTCGCCTGCTTCTGGCGCTCTGCGCCGCGCTGGTGCTGGGCAACTGGGCCTACATGATAGTGATGACCCGCATGCCGGCCACAGGCAAGCCGGCCAGCCTCGTGAGGGAATGGCGAAGTAGGGGGCAAAGGCGCAGTCACGCGCCGCGCTCATCCCGGCCCTTGCGCCTGAGCAGCGGCCCCGGCAGCAGGGCGAGGCCCGCGGCGATCAGGCACAGCCAGGCGAAGGCGTCGCCCAACAGCACATAGGGGGTCGTGACGTCCGAGAGCATGACGTGCGCTGCGGCTGCCCCCTCGACGTCTCGCGCGGGCCCCCGGCCGTCAGCTTCCCAGCCGACGCCGGCGTAGACGCGCCCGCAGGGGTCGATGAAGCACGAGATCCCGGTGTTGGCCGCACGCACGACGGTCGTGCGCGTCTCCACCGCCCGGAAGGCGGCCATGGGCAGGTGCTGGCGCCGTTCGCCCCGGCGGCCGTACCAGCCTTCGTCGCTCATGTTCATCAGGACCTGCGCGCCCCGGCGGCGGAAGCGGCGGGCAAGCGCGGGGAAGACGTCCTCGTAGCATATCAGCACGCCGAAACGCACCGTCCCGTCCCCATCGGGGGGCTGAGGCGCATCTTCTGACCCGCCCGTCGGTGGGAGCTGAAAGACAACCGCTTCGCGCCCAGGGACGAGGCCGCGCGGGATGGGGGAGAATTTCTTCAGGAATGGCAGCACATTGCCGAGGGGCACGTATTCGCCGAACGGGACGAGGTGCATCTTGTCGTAGCGCCGCACCTCCGCGTCCTGGGCGAAGAAGAATGCGCTGTTGGCGTACGCCCCGGCCGACGCGTTGTAGTCCGCGGCGGGACCTTCGCCGAGGCGCTCGGCCAGCAGGGCCTGCGCCCCGACAAGCAGGTGGCAGTCCTTCGACCGACCCAACTCGTCCAGAACGGCGAACGCGTGATTCTGGACGGATACGGCCCGCGCCCCGAGTCTGCCGGTGCACTCGCGGTTGAGCGGCACCTGCACCGTCGTCTCAGGCCACGCCAGCAGCCGCACGCCACGGCCCCGGAGCGTGCGGGAGATCCGGGCGGCCTTGTCGATCTCGGCCCGCATCCTCAGATACACCTCGTCCTGGTAAGCATTCAGCCTATCCCGCAGCTTGTCCACATTCCCGGCCGACATGCGTTTCAACTCGGCCTCGGTCAGCTCGTATATGGCCTCGATCTCGGCGGGAAAGGTCATGTCGCTGACCAGGCGGGGGATGTTCTGCTGCACGACGCCGACGACGGGGCCTTCGGTAAGCACTAGGCGCGACGCGACCACCATTCCGATCAGACCGCACGCCGTCGCGCCCGCGATGGCAACCCCTGCCACCACGGTGGCCCGCCGGACGGGAGCCTTGAGGCCAGCGCGCCTCTCAGAAAGCGAGAGGGCAAGTTCCGCGAGCGTCGCATTGACCAGCGCGATCAAGAAGCTCACGCCGTACACGCCGGTCACGGCGGCGAGCTGAATGAGCCCCGTAAGCCGGTGCTGCGTGTAGCCGAGCAGGAGCCACGGGAACCCGCTGAAGGCCCACGTGCGCACCAACTCCGCCCCTGCCCAGGCCGCCGCGAACGCAATCGGCCAGCCGCAGGGAAGGCGCCGGCGCCAGCGGCGCGCCAGCGCTACTGGCATGGCGAAGAAGCCCGCCTGCACGGCGCTCAGGGCAATCCATCCGCCGACGGTAACGGGCGTGACCCAGGCCAGTCCGGCCAGAAAGAACGCGAGCGCGGCCCCTATACTCAGAACTAGTGAACTCTTCCACGACGGCGCCCACTGCGCGCCCAGCAGCAGCGGCGCCAGGGCGCACCAGGCCATCGGCCAGAGGTTGGCGGGAGGAAAGGAGACGCACGCAAGGCCGGCGCCTGCCAGGCACAGGGCGGCGCAGGCGGCCAGCCGCCGGGCCTGAGGCCCGCGGGGGCGCGTCAGCGGGCCCGCCTGGGAGGCGTCCTGCGAGGGCGAGGCGGGAGCCGCTGACGCGCTCTCAAGCCCGCTGCCCTTGCGGTCTCTGGATCTCCTGCGCTTGCTCATCGTGCTCGATGCATGGGGAAAGGGCCGACGCCGAGTTCGGCCTCGCGGGAGGCGCCGTCTCGAGCCGTCGCGCCGGTGGAGAGGACCGCCACGCGTGCCTTCATTTCCTCAGTACGGCCAACGTCAACGCTAGCCCGAGTACAAACGTCACGAAGTTGCCGATCCACATTGCCGGGCCCATGGGCAGGATGCCGGCCTCCGACACGACCTGGCTGAACAGGAGGGACAGGTAGAAGACAAGGAATACCGCGCCGAAGCCGATGGGGAAAGTGACGCTGCGTCGACGGGCCATGATGCTCAGAGGAATCCCCACCAGGGCGAACGTCAGGACGGCCATGGCCTGGACCAGCCGCTTGTGAATTCGCAGCCAAGTCTCCCGCAGGTCCGACTGGAGCTTTGCCCTGCCCTGCCTGATCCGCAACGGCCCTCT
>CAZHPE010000087.1:0-1127 GCA_964534775.1 uncultured candidatus Brocadiaceae bacterium
GCCTCGCGCGGTTCCGCGTGATGATCACCACGCTGACCACCGGCTTCGGCCCCGCCGGCGGCGCTGCCGCTTCCGGCAGTGGCAGCGGCCTGTCCGGGACGGCGGAAGCCTCGTCCGCATCGGGGGCCGCATCGGTCCGGGGCCTGCGCAGGTATCTGAGAGCGGCCCCGGCAAGCAGGCGCACGGGGGCCTTGACCAATCCGCTCGCAGCAAGTTCCACGGCGACGCAGCCGCGCGCGGCGGCCTCTTCCAGGCGACCACGGAACAGGCATCGGCCCCCGAACTTCACGTGCTCCTTCAGAAGCCATTCCAGACGCCCGGAAATGAACTTCGGGCAGCAATGGACCTCCCGAAAACTGCGCGCCAGGTGCACGGCGAGCCGGACGATGGTCCCTGCCTCCCGAGGCTGGAAGATGCGGCCCGCCAGCACATCTCGCACGCCGACAGCAGCGTCCGGCGTGATCCTGGCGCCCGTCAACTCCAGGAGCCCCGTGATCTCGCGGCAGCTTATGCGTATGTGATCTTGCCCCTGGATGGTGCGCTTCGTGCTGGATATCTGCCCGCCGTGTTTGCGGTATACGAGCAGCACCTCTGGGAGGTTGTGCAGCTTGCCGCGTCGCGACAGGCGGCACCACAGGTCATAGTCCTCGTTGTGAGGGAACGCTGCGTCGTAGCCGCCCAGGTCCCGAAGCGTATCCGTGCGTGCCATCACCCCGGGATGCGGAAGTGCGCAACCGAACAGGAGCTCCCACCGGATTGCCAGGTCTGTCACCGGGGGACGCCGCAGCACGTCGGTACGGCCCGCGGCGCGGACGCAAAACCAGCACCCGACCACAAGATGGTCGGGGTGCGCGCGTAGAAACGACACCTGATGCTCAAGGCGCTCGGGCGTGGCGGCATCGTCCGCATCGATGCGAGCGACGAACTCGCCCCGGGCGAGTTCCAGCCCCCTGTTCAGCGTGTGCACAAGGCCCCGGTTCACCGGATTGGTGACGAGGCGCACCCGCGGGTCCGAAAGCGACGCCAGGAACTCGGGCGTCGAGTCCGTCGAACCGTCGTCGATAATGAGCAGCTCGAAATCCGGGACCGTTTGACACAGAATACTCTCGACGGCCTCCTCGACGAAC
>CAZHPE010000087.1:1137-11831 GCA_964534775.1 uncultured candidatus Brocadiaceae bacterium
CTGCTCGCCGTTGTAGACCGGCAACAGAACAGTCACTGGCAGCGTTTGTCTGGCCATGAAAGGGTTAGGTCGTCGCGAAATCGCTCAGTCAATCAGACGCGCAAACCGGAGCCATGCGGCCGTGCGGCGGATGGCTTCCTCGAACCCGACCTGCGGGCGAAAACTCAGCGCCGCGCGTATTCGCTCGATGGAATAGGTGGTTGTGCCAGCGCGCACGAGCGCATGCCCGAGCTTCACGCCCGCGGGCGGACGCCCCGCCGGCTCGCCCGGGGCCGCCGGCCCGGCGCCCTTGTGCGCGCCGAAGCGCCGAAGCCGCCGGGCGACGGGGCGGATAAGGTCGTAGGCGGCGGAGAGCCACGGCACCTCGTCGAACCGGCCGCGAATGGACGGATCGGCAAACACGGAGCGTAGCGTGGCGGGCCGGTTCCTCTGGCCCTCGGCGGCCATTATCTCTTCCAGGGAGAACTCCGGCACGGTGCCGATGTCCACGCCGCACAAACCTGCGAGGGCGCCCACGTACTCGCACCATGACATGGGTGTGCCGTCGGTGACGAAGAACGTCCGGCCGGCCGCTTCCTCGCGCTCGGAGCAAAGAAGCATCGCATCGAGCAGGTTATCGACGTATGTCACGTTTCACGTCCCTCTCCCGCCGTTGACCAGGGCCTGGCTGCCCGAGCGCAGGCCGTCGACGATCTGCGTTGCCCAGGCGTTGTAGCCCGGGCCGAAGACGATCGCCGGCCTCAGTATGGCGAGCGGGGCCGCGCCTCGTTCCCCCGCCGCGCGGCGCAGCGCGTTTTCGATGGCGACCTTGTTGGCGATGTACGGGCGCTTCGACGTGCTGAGCGGATAATCCTCATCGATCTCACCGACGCCGTGACCGTATCCGTGGACGGCGGTCGTGCTCAGGTGTACGAAACGCCGGCAGCCCGCCCGTGAGGCCGCTCGGTAGAGGTTCAGGGTTCCCTCGACGTTCACGCGCCGCCCGCCGTCGCCCTCGGTGCGCCAGTCGTAAGCGCAGTGGAGTACCGCCGCGCACCCGCGCATCGCTTGTGCCTGGGCCTCCGCGTCCATGAGGCCGCAGCGCATGAGCTCGACGTTCATGCGCGACAGGGACGCGCAACGCGTATAGCCCCGCACCAGGCACCGCACCGCCGCTCCCTTGTCGAGTACGAGGCGCTCCACGAGCCGCCCGCCGATGAAGCCCGTGGCGCCGGATACGGCGAACGTTTCGTCTTGCCAGTTCACGCGCCGGCCCCCTCGAACTGCGGGCCGAGCCACGGCTGCGGAAGCGGACGGCGTCGCGCATAGCAGGCCGCGATGAGACGGGCCACCTTCCGCGCATCGGCCGCCGTAGCCAGGCAGGTCCGCTCGCCGCGCATGGATCGGGCCACCTCGCGCCATTCGAGCACGAAAGCTTCCAGCCCTCCCCTGGCTGGCTGCCCGGCCCAGGGCAGGGGCACCTCGCCTTGCATCGCATCGCAGCACACGCTGTGACCGATTCGGGCGTCGTACATCACGACCCTGCTTGGCGGTCTTGCCCCGGCCTCGAACCATCCCTGCTCGCATTCTATGCGGAAGCGGTTCGGCAGGGCGTGCAGGCGGCTGAGTTCGACGCGGCCGCGCACGCCTTCGCGAAGCGTGAGGTCCAGGCGGCAGTGCGCCTCCATATTTCCCAGGTTGTCGTCCTGGTACTCCACGCTCTCCCATTCGCCCAGCCACCATGTGAGCAGATCGAGCGTATGGGCGCCCGTGTCCGCCAGCACCCCTCCGCCGGCGGCCGCGCGATTCCAGAAGAAGCCCGAACTCGTGGGCCAACTGTAAGGCCCACCCTCTTCGAACAGAAAGCCTTTCACCCGCCCGAGCACGCCCGCCTCGAGCGCTCCCTTGAGCCAGCGGCAGCCTGGGTACATTCGGCGCATCAGCCCGACGTGCAGGCAGCCTGCCGAGCGCCCGGCCTCCTCGATCAGGAGGTCGCACTCGGCCACGGTGGTGGCCAGGGGCTTCTCGCACAGGACGTGCTTGCCGGCGCGCAGGCACGCTGTGACGATCTCCGCGTGCGTGCCGTGCGGGGTGGCCACAAGCACGCAGTCAGAGTCTCCCAGCGTGTCTTCGAATCCCTGCACTGCCGCGGGAACGCCGAATCGCTCCGCCAGCTCCTGCGCCCGGGCCAGGTCGGCATCGGCCACGGCCGCCACCTGCACCTCGTCCACCTCCGCGAGGGCGGGCAGGTGATACCTTTCCGTCACCGCGCCGCATCCGACGATCAGAACTCTGAATTTCGCCGCCAATTCCATCCTTTCACGCTCGGGGCTGCCGCCCGTGCTGCCTCTGATCCGCCCCGGTGCTCACCTCTTGCGCGCCCTCAGCTCATCGACCAGGTTTTGGACCGTGCTCACGTGCACGCGCTCCCACGCGGCGGGGCTGGCGTTGGCGTTGTGTGCCGCCAGCATGCAGTTCTCCATCTGCCGCAGCGGGCTGTCCTGCGGCAGGGGTTCGTGCTCGAACACGTCCATGCCCGCGCCGGCTATCGCGCCCGTCTGGAGTGCTCCGACCAGCGCCGGCTCATCGACAAGCGGGCCGCGCGCCGTGTTTATCAGATAGGCGGTGGGCTTCATAAGCGCCAGCTCGCGCGCGGCGATGATGTGGCGGCTGGTGGGGTTGAGCGTGCAGTTGAGGCTGACGAAGTCGGCCTCTTCCAGCAGCCGGTCCTTGCCCATCATCTCGATGCCGGTCTCGCTCAGGAAATCCTCGGGCATCTCCAGGAGGTCGTTTCCGACGATGCGCATGCCGAAAGCCCGCGCCCGCCTGACAACGGCCTTGCCGATCCGGCCCGTGCCGATCACGCCCAGCGTGCTCTCGCAGAGCGCCGGTCCCATCAGCTTCCCCCATCGGTCCGAGCGTATGATCCTGTCCAGGTCCACCAAGCGCCGGGCGAAGCACAGCATGTAGCCTAGGGCACTGTCGGCCACCGGGTCGGTGAATGCGCCGGGCGTGTTGCGCACGGCGATGCCGAGGCGCCCGGCGGCCTCCGAGTCAATGGAGTCTATGCCAGTTCCCCACTTGGAGATGACCACCAGGCGGGGGGCGGCCTTCATGGCGCGCTCGGTGAACCGGTCGTCGCCGCAAAGGGCGCCGTCGATGTCCCCGACCAGGGGGATGAGATCGGCCTCAGAGAGGCGTTCGATGACCGGAGGGAGAACGAACTCCACCTCGTCGTCCCCGAAGAGGTGGGAGAAACGGTCGATAATCGGCTGCATGTAGAGGCAGGAAACCAGCACCTTGTAAGCCATCGGCTATCCTTTCTGGGGTTCGTCGCCCGCAGGCGATGTAGTGCGTGATATGAAGAGCTCCGCGATCTCGAAGTCCAGCTCATCGTCGATGTCGACGCTTTCGCGGCCGTCTATTTCACAAAGCAGGGGCCTCACGCCCACGCGCGTGCCGCGCGCTTCGATCAGGGGCCGAGTGAACATGTAGAGGATTGAGTTCTCCTCGTAGAATGGGGCCAGGTCCTGCGTGTTGATGAGCTTGGACGGATCATGATTGACCGGGCGCCCGTCGCCCCACCAGTAGCGCTTGGACATGCGCGTGACGCCCACGAGGCTGTCGTGGTCCGCGCTCGATACCATGGCCCGGACCGCCCGCTCGACGGTCTCGGCGCGCAGCATGGGATTGGTCGCGTGCGTCATGATGTGCCAGTCCGCGGCGGCCTGCGTGACGTCGTGCAGCAGGATGTCGTTCATGCTCACGTGCCCGCCCCGCAGATGGGAGGGGCGCTCGATGAGCCGCACGCGGTCGCCGAACCGCGCGGAAACGCCCTCGGCTATCCGCGGCGCGTCAGTGTCCACGACGACCTGGTCGACGCTCCCGCATCGCAGCAGCATCTCCCGTGCACGTTCGCATCGCATCACGAGACTTCCTTCCACGGCCGCGGATGCATGCCGAGCGGGTTGCCGCTCTTGCGCAGGTTGTCCATCTGGCCCCAGCGCCCGGCGTAGACATGTCCCAGGCAGTTGTAGCGCTTCGTGATGCCCGTGGCGCGTTTGACGCGTTCATCGTTTATCCTGTTGCGGACCTGGTCCGACTCATCCGGCCCGCAGAGCGCATCGAGCCGCCTGATCGTGAAGGAGCGATCGCGGAACGGGAAGTGGTGCACGACGATCGGCGCCGTCGGCTCGACTAACTGCACCTCACAGGCCACCCTGTGCAACCCTTCCCGGCCCGTCAGCCACTCGGCCCCCTTGTCCTGACGCCTGAGCGGGTGGCTCCAATGATCCAGTTGGCAGTGGTGGAAGTCGGCGACGTCGAACTCCTCGCACAGGGGCTGGAAATCCAGCGGGTGGAACCCGGGCACGTAGTGCGGCGTCCCCTTGGGGTAGTGGGTGGAGTAGCGCGCCCCGACAATGCGGAAACGGCGGTCGAGCGTGGCAAGGTAGTCCCGCAGCGTCATCGTGCCCGGCCCGTGCGGGAACTCGTCGGCGTCCATGTACAGCCACCACACGTGGTCCTCATCGACCTCCTCTGTCACCCGCTGCACGGTGCGGTTCATCAGGCTGATGCGCAGCCTCTCGTCGTATCCCTCGGTCGAGAACGACTCGGCCAGTATCGCGCCCGCCCTGAGCGCCGCCTCCACCGTGTCGTCCGGGCTGTCGTTGTCCACCACGTAAACCCGCTCGCACCCCTGGGCGAGGGCGTTCCTGACCAGGGCTCCGACCACGTCTCCCTCGTGCCATGTCCCGACGACCGCGAAGAGCCGAAAGGCAGGCAGCCGCTGCGGGTCCGAAGGGTTATCCTCCGCGACGACCCAGGGCGGGTGGGGGGCGGCCGCTGGAGCCCGGCGCAGACCCAGCCTGCGCAACACCCCGCTGGCCAATCGTCTGATGCTTCGTGTCAGCATGATAGAGTGGGCACCGTCGTTTCGGCGCGGCCATCCGCCGCCCAGCCTTTCGGGCGCCAGCGCCCCTTCAGATCGGCTCCAGGTAGTTTGCGTCGATCTCTGCGGCGACGCCGCGGCCCAGCAGGTCCACGGAGATCACGAGGCGGCACTGCTTCCCGCGCCTGACGACAAAGCCTTCCATGCCGGCCAGCGGGCCGAGCTTGACCCTCACCCTCTTCCCAGTCGGCATGTGCGGCCAGGGGGAGACCGTAACGGGCTTCTCCACCATTCCGCGAATCGCCTCGACCTGCACCCCGGGCACCGGGACGGGGCCGCCGCCGTCGCCGACGATGTGCACCACGCCCCGCACGCCGAGCGCGCAAGCGAAATCCTCCGGTGCCAGATGCGCGAACAGGTAGCCCGCGAACAGCGGCATCCGCACCCACTTGCGCCGGTCCTTCCAGCGGCTCAACACGTCGTAGAGCGGCAGGAAGCTCTCCACTCCCTGTACCTGCAGCGAACTGTCCACCGCCTTCTCGTGGCGGGAGCGGGTATAGATCGCATACCACTGCATGCCGTTCTCGGCCATCGCGCTCCTCGCACACCAATGCCCTCTCACTTACAGAGGCTCTGTCTCCGTAAGCTGAGGCGTGCGCATGCGTTACGTTTGTTTCTGGCCCGACGGGGCGGCTAACCTATCCCCCCGCGGCGGCCCTTACGTGCGCCACGATGTCGTCCTGGCTCTGCTCGTCCAGGTATGGGTGCATGGGCAGGGCGACGATGTCCCGCGACACGGCCTCGGAAACCGGGAAGTCTCCCTCGCCGTGGCCCAGGTCCGCGAACGCTTCCTGCAAGTGCAGCGGCTTCGGGTAGAAGACCGCCGTCGGCACGCCGGCTTCGCCCAGGCGCTCCCGGACCCCGTCGCGGTCCTTTACCCGTATGCAGTACTGGGCCCACGCCGACAGGTTGCCGGGCCTCACGGCGGGCGTCACGGCCAGCTCCGCCAGGGCCTCGCTGTAGCGCGCCGCGACCCTCTGCCGCTGCTCGATCTCCCACGCGAACTTCGGCAGCTTCGCCAGCAGCACGGCTGCCTGAATGGCGTCCAGCCGGGCGCAGGTGCCGATCCGCACGCTCTCGTACCTGCCCGCGCCCCCGCCGTGGACCCGCAGGGAACGCAGCACCTCCGTTACTGCGTCGTCGGAGTCCACGAATACCATGCCGCCGTCGCCGTAGCAGCCGAGGGGCTTGGCCGGATAGAAGGACGTGCAGCTCACGTCCCCGAACGAGCAGGCCCTCCGGCCGTTCTGCTCTGCACCGAATGACTGGGCCGCGTCCTCGATCACCAGCAGGTTGTGGCGGCTCGCTATCTGCTCGATGCGCTCGTAGTCCGCGCACTGACCGAAAAGGTCAACTGGCAGGATGGCCCGGGTGCGGCCCGTGATCTTCTCCTCGATAAGGCCCGGGTCGATGTTGTAGGTGTCCTCCTCGACGTCGACGAAGACGGGCACGGCGCCCACAAGCGCGATCACTTCGGCCGTGGCGATGAACGTGAACGGGGTCGTGATTACCTCGTCGCCCCGCCCGACGCCCTTGGCCATCAGCGCCAGCAGCAGCGCCTGCGTGCCGCTGCCCACCGCCACTGCGTGCCCGACGCCCGCCATCTCCGCCAGCCGGCTCTCAACCTCCTCGACCTTTGGGCCGAGGATATATGCCGAGGAATCCAGAACCTCGTGGATCTGCCGGTCGATGGCTTCCCGGTTCTCACGGTACTGCCTCTGAAGGTCGATGAAAGGCTGCATGAGTTCATTCTTTCCGGGGGAGCAGAAGGCGCGCGCCGCGGCCTACAGGAACCTCTTGACCACTCCGTACACCTTGTCGATGTTCCTGAGCAGGCGGTCCAGGGAGCTATGGTGTCTCCGTATTTCCTTGAGGCGCTGCTGGTAGAAATCGCGGCCGCCGGGGTTGTCGCTCATCTGCTCGACGTCCCGCTCGGCCTCGTCCAGAGCCGCGCCGAAGGTCTCCAGGCGCCGGCCAAGCCCATCTTTGACGCGACTGACGGCTATGTCGGCCACGTTGCGGTTGGCCTCGTAGTAGTCCTTCCTGTCGCCGCGCACCCAGACGCGGCGCACCGCGCCCCAGCGCTCCAGCTCGCGCACGTTGACGCTGGCGGTGGCCTTGCTCACCTCGCACGAGTCGGCCATCTCGTCCAGGCACTTCGGCTCGCGGCTCATGTAGAGCAGGGCGTAGAGTTGGCCGGCCGAGCGGCTGAGCCCGAGACCGCCGGCGAACTCGCCCACCTCGTGAATAAACCGTTCACGGATCGGATCATAGTCCTCGGCCATGGCCTTCGGGCACCTGACTGGAGAGGACGAAGCGCCGCCGCTGGTGGGGCGATGGCTTCTGTACGTTTAGAACATTCCAAATACCCTTAAATCAGTATACCACGGCCGCTGGCGATGTCAAGGCGGAATAATGCTCCCGCCCGGGAGCGAAGGCTGAACCCGGGAGTGCCAGGCCGAGGCTGGGCGCGGGAGCTTGGTACTGCAACGTCAGACATGCCGCAGAATCCCTGCTTGACAGCGAAGCGCTCGCGAGTGTGTGCATACGCATACGCGAGGAATTGCGGGCTCATCTCCTGGGGTCGGTGCAGGCTCACGTCGACGCAGGCATGCCCGAGGGGGACGCGATTGCCAGCGCCCTGGCCTCCCTTGTCAGGGCTTGGACGGGCCCTTTTTCAATTCTGTGATCTCCTGGCCCAGACATGGTGGTTATGGCCAGCTCTGCTGGCACTTGGTTGGGGCTTCTTTGAGTGGCGCTGCAAGAGCGAGAACAAAGGGACCTTTCGGCTAGCGGGGGTAGCCGTGGCGTATCTGGTAACAGCGGCGGTGGTATTGGTGCTCTCGACTGCGGCCATGGTCATGTATACCAAGAGCTATTGTCAAATGTTGTGTATGGAGGATCCGGCGGCGTCGGCTTTGTCTTCTTGTTCCGTCTGGCCGTCGGCTCGGACTCCGTCGCGGAATTCCACGCCCGGGATCACGTCCTTCAGGTAGTCTGACGCGTTCAGCCGGCGCCAGCGTTTCTGTGCGCTCAGCACCCAGGACCGAAGCCGGATGATTGAGTTTGCTGCCCCTGCGGCTCTGTGGCGGCTTTCACGTCGCAGAAGTTAGTCCACCGGTCCGTTGGGCTCGGTCTGCTCGGCGTACGGAATCCAGGTGCGCAGGAGCAGGCCGCCCTCATCCCATTTCGCCGTCGTCGCCTGCACGGAGAGATACTCCGCGACCGCCTCGTAGGGCGGCAGCGCGCCGCCGAGCCTGCCGGCCAGCGCGGGCCAGACCTGTTTCCCGACCCGCCGATGGTCCACGTACAGCAGGGCCGTCGGGCGCTTGAGCATGTGCGAAAGACAGTCCCGGTACTCTTTCCTGTCCTCGAGCGGACTCTTCTTTCGGTCGCAGTCCCTGATGATCTGCTGGATTGGCTCGGGGCGGCGCGCGAAGGCCACGTAGTCGTCCACGGCGCTCATCGCCATCGCCGGAACCCGAAGGCCCCCCAGGAGGTCGATCTTCCCGCCCTCGGAGTGGTATATCTGCCGCCCATTGCATAGGGTCGCCTGGAGCGGGATGAACGCCTGGAGTAGGCCCACAAATTGCCCGAACGATTCGCGGAATCGCTCGGCGCCCTTGACCGAGGCGCCCCAGACCACCTCGACACGCTGCGCCTCCGCCTCCTCCTGCCCCGGGACGTAGGCGAACCAGCGATTGTCCAGTTGCCCGATGATGTCGTTCTCGACGTGGACATCGGCGTTAGGGTTGGCCAGAATCCCATCCGACAGCGCGCCGACGAGGGGGGCGAAATGGGCCATGGCCGCCATCGTCGTCTTCCACAGGCCGTGCCCGTCCAGGTAGAAACCCGCATAGAGGGCTGCTTTCCCCCCCACGAATCCCGGCGGGCGAAGCGTGAACTTCCTGCCGGGCTCCAGCGCGCTCGGAACGCCCGTTCTCGGTTGGGGGAGCACGAGGTACAGGTCGTTGTATGTGCCGTCCGCTTCGATCCGCGTGCCGGATCCCTGCGCCTTGAGCCCGAAGAGTCCGAGGGCCTCGAAACCGCTGGCCCGGTTGAGGTTGCCGGCCCGCTGCATCATGTCGGCCCACCGGTGCTCGAACTGCTGGAAGGTGACGAAGTCGCAGTCGGCGCCGACGCGCTTCAGCACTTGCCTGTAGAGGTTCAGGTCGCGCAGCGGGGCCGCCGCCCCGGGTGAGTAGCGCGCCGCCAGGTGCTGATCGAGGGGCCCCCGCGACCTGCCGCCCAGGACCGCCAGAATGCCGCCCTCCAGGCTCAGGTAGACGTGCTCATTGCCGACCGCGCCCAGATGGGCCTCCGTGCCGAGCTTCCCCGCTCCACGCGTGCGGGTGAAGTGATGGATCGCGTGGCCCTCGAAGTATTCCTCGGCAAGCGTGATGCGCTCGATCCGGCCGGCCGCCTCGATAAGGCGGCTGAGCGCCTGGCGCGCCTTCGCGGCGCTGGGTCCCACGTCGACCAGGAGGAGCGGGGCGAGCTTGGGCTTGTCGAAAACGATCTCGTCGCCCGGCTTCCGAATGCGAAATAGGGCCACCGCCACCTCGCCGTGGAGCAGCGCGTCCAACTCGTCGCGGGTCATGCCGGCGGCATTCCTGAGCTCTGCGAGCAGGCCCTTGCCGCCGCCCAGCCCGCGGTCGAGCAGTGCGGCGATCTCCGGCGTCTGGAGCAACTCGTGATACGGCGTGGCCCGGAGCCCGGTTGTGAACTCGGTATAGTCGCGAAGGCTCGCGAAGCTGACGACATCCGACGGCACCATGGCGTCGAAACTCTCGGCCCGCGCCTGGACGCCTTCGCAGACCATCGCCAGACCCAGCGCCACGACTGTCAACGCCATCGCCGCCCGGTGCACTCCGGCTCTTCGCATCGTCCTCCTCCCCATAGTACAAAGCGAAAGGGATTCTTCTCTGTGCCATCGTGCCGCACGGCGCCTGGGCGCCCGCGTCAGGTCCGGCCGAACTGCCCGCCGGGCGATCACGATTGAGACCGGCCGGCCGTGTGGACAGGTCTCGCCGGCGCCGGCCTCCTCACGCTCTTCCAGCAGGCGGCGCATCTGCTCCGGGCTGAGGCGCTGGCCGGCCTTCACGGCGCCGCGGCACGCCATCACCTTCAACACCTTCTCCCGCCGCCCGTCAACCCGGCGGGTGCCCTCGGGACCATCCAACTCGCCCAGCAGGTCCTGCAGGAACGTGCGCGCGTCGAACAGCCCGAGTATCTGGGGATAGGAGCGCACGATCACCGTGCTCTCGCCGAACGCTTCCGCCTCCATTCCGAACTGCTTGAGATCCTCGGCCAATTCCATCACTGCCAGGAACTCCGCCTTCGGCAGCTCCACCAGCTCCGGCACCAGCAGGCGCTGGCTGGCCGGTGGGCCGGACTCGAGCCGGCGCTGAAGCCGGTCGTAGAGGATGCACTCGTGAAGCGCGTGCTGGTCGGTGAGGCGGATGCCCTCCGGCGACTCCTCGACGATGTAGGTGTCCAGCACCTGCATGCATCCCCCGTAATGCGCCCGCAATGGGGGGGGCGGGGGGGGGTATGGGCAGGCGATGGCGCATGGCCGGACCCGCCATGGCCGGGGGATTGCTGGGGTACGGGGGGGGCATCACCCGGGTGTTGGCCCTGAATTGCTGAGCTGCCGGACGAATCGCCGGAGCGCGCGAAGCCGTCGCCGCGCGGGCGGGATGTGGCCTGATCCTGCCCCTGGCCGGCGAAGAAATCGGCGATCGCCTTGCGGACGGATTCGCTC
>CAZHPE010000088.1:0-11682 GCA_964534775.1 uncultured candidatus Brocadiaceae bacterium
TGGAGCGACGATGTCGTGGTTCTTGACTCATTGAGCACGGACCGTACGGAGGAGATCGCCCAGACAGTGGGGGCTCGATTCTACCAGCGGCCTTTCGACGGACGCGCAAACAACCAGAACTGGGCAGTTGAGAACATTCAGTTCAAGCACCCGTGGGTGTACCATATCGATGCAGATGAGGTGGTCCCCCCGGAGCTTGCGGCGGAAATACTCGAGGTGACGTCCGACCTCGAACGCGATGAAGTCTGTTACCGGCTGCGGTTCAAGAACATGTTCATGGGCCGGTGGTTGAAACACAGCAGTCTCTATCCCAGCTGGTTTCCGAGGCTGTTCCGCCCCGAACGCATTCGTTGGCAGCGTGCGGCAAATCCCGTTGCTATGGTGGATGGGCCGGAAGGGAAGCTGAGGAGCCACTTTGTGCATTATGCCGTGAGCAAAGGATTGGCCGCCTGGTTCGAGAGGCATAATCGCTACAGCAGCTATGAGGCAGTGGAGACTATCAAGCATTTGCAGAACGGACGCGTGGACTGGCGGGGCCTGTTCTCGACGGACCCAGTGCGTCGCCGGCGGGCGTTGAAGGAAGTCTCGTTCCGATTGCCGTTGCGGCCGTGCGTGAAGTTCTTCTACATGTACTTCCTGCGTCGGGGATTCTGGGACGGATTCCCAGGCCTGACGTACTGCACGCTGCAGGCCATCTACGAATACATGATCTCCCTGAAGGTGAAGGAACTGCGTCGGCGATCTCGCGGACTTCCGATGTGATTGCGACTTGTCGTGCGAATCCTCCTGTTAAGCCAGTTCTAACCGCCCGACACCGCGGCCACGGGCTAGCTCCTGGCGAATGTCTGGGATGCGCTCTACGCGGACGGACATGAAGTGTACGTGAGGTTTCACCTCCCTCTATCATGCTGACCTAACGATAGTCGTTTGGCTTGCTTCTTCACTTGTTCTACGGTGGGCGACCGGATTACGGAGTAAACTCAGTGGACTATGCGAGGAGCAGCCTGAGCTTCAAGCTTCGGAAGGTGCTGCGCTATGCGCGGCTTTACGGTGTCCGCCGCACATGGGCCAAGGTCAGGGGGCAGTACCACATGAAGAAGCGTTACGTCGCCCTGCCGCCCCTGGCCCACCCGCCGCCGGAGGGCGGCCACGTCGGCCTCATCGGCTGCGGCAATTTCGCTTTCACCACCATCGCCTATTACCTGTGCAAGCGACGCGGCCGCGTCGTCCGGGCGGCGATGGATACTAACATCCATAGGGCGGCATCACTGTTTGAGGAGTATTCCCTTCGCTACTACACCGACAACGCGGATCGACTCATCGCCGACCCGGCAATCAACCTCGTCTACATCACGTCCAACCACGCCTCGCACGCCGAATACGCCATCGCGGCACTGCAAGCCGGCAAGAGCGTGCATATCGAGAAGCCTCATGTTGTCACAGAAGAGCAACTCATACGTTTGTGCCGCGTAATAACACGCTCGCCCGGCAAGGTAAACCTCGGCTTCAACCGCCCCGGTAGCCGCATCGGCCACGCCATCAAGCGCTGCCTATACGCGCAGCCCGGCGCCGTCATGCTGAACTGGTTCGTGGCCGGACACGAGATCCCACCAGACCACTGGTACTCGAGAGACGAAGAGGGCGGGCGCGTGTTCGGCAATCTCTGCCACTGGACGGACTTCATCTACCGGTTGGTCCAGCCCGAGCGCCGCTACCCGATCGCGATAAATCCTACGCGCTCGGTGAAGTCCGACTGCGACATCGCCGTCACCTACACCTTTGGAGACGGCTCGATCGCCGCGATGACGTTCAGCGCGAAGGTTGACCCGTTCGAAGGTGTACGCGAGCGTTTCACGGCACACAAGGGCGCCGCGCTGATCGCGATGAACGACTTCCACACGCTGACCGTAGAGCTGGGGGCGCGCAAGCGCCGCACGTCGCTCCTCTTCCGCGACCACGGCCACCAGGACAATATCCTGCGCAGCTATGAGCTAGTGCGCCCTCGCGGTGCGCCACAGCCGGGATGCGCTGTGGACTACGTCTGGGAGACGGGCGAGTTGTTCCTTAAGACCCGACAGGCTCTGGAGGAAGACGAGCGCGTCGTCGTGCAGCCGTTCAACCCCGGGCGCCTAGAGAGCGGACTCCCCCCATAACGACGAAGTGCCATGAAGCAAATCCTCCACAACCTTAGCGGCGGGCTCACCGAGGTGGCGGAAGTCCCCTGCCCCACCGTGCGGGCTGGCTGTGTGCTCGTTCGGACTCGTTCGAGTCTTGTCTCCGCAGGCACGGAGCGGATGCTTGTCGAGTTCAGTGAGGCCGGGCTGATCGGCAAAGCAAGGCGGCAGCCGGAAAAGGTCAGGCAAGTGCTTGACAAGATCAAGGCCGACGGCCTGCTGCCGACGCTGGAGGCCGTTTTCGCCCGCCTTGACGAACCGATGCCCCTTGGCTACTGCAATGCGGGCATCGTTCTGGAGCTCGGTCCAGGCGTGACGGACATTCGAGTCGGCGACCGCGTGGCCTCAAACGGGCCGCACGCGGAGATCGTGTGTGTCCCCAGGAACCTATGTGTGAAGGTGCCCGATGAGGTCAGCGATGAGGAGGCGGCATTCTCTGTCATCTCGTCCGTCGCCCTGCAGGGCGTCCGTCTGGCCTCGCCGACCGTTGGGGAACGGGTGGCTGTACTGGGGCTGGGCCTTGTGGGGCTGATCGCCGCACAGATCCTCCGCGCCAATGGCTGTCGGGTTCTCGGCACGGACTTCTCGCGCCAGCGGCTTGGTCTGGCCGAGTCGTCTGGTGTGGAAGTGGTCGATCTCTCGGCGGGAGCCGACCCGGTTGCGGCGGCGGAAGCTTTCTCAGGCGGACGTGGAGTTGACGCGGTCATTATAGCTGCCGCCACCAAGAGCAATGATCCTGTGCAGCAGGCCGCGAGGATGTGCCGCAAGCGCGGCAGCATCGTTCTTGTCGGAGTTGTGGGTTTACAACTCAATCGCGCGGATTTCTATGAGAAGGAGCTCTCCTTTCAGGTGTCCTGCTCGTACGGCCCGGGCAGATACGATCCGCTTTACGAGGAGGGCGGGCATGACTATCCCTTCGGATTTGTCCGTTGGACCGAAAGGCGCAATCTCGAGGCCGTCCTCGACCTCATGGCCCAAGGCAAGCTGGACGTCAAGCCGCTGATCTCCGAACGGGTCCCCTTCCTCGAGGCTGCCGACGCCTACAAGGGGCTCGGGGCAAGTGGTGCCATCGGCACGGTATTCGTCTATCCCGATGCCGAGCCGGACCGGACGACGTCAGTGTCGGTGCCGCCGGTGGGCAAACGCAGAACTCCGCCCACCACGGGCGCCGTCGTGGTGGGTGCAATCGGCGCAGGGAACTTCGCGCGGTCCATGCAGCTCCCGATCCTCAAGAGAACGCCCGCTCGGCTTCTCTATGTCGCCGATCTCGACCCACTGGCTTGCCGGCACACGGCGCGGAAGTTCGGTTTTGAAAAGGCGACCACCGACTACAGGGAGCTTCTTGCCGACCCGAACGTCAACGCGGTTTTCATTACCGTGCCGCATCACCTGCACGCTACGTTGGTGGCCGAGGCGCTTGAAGCCGGCAAGCACGTCTTCGTGGAGAAGCCACTTTCGATCGACATCGAGGGGGTCAGGGAAGTGCGAAGGGCGCTCGCAGGCGCGGACCGCCAGTTGATGGTGGGATTCAATCGCCGCTTTTCCCCGCATGTCTTGAGGATGGGGGAGCTGCTGCGTGGTCGGTCCGGCCCACTGTCTCTGAACATGATGGTGAACGCGGGCGCGGTGCCCGCGTCGCATTGGGTGCAGGATTCCAGCGTGGGCGGGGGCCGGATAATCGGCGAGGGCTGCCACTTCATTGATACGCTCAGGTTCCTGGCCGGTAGCCCGATCCTGTCAGTCAGTGCTATGTGTGTCTGTGAGAACCCGGACGGCATCAACGAGGACAAGGCCGTTCTGCTCTTAAGCTTCGCAGGCGGATCCGTCGGCGCTCTGAACTACTTTGCAAGCGGCCACAGGTCATACCCGAAAGAGCAACTTCAGGCCTTCTGCGACGGCAAAGTCCTGGATTTGCAGAACTTCCGCAGCCTGCGTGGCTATGGGTGGGCTGGATTCCGAAAGATGAAGCTGAGGCGACAGGACAAAGGGCACCGAAGCGAAATCGTGAGCTTCATCGAGCGGGTTGCGGAGGGCGGAGAGCCGTTGATCCCGTACGAGGAGATCGAGGAAGTGACTCTGGCTACCTTCTGCGCCGTGAGGTCAATGCGGGAGGGAGGCAGAAACGTTGCGCTGGCAGAGCTAAGAGCGGAGTTATCCGCCGGCGCATAGAGAAGCGTTACCGGTGCTTGGTGGAGGGGTCATGCGCATCCTGTTCCTGAGCCATTACTTCCCCCCTGAGGTCAACGCGCCCGCGGTGCGGACCTTCGAGCACTGCCGGGAGTGGGCGCGGTGCGGCCACGAAGTACACGTTGTGACCTGCGTGCCCAATCACCCCCAGGGCAAGGTCTATGACGGCCACAAATGCCGTTTGGCCATGCAGCACGAGACGATGGAAAGCATTTGCGTCCACCGCATTTGGACTTACATCGCGGCCAATAGGGGTTTCCTGAAGAGGACGCTGGGATACGTCAGCTACATGCTCTCGGCCTCGCTGGCTGTGTTGAAGCTTCCCAGGCCGGACATCATCGTTGCGACATCACCCCAGTTCTTCTGTGCCTGCGCAGGCTTTCTGACCTCGAGACTCCTGCGTTGCCCATGGGTCTTCGAAGTGCGCGACATCTGGCCCGAGTCCATCGTGGCCGTCGACGCCCTGACCAATAGGTACCTGATCAGGCTGCTGGAGGCCGTCGAACTGGCGTTGTACCGTGACGCGGACCGGATGGTGGCCGTCACAGAGGCCTTCAGAGAGAACCTGGTGGCCAGGGGCGTGCCCGCGGCGAAGGTAGACGTGGTGCCGAACGGGATCAGCCTGGAGTCCTGGGTCGGAGCCACAGCGCGGCCGGCGCGCGCCGAACTTGGGCTTGATTCGCAGTTCATGGTATCATACGTCGGAACCCACGGCATGGCACACAACCTGGAAACGTTGCTGGCGGCGGCCAGGATACTGTGCGACGAACCGTCGGTACGTTTCGTCACGGTGGGGGACGGGGCGGAGCTACACAGGCTGAGGCGGCAGAGAGAGCAGTGGCACCTTGAGAACGTAACCATGCTTGGCCAGGTGCCCCATGAAAGGGCGAAGGCGTATCTGCGCGCAAGCGACGTGTCCGTGGTGTTGCTCCGGAAAGCGGACCTCTTCCGCACGGTTCTGCCCTCCAAGATCTTCGAGGCCATGGCTGTTCAGAACCCGATCATCCTCGGTGTGGACGGTGAAGCCAGAAGGCTTGTCGAGCGGGAGCAAGCGGGCATCTGCATAGAACCCGAGAATCCGCAGCAACTGGCCGACGCAATACTCCGGCTGAAGTCGGATCGCGGCCTGCGGCATCGTCTCGGACGGAACGGCCTTCGTGCGGTGCGGGAGAGGTTCGATCGGAAGGTCCTGGCCGGACGGATGCTTGAGAGCATCAGCGTTGCCGTTGCCGGTCCAGCCTGACGTACCGCCACGACGCCCCGTCAGTCGCGCATTCACACGTAACGGTGACGCCAATGAGAGTCCTCCACATCGTTGGAGCACGGCCCAACTTCATGAAAGCTGCCCCCGTTTTGAGGTCGTTGGGATCTCGTGGGGCGGACCAGTTCCTCGTCCACACAGGGCAGCACTACGATGCCAACATGTCGAGTGTGTTCTTCGACCAGTTGGGCCTGCCCAGGCCGGATGTGGACCTGAAGGTTGGATCGGGCAGCCATGCCTACCAGACCGCCGAGGTCATGAGACGCATCGAACCGATGCTGACCGAGCAGAAGCCGGACCTGCTGGTAGTCTATGGGGATGTCAACTCGACAGTGGCTTCGGCCCTGGTGGCCTGCAAACTCGGAGTGCCGGTCGCCCACGTGGAAGCGGGGCTTCGGAGCTTCGATCGCACGATGCCGGAGGAAGTCAACCGCGTGCTCACCGACCAGATCAGCGATCTGCTGCTGACCCACTCGCCGGAGGCGGAGGAGAACCTGGTCTGCGAAGGCATCGATCGGGCGAAGGTCCACTTCGTCGGCAACGTGATGATCGACACGCTGGTGAGGCTGCTGCCGAAGGCTCGCGCGCGTAGCGTTCTGCAGGACTTGGGCCTTCGAGACGGTTTGGATAACACGGTTCCGTTCGTGCTGGTCACACTCCACCGGTCCTCAAACGTAGACAACGCTGGAAAGCTCCAGCGCATACTGACTGCTCTGGCGGAGATCGGTCGCGAGTGTGCGGTGGTGCTGCCCATGCATCCGCGCACGCGGCAGCGCGTCGCCGGCTACGGCTTCCAAGCGCTCCTCGACGGGCTGCACGTCGTTGATCCACTGGGGTACCTGGACTTCCTGTGCCTACAGGAGCAGGCGCGCGTCGTGCTTACCGACTCAGGCGGCATACAGGAGGAGACGACCTACCTCGGGGTCCCGTGCTTTACCGTGCGGGCAAACACCGAACGCCCCGTCACCATCACGCAGGGGACGAACACACTCGTCGGCGACGACGTGGAGAACCTGGGCGAACTTGTGCTGTGCTCTCTTGGGCAACCCCGCAGGGAATGCGACCCCCCGCAGTTCTGGGACGGTATGGCGGCCGAGCGGATCGCCGACGTCATCCTCGCAAGCTATGGATGAAGGTCTCCGACTCAGCAACGCGTTCAGGACGGTGCGCACCGTCCGGCACCTGAAGCCCGCCCAGATTCACTGGCGCATTGCGTCGGGACTACGCAGACGCCTGTGGACGTTGTTCCCCACCCGTCTTCCCCTGACACTTGAGTCGGCAGCGCGGGAGCTATCGCCCTTCCTCTGGGAGTCACCCCTTTTGGAGGCACTCGCTCAGTTGCGGCGCGAGCGGGCCGAGCTCAGGACCTCCCAGGCCGATGCCGCAGTGGGTAACGAACTCCGTTTGTCGAACCAGTGGTTCCGGTTTGATGATGGCATCGACTGGCATCGGGAGGACATCAGGACCAGCAATGCGCTGGCCGGCTTCGAGCTTCATTACCACAGCTACCTCGAGGATCTGGCGCTGGAATGGCAACGCAGCGGCGAGCGTGCGTATGCCGCAAAGTGGGAAGAGCTGGTAACCTCGTGGATCAACGGTAACCCGCCGCAGGGCGACGACTTCGCGCGGTTCTCGTGGAGCCCCTATGTCATCTCCGAGCGGGCGCGGAACTGGATCAGCTCGTTCCACTGGCTCACGGACACGCTGACGGACGACCTCCGCCTTCGTCTTGGCGCGAGCATCGCGTGGCAGACGGCGTTCCTGGCCGCCAACCTCGAGCGCGACCTGCAGGCCAACCATCTATTGCAAAACATGTGCGGGCGCGTTGTGGCCCTGTGCTTCTTCGGCGGCAGGCAAGTCGGCGTGATGCGCAGGAAGGCCCTGCGGCGGTTGGTGCGTCTCGCTCAGCAGCAGATCCTGACCGATGGGATGCATGAGGAGCGGAGCTTCTCCTATCAGCTCAAGGTGATGTTCGACCTCTTGGATGTGCTGGCGTTGGCTCGGGGCGGCGCCTTTGACTCGATGGGTCGTGAGGCCCGGGAGGCCGTCCAACGACTCGAAGTGCTGCTGGCGAGAATGGCCGATGCGCTATCCTCAACGTGGAACGAGATCGGCGCCCTGCCGCTTCTAAACGACTCTGAGGAGATCCCTGCCGCGACGGTCGAATGGGTGATTTCGAGGGCGTCGCGGCCGGGGATGGTTCCGGTGCCCTCAATGGAGCAGCGGCGCAGGGGGAGCGGCTATCTGATAGGGCGCGTTGAGCCATGGTCCGCCGTCTTTGACGTGGGCGAGGGTGGCCCGGAACACCAGATGGGACACGCCCATGCCGATCACCTGGCTTTCGAGCTATGGCACAGCGGCCGGAAGATCGTCGCCGACTCAGGCAACGCCACGTACAGTCCAGGTGCGAAGCGCCAGTGGTACCGCGGGACGGCAGCCCACAACACGGTTCGCATGGACGGCGAAGACTCACTGGAGATCTGGAGTTCCTTCCGAGTCGGCCGAAGGCCGACCCGTCATGTCGCCAGGATACTGGAGCAGCACAGAGGGAACCTTCGCTGGTACGGAGAGCACGACGGGTACCGTCACCTGAAGGGCCGTCCCCGGCACCGTCGTTGGTTCCAGATGACCGAAGATGGAGTACTCGTGCGGGACCTCGTGGATGGCCGGGGCGAACATCTGGTGGAGAGCTTCCTGCAGTTCCACCCTGACGTGTCCGTCGAGAGGGCCGACTGGAATCCGTTTACACTGTCGCGAGCGCACCTCCGGGACGACGCGTTCGGCGAACCGACGTTCCGGGATGACTGCGTTCACTCCTCCTGGACCTGGCGGACGTGCGGTGCGGACGGCGCGCCCTCGCACGGTTACGTTGTTGCGCTGTGGTTGCGGCAATGCGCGTTCAAGGTCGAGAGGCAGCCGGGCTTCTACGCGCCGACTTTCTGCGTGGAGAGGAGAGCCGCCTCCCTGAGGATCGGCGCCACGTGTCGTCTGCCCGTGCAGTTGGCCTGGCTTATCACCTGCGCTTGAGCAGCCCGGTCAGGGCCTCACGCACGGAGCGCTGCCGCGTGCAGCATGCCGCCAATGTGCATGTCGGGACGATAACACGCCGGCCCTTTGGCCGGGGTTACGCCCCTGCTCTGGCTTGCCGCTTAGGCTCCAGAATTGAAACTGATAAGCACCGTGCCCGTTGGCACGTTGCCATATAGGCCATGTCGAATCATGTCTGGACGCAGTTTAGGGACACAACGATCGAGGAGGAGCGACCATGGAACGGACGCTTATTACCGGCGGGGCGGAATTCATCGGCTCGCACCTGTGCGACTACTTCGTCGAGATGGGTCACGACGTCATCTGCATGGACAACGTGAGTCAAGTCCAGAATGGTGTGTAATCGCGCATGTCCACGGTCTTCAGCGTGCAGCGAGCGTAGGGGACCGCAGCGAGCGGCGAGCTGGGCAATGTGCTGCATTTCGCCAGTGCCGCCAGCCCCGTGGATTACCTGGAGCACCCGATCGAGACGCTAAAGGCCGGCTCCATGGGCACGCACAAGGCGCTCGACCTAGCGCGCGAGAAGGGCGCGCGCTTCTTGCTGGCCCCCACCAGCGAGTGCTGCGGCGACCCGCTCATCCACCGCCAGCCGGTGGACTACTGGGGCAACGTCAATCCAGTGGGCCTGCGCGGCGTTAGGCACGAGAATCTTCTTGTTCCGCTCATCGAAGACTACGACCTGACACAAGAGGCGGACGTGATTCGCATGTATAACGACATGGCCCCTTCGGTGGTGATCCATCTCGCTGCCGAGGTCGGCGGGATCGGCGCCAACCGCGAGAATCCCGGCCGGTTCTTCTACGTGGCGATGTGCAAGCAAAAGGGAGCCACGGCGGGGAGGTAATGCGCACGTAAAGGGGGACCACCGCAGCGAGGCTTTCCTGGTATCCTGTGGGCTTTTGGAGCCATGGGATTCAGGTCGCCGGGAAGGGGCCGATGGACCCGAAAGCCAGGCGCTACGTGCTGTCTATGGCGACGGACAGTCCGTTTTCCGACGGCAAAACCGCCGGTGACGTGGCCCGCACGTCCATCGGTTCGCTCGGCCTGAAGGTCGATGACGCCTTCGGCTACTGGTTCGACTTTGGCGACGACTGGTGGCACCAGATCAACGTGGTCAGCATCGAAGATGCAGCCCCGTCCGGTGCGTACCCGAAGGTCACAAAACGGGTGGGCGAGAGCCCGCCTCAATACGTAGCCTGGGATGAGGAAGATGAGAACGGCGAAACCGCCCCTCCGGACAATGGCACCGCCGATCTTCTGGCCGAGGTGCCGGACGACTATGCTGCGCGGTTCACCGAGCTCGTGAGTTTAGCTGACGCCTTTTGCGATGCGTATCTGAACTCCGAGTACGGGGAGCTCTGCCGCGAGATGGCCGTCCACATCTGCCAGAAAGGATCCCCGGTGCTCAAGGGGAAGAGCCAAAGCTGGGCCGCCGGGATTGTATGTGCACTGGGATGGGTCAACTTCCTGACCGACCCCAGCCAAACGCCGCACATGATCTCACCCCAGCTTGCGGAAGGGTTCGGCGTCTCCGTGGCGACAATGCAGGCTAAGGCCAGGCTGATTCGCAAGAGGCTGGACCTGATGCAATTGGATCCGGACTGGTGTCTGCCTAGCAAGCTGGGCGACAACCTGCTGGTTTGGATGCTCACGGTCAACGGTTTCGTGGTGGACATCCGCATGGCCCCGCGCGAGGCCCAGGTCGCCGCCCACGAGAAGGTGTTGATTCCTTACGTCCCTGCCGATCGGGCGAAGGCGCTCAGGGGCGACAGTCAATAACCTCCTCGAACGCCGCAACCTGCTGCTTGGCATTCTCGATGCGGGTGATGGGCCGCAGGGCAGCCTCGGAGACAGCGGGTGGATTCGGGTTCTCCGTCAAGGCGAGGATGGACTTCTGGATGTCGGGTGCCAAGCGCAGCAAGGCGAGGATCTGCGTCACGCGGGCCCGGGTGAGGTCCTCGCGGCGGGCGATGGCAGCCTGGCTTTCGACCTCTCCGGCGTGAAGCTGGCGTCGCCACTTCTGGGCGAGGCGCAGGAACTTGGCGGCGCTGGAGCCCCGGGGCTTCTGAGGTGGCGTGGGGTTCTTTGACAGCCCGTGCGGTTTGGCTTTGCGTCGGGATGGCGGGACGGCAGAGACGACTTGGCTGGCGGGCACGCGGCGCATCAGACGGCCGAGGTTGCCGGTCTCGAAGGCCCAGTCGGGGCCGAGGCTCACTTCGACGGTCTGCTGGCGGGCTTCGGCGCAACCATTGACGTGGTCCGCAGATAAGTGTACGATGCGGAACCAGACTTCCGGGCTGGCGAGGCCCTTGCGGCGGTTAGTAGAGGGTTGCCTTTGGGGAGCCAAGTCCGACCCTCTACGAACCGACGGGGCATTCGGTAAGCCATACCAGACCTCGACGGTTCGCCGATCGTGGATGAGCACCTTCTTCACCACGCTCTGGAGAAGGTGTTTCTTCTGTGGGTTCGTGCCAGCCGCCGTGAACACGTCTCGGAAGTTGAGGCGCTTTGCGCCACATTCCGCACTCTACGTTCGGGCACGGTCGATTCGTGATAGGCCTGCCCAGGGTTGCCCCTGCAAACAGAAGTTAGGTATTGCAGAATCCTGCCGCAAGCTGTACCATGGTGGTGGGTTAGGAGCAAACGCGCAACAGTTGACGACGGAAGCACCACGCACGGCACCCAGGGGTTGCGTGTGGTGGCCTCCCCCAGCCCGTAGTTCTGTCTGCTGTCTTCTCCCCCCTGGCGCTGGCAGGCTCCGCCGCCACTGGCCATGGTCCGCAGGTCGTTTTCGGAACGGAAGGAAGGCAAATGGGTCTGACGCGGATTGGCGAAGAGGAATGGGATTTTGTGGACCGGGAAGGGCGCGAGACGCGCCTTCCGTCGGACGCTAAGGCAGCCGTCGAATTCCCGAAGCGCTGGCGCGTTTTCGGGCCCGTCGGGGCGGAGACGACCACGATCGACTGGGCGCGCAAGGAGAACTACAGGTGGTACAAGGAAGCAATCCCGCAG
>CAZHPE010000089.1:0-9917 GCA_964534775.1 uncultured candidatus Brocadiaceae bacterium
ATGAGACGCTTCATCTTGTATTCGCTTCCCGCCACGAGGGCCGTCAGGCCGTCCCGCTCGCAGGCGGCCTGGCCGTGCCGGTGCCCGCATATCACATACCGTACCTTGGGCAGTGAAGCAAGCAGCTCGCCCAGACGCCGGGAGCCCATGTAGGCACGGCAGAACTCCAGGGGCCGTGATGCGGGGCCGTACAGCAGGTCGGCGAACGGCAAATGGTGCAGCACCACGACGACGTCCTCGGCGCGTGCCGCAACCTCGCGGTAATGTCGTTCAAGCCCTCGGATGCAAAGCTCCAGGAACTCATCATCGCCGAGGTCCCACTTCACGTACTTCCCGTCGTTCCAGACGCACTTGCCGGGCATGGCCTTGCTCCGGTACTGCTCCGTGCTCAGGCCGAGCCCCGGGTTGCGCAGCGAGTAGTCGTACCATCCGATCGTCCCGGTGAACGCCGTGCTTCCGTGCAGGACCGGGCCGCAGTCCAGCATGTGAAACCCGCAGTTCTCGGCTGCTTGGGGAAGCAGGCGCTCGTACTTCTCGCGGCTGCTGCCGGAGTCCACCCACAGGTCGTGGTTCCCAGGCACCAGAAATCGCAACCCCTTGAAGCCCTCAAACAGGCGGAGGCAGTCCAGGAAGCTGTCGAGATCCACTACTCCCACGTCGCCGGCAATGACGAAAACCCCCGCGTCCGATTCGCAGACCCGGGCCGCTAACTCCCGCGTGCACGCGTCCCCGGTGCGGTAGAGCGTGTAATGTAGGTCGGAGGTCGCCAGGAGTTTATGGGGGTCTTGACTCATGAGGCTCGCGCTTCGACCTCCTGTGCCGGCGGAGTCGGATTGAGGGTGGGGAATCGGATTCCCATGCCTGCACGCAACGGCCTGGCATGGTTTAGGGCGCGTGTTTGACATTGGCGATGGTTAGATTACTATAGCAGAGCGGATGCCCTGATTCCAGGAGTAGGCTGTGGCGGAAGTGCACGATCACTGTGGTGTTGCGGCGGCGGCTTTCCTGTCGGATGATGGGGCCTCCGGCACGGACCGGGGTTTGCCCCGGATCCTTTCCTCGATGCTCCTGGACCTACAGCACAGGGGGCAGCTCAGCGCGGGGATCACCACCTTTGACCCGGATCGCTCGCGTCTGCTGAAGACCTATCGCGGTCTCGGCAACGTGGCGCAGGCCCTCGGCAGCGGGGAAGCGAGGAGCGCACTGGCGGAGATGGACGGCTTCAGTGGCATCGGGCACGTGCGCTACGCGACCTGCGGCGACGAGGAACTGGAATATGCGCAGCCCTACGAGCGGCTGCACGGGCATCGCTGGAAGTGGTTTGCCATTTGTTTCAACGGCCAGATCGCCAACTTCCGCGAGCTCAAGGCGCATCTTGCCGCCGAGGGCGGCTACCACCTGATCCATCAGTCTTCCGACACGGAAATCCTCATGCACTACATCGCCTTCGGGCTGCGTGGGGATGTGAAGAGGCCCATCGAGGACGTGTTCAGGGAACTCGCCCCGAGCCTGGACGGGGCCTACAGCCTGGCGCTAATCAGCGCCGAAGGCGAGGTCGTGGTGGCGCGCGATCCGCTGGGCTTCCGTCCGATGTGCCACGGCACGAACGGCAAGCTCTGGGCCGCCGCCAGCGAGAGCGTCGCCGTAGCCAACCTCGGCATTCCAGACGTGCGCCCGCTCGAACCTGGCACCATGGTGATCGTGCGGGACGGGCGAGTCGAGATCAAGCGTTTCGCAGAGAGCCCGCACAGGGGCCATTGCTACTTTGAGTGGGTCTACTTCGCCAGCGCGGCTTCGGTGCTGGACGGCCGGAGTGTTTACCTCTCGCGCAAGGAGCTTGGCCAGGCACTGGCGCGGCGCGAGACCGTACCCATCGGCCCGGACTGCATCGTGGTGCCGGTGCCGGACTGCGCGAAGCCGGCCGCCGACGCCATGGCCTACGAACTGGGCATCCCGTGCATGGAAGGGCTGCTGCGCAACCGGTACGTGGGACGCACCTTCATCGAGGGAAAGGGCAGGGGGGAGAAGGCCCGCAAGAAATACGCCCCGCTCCGGGAGGTGCTGGAAGGAAAGCGTATTCTCTTGGTCGAAGACAGCATCGTGCGGCTCACAACGCTCAGGGCCGTCATGCATGGCATGCGGAAGCGCGGCGGGGCGAAGGAGATTCACGTGCGCGTGACTTGCCCGCCGGTGGTCGGCCCGTGTTTCTACGGCATCGACATGTCCACCGTCACCGAGCTCTACGCCCACCGGTTCATCCCGAAGCCGATTGAAGGGCGCCTTCCGCAGGCGATGCTCGACCGCATGGCGGCGGACATGGGGGCGGATTCGCTCTTCTACATGCCCGTCGAATCTGTCCCGCGCTGCATAGGTTTCGACAGGCAGGACCTATGCATGGCCTGTATCGACACCCGGTATCCTACCCCGTGGGGCTCCAAGCTCCACGAGGAGGCCGTCCGGAACGCAAGCGAGGGGCGCCATGGCCGCACCTACGAGGAACGGTCCTGCGGAGGGGCGGAGGCACCGTGAGCGAGGACCAGGCACCGGCACCGGCTTCCAAGGAGCCGCTCTATCGACGCGCCCTCCATCTCGAGTACTTCACCGTTTCCTACAACATAGCCGAGGGGGTGATCAGCGTCCTGGCAGGGGTGCTGACTGGCAGCGTCGCGCTTTTCGGGTTCGGCCTGGACAGTTTCGTGGAGACCATGTCGGGAAGCGTGATGATCTGGCGCCTGCGCAAGCATGGCCGCATCTCGCAGGCCGAGGAGCACGCCGTGGAAGCGCGTGCTATGCTCCTGGTGGGCATCACGTTCTTCGTACTGGCGGGGTACGTCTTCTACGAGGCGGGCGAAAAGCTCCTGCGTCAGAAGCCGCCCAAGGCCACCTGGTGGGGCCTGGCTATCGCCGTCCTCTCGATCGCCGTCATGATTCCCCTGTACCGCGCCAAGTATCGGGTCGGCCGTTCCATCGGCAGCGAAAGCCTAGTGGCCGACGCCAAAGAAACCCTCGCATGCGTGGTCCTTTCCTTCGTATTGCTCGTGGGTGTGGGAACGAACTACTTCTTCGCCGTGTGGTGGACCGATCCCGTGGCAGCCGTAGCCATCGCGCTGTACCTGGTCAAGGAAGGTTGGGAGACGGTGCGCGGCGATGATGACTGAGGCTTGCGGGCGTGGTCCGTCGGTTGCCGATTGCTCTTGCAGGGAATCACATGGCCAGAGGAGGCAAGACCGAAGTCAAGCTCGACGAGACCACGCCCCTTGGGCGCCTGCTCATGATGGTGCTTGGCGGCGCGCCCTTGTGTCTGACGGCTTTCGTCCTCCTCTACCGGCCCGTCACCAGCGCCAACCCGCATGAGTTCCTAGGCGCAGTGTTGTACGGTATGCTGCTGCTTGCGGCCCTGTTCCTGTGGGTCTGCCACGGGGCGCTTTGCGGCACGATCCGCTGGCGGGGCGGGTCCTGGTGCGTGGTCTTCGCCCTGTTCCTGGCGGCCGTGGGAGCTTCATGCGTCGCCAGCCCCAACTGGTTCTCCGGAGCGAGGGTGCTGTGGATTCTCGCCACCTACGGGCTTACGGCATTCATGGTGCTCCAGGTCGCGACATCGGAGGCAAACCGGCGGTTCCTTCTGAGTTGCCTGCTGGCGACGACCGCGATGCTGGCGGCGTTCGCACTGGTTCACCTGTGGCTCTACCTGCCGGCATTCCGCAGGTGGGTCGACGAGGACCCCCGCTACTGGATGGCGCAGCTTGGGGTGACGGGCGGCATGTTCAGGGACTTCGAGATCAGGGTCGAGGGCGAGCGCGCGTTCGGGCAGTTCCTGACCTCCAACCAGCTCGCGGCCTTCATGGTCATGGGGGCGTTCGTGCTGGGCGGGATCGTCATCGGGCTGATGCGCAGGAGAGACGCAGTTGATGTCGGGCGCCGGCACGCGTGGCTGCGGCCGAACGTGGTAGGCTGCGCGGCCGTGGCGGCGCTGGTGCTTTTCGTGCTCTATAGCAGCGGTTCCAAGGGCGGCCTGGTCACGTTTGTCTTTGGGATAGGTGTCTTTGGCATGGTGGTGACAGGGGGGTGGATTCGCCGCCACGTGCGCGCGGTTGCGATCGGCACCGCGGCCCTACTCGTGCTCTTTGTCGGCGCGCAACTGGTCGGCCTTGCCCCGCCGCGGGCGAGGTTCGTTGATTCCTTCCACGTGAGGTGGGATTACTGGGGGCGCAGCCTCCAAATGGTACGCGAGCACCCGCTGCTGGGAGTGGGGCCGGCCTTCTGGGATGAGCACTATTTTCAGCTCAAGTCGCCCGGCCAGGAAGAGACCAGGATGGCCCACAGCGCCTACCTCCAGGTCCTGGCGGAGAGCGGCATCGTCGGCCTTGCCCTGTTCGCCGCGCTATGGGTGCTGCTCGGCCGGAAGGCGTGGCGCGGGGTTGCCGGAATGTCGGCGGGAAGTCCGCCTGCAGAAGCGCCCCCGCCCGACGAAGGCCAGCCCAGGCGCGAGGCCATACTCTCCGCAGTGGGGCTCATGATGGCTGGTTTGGCACTCCTCTTCGACTACTTCTTTGTGGGATCGTTTCACCCGCCGACAAGGTTCGCTCCACGGCTCCTCGATGCCTCGCCGTGGCTGCCGTACGCGGGCATTTTCGCGGTGTGGGCCATCGTCTTTCACCTGATGCACAACGGGTTTGAGCGCGGCCGCCGGCCGCCGCCCCTGGCCGCCGCGGGCCCGATGGTGCTGTGGGGGCTGCTGGCTGCCGTCGCAGCCTTCCTGTTCCACAGCATCGGCGAGACGACCTTCCAGGTGCCTGCGATCGGTGCGACGGCCTTGGCGATGGTCGTACTGGTGCTGGCGGAAACCGCGCGGCGTCCTCCGCATGAAATGCGCTTGGCCGAGTCGGCGCGCGCGGCCGCGATCATCGTGGCGCTCCTACCGGCCCTCGCCTGCGGGCTGGTCATCTCACCGCGAGTCATCGACTTCACGGCCGCGCAGAATCGGGTCTTTCTCAACAGGGGAGGCCTCTCCGCCGCCGACCCGCGGGTGCGCGCCAAAGCGGCAGAGGCAATCCTGGAAGGGTGCCGGACCGCTACCCGGAAGCTCCCGTGGGACGATGACAGTTGGCAAAGGCTGGCGGTCTACGCATTGCGCCTGGGAGAGCGGGAGGAAGCCGAGGACGCGTCGCTGAGGGCGGTCGAGTTCAACGGGCTCAGAGCCAGCAACTGGCGTGTGCGGGCGGAGGTGGCGCGCTCTGCCGGCCGGCTTGAGGACGCTGCCGAATGCCTGCACAAGGCGGCGATGCGTCATCCCAGCCTGCCAAGAAACTGGCTGGATTACGGGAAGGCTGCCGAACTGGTGGGACTGAGGGACGAGGCTTGCGAGGCGTATCGCCAGACGGCGGCCCTGAACGGCATGCAGCAGTATCACAAGCGCAACCGGCTTGACCGCGAGGAGCGCAAGCGCCTCCGGGAGCGCCTGGAAGCATGCGGGCAGGAAAAGCGAGGCACCGACAGGGTGCCGGAAATGCGGCCGTAAGCCGCGGCCGTCGAATCACCCACACGATATGGGGCCGGCGGTGGGATTCGAACCTACGGCATGGCAATGACCGGAGATACACGGAACCCCGGCACTTCCACGACAGAACCCACGCAAAGCCTTCCACATTCAGGGGCTTGCGACAAGGGGAGGACGACGCGCAAAGACAGAACACAGACAGTATCCGAACAGAGTTCTGGCAGTGGTCTGCAGTCTAAGCGTGCACTCAGCGTGCACAGGACCGATCTCTCGCCGGACTTGGCCCGCGTGGTGGACACCTGGCCAGCGCTCCCTGTGCCGATCCGCAAGGCGATCCTGGCAATGGTGAGGACGGCAACGGGGGAGGGCGGTGATTGTGCTTCTCTGCCCGACTGACAGAATTGACGGATTTGACAGAACTGAGCCATACTGGCCTTTCTACCTGCTGGCCTGTACAGCCGGGAGGGGGACCACACGCAGAGGAGAGTGGACTTACTCCCATAGGCCAGGAGTCCGCATTTGGTCGCTTCTACCGATGGTCACACCAGCGAAGCTGAAAACGGCCACGGAAGCAGGGTGAAAGCGATTGCCGCCATGCTCCGGGAGCTGCCGCCAGAGGACCGAGCCAAGCTCACCGAGATGCTTCCCCGCCCTGACTCCCCGTCCAAGGAGTAGAAGGAGAATCTGCCATGCAGGAGAGTCCCATAGCGGCCGGCTGGACGGTCGAGGACGACGCTGAGGGCCCACTGACGTTCCGGCGCGGCGCCGAACCCCCGATGTACTTGGACGAGGCCATGGCCGCCGGCATGCTGAGAGATGTCCGTAAGGCATGGGGACAGACACAGCACCAGGCCGCCGAAGAGATCGGCGTCACGGAGACCGCCTTCGGCCGCTGGGAGCGTGGCATCGCGCGGCCAATCCCGCTCTGCGAGGAGGCGCTGCTGGACTATCTGATCGGGGAGGAGTAGCATGCGCAAAGGGCAAAGAACAGTGCTGACCTGTGCCTGCCTGCTTTTCGCAGTGGCAACCCTTTTCCCGCCCTGGATGTCCGTAGAGCGGGACGGCAATGTCAAACACACTTGCCCGTTAGGGCTGCAGTTCCTGTTCGTCACCAGCGGCACGCTGAGGGGGGGTGTGCTGCGGGAACAGATGGCGCAGCGCGAGCTTGAGGAAGAAGCACAGTACGGCGGCCGAGGCGATGCGGCGCTGTGGGCCAAGATTGACGAGATGATGGCGCGTGACGAAGGCAAGCCGCTCACTACGGAAGAAGCCCGTGAGCGGCGCCAGGCGGCCGCATTCGCCGCTGCACGTCTGAAACTAGAAAATGAAGAGTGGGATCAGGCAGGGCGCGTGCGCGTGGACATGACTCGGCTGGCCCTTGAGTGGAGCATAATAACAGCCCTTACAGGGGCGGTGCTGCTGATGTTGCCTCTGGTTGCGACGATCCTGGGGCGCTGGCGGCAGCCCGGAGTGCCAGCAGGTGGGGTATGAACCGAGTCGCGACCGAAAGGGCCGACGCTCAAGCCGTGGCATGCCCGCCGCTGGGATGCGCTGGGATGGGCGACCCACCTTTACCCCCTAGCTGCCAGCCGACATCGCCGTGGTGAAGCTGTAGGGCCACCACAGGCCCGTTCTGCAGAGAAGCCAGGCGTTGTCGGTATGGATTCTCTCACAACTCCTGGATCAATTCTCGGGGAAGGGGTCAGGGCGAGAGGGAGTTACCGAAGGGGAAAGCTGGGGCCGGCGGTGGGAATCGAACCCGGCCCAGGGGGTATTCGGGCCGGACAGGGGCGGACAGCGGGGTGTCACCTACCGGACAGCGGGGGCCATAGACCGGCCAGGGGCAAGGTCGTGCAACTCGGCCCCGGACACGTAGCGGACAAGGCGTGCAATGCGCCGGACAGCAGCGGGCCTCTCGCGGAACACAATACGAGCATAACGGCCGACCTCGAGGCCGTGGTCAATGCCTGGCCGAACCTCTCGCCCGAGACCCGGGCGCGCATTCTCCAGCTTGTGAAGGAGGGGGGCGCCCTGTGAGTAGGCGTTCGCGCAAGGTAACATCTTCCACCGAGGCCCCCCCTCCGCCTGAAGGCGCCTGTGGTGAACGGCTGCGCCGAGCGAATGCGCAGCCTATCCTTCAGGTTGCGGCGGCTCTGGACCTGCGGGGCTTCGCGAAGCGTGGTAGCCAATGGACTGCGCACTGCCTAAATGGCCAAGCGGATAAGGACCCCTCTCTCGTTCTGCGTTCTAAAGACAACCAATGGACTTGTCATGCCTGTAAGACTGATGACCGACTCACTGGCGGGCACGTGACTTTCTTGGTACAGCGCGCGCGCGGCTGCACGGGCGCCGAGGCCCTTGGGTGGTTGGAAGAACACTTTGGGCTGCCCCCCTTGCAGACCGGCCCTGGTGCCGGCCCGATTGAACAATGGGCCCGGCTGCGCGGCGTTTTCCCTGAGAACATCTACGCCTACGGCGTCACGGTCGTTAAGCATAAGGGCGCTGCCGAGTTGCATTGGCCGATGCGCTGGGAACACGGGGGCGCTGTGGTAGGCCACCAGCGCAGGCGTGCGGACAACGCGCCGCTTTTCAGGCAGGGCGACAAGAACGTCAAGTCGGCAACGCTCACCGGCACCTCAAAGGGGTTGCTTCTACCCATCGAATGGCCCGAGGCCAACGAGGACAGTGTCTTGATCCTGGCAGAGGGGGAACCTGATGCCGCAACGTCCCACTGCTTGGGCTTTCCCCACACTGTCGGGACAATAGGAAAGAACTGCCCGCCCGTGGCCTTGGCGGCGGTGGAGAACTTGCGCTGCACTTGGCCCGGCGGCGTTGCGTATATCGCACACGGTGAGATCCCTGAGGCGGACGCTCGAGGGCGAGCCCAGCACCTGCGGGCCGTGCTCATACGCCCGCCCGTTTACGTTGCAGCAGAACCGCACGACAGGGACTTGAACGCCTGGGTCGCCGCTGACGGCTTGGCGGCGGTTCGTAATGCCATCAACCAGCAGCTCGGCGCTCACGTGGCCTATGTGGCTCTGCGTTGCGATGCACGGGAGCATGTGCACCGGGCCGTGAAAGGCTATCTCGCCGGCCGTGGCCGTCGGGGACGCGCGTTGCGCCGGGACACTTGGCTCCTCCTCGACGCGGTGTTCCAGCACGTTATCACACATGTGCGTCCCACACCCACACAGATTCAGGGCGGAGAGTTCGCCGGGATTGAGGTGCCGGCGTTCTCGTGGCTGACCACGCGGAAACGGCTTGCCAAGGAGTTCGGGTACCCCGAGCGCACTGTCCGTCGCGTGTTGAACCTCCTCTGCGGGGCTGGCGTGCTGCGCTCTCTCCCTTGGCAGCATCGAGGAAGCCTGCTCGAAGTCAATGTGTCGGAGTTCACTTACATGGGGCGGCCATGGAGCTAGAGTGTCCGACCCCCCTAATGCGCCAACGAGCCCTTATGGGCGCGTATTCGGCCCCGAGAGCCGGAATCGCCAACTGGTGGAGACCATAAAGTGTCCGACCTGCGGGCTAAATTGTCCGACCCCCCTACAATGCGGAGAGCGCCTGACACCCCCAGGAACAGCGTCGAGAGCCGAAATCTGCGCGGGCGCTTCTTGCTACGTTGTCCGACCCAACTAGTACTACAGCCTTTCAGGACGTAAGGAGGAAACGATGGTAAGCCGAAGAGACTTGGCCTGCGGCAGCGCTCTCAGAGACGCCAGCGGCTTTCTTGCCCTACGTCCAGTCGTTTATTCGTTTCACGTCTTCTCTTGCACTCCTTCAAGAACGCGCTCGCGAAGAGAGGCAAGAGCTTGTAACGCCTGTAACGCTGGTAACACCCGGGAAGGAGCCCGAGATGGATGAGAAGGCACTAGCAGAGGATGGTGTTCGTGGCAGGTGGGCGCGCAAGAGCTTGGCATACATCGAGCCGGTGCTACATGTCATCGAGGGCCTGCGGGAATACTGGCCCCTGACGCTCAGGCAGGTGTACTACCAACTCGTCTCGGCCGGGACCATTGAGAACAACCGCAACGCATATGCGAAGCTGACGAGGATGCTGGGAAAGGCCCGCTTGGACGGGATGGTTGACTGGCGGGCCATCGAGGACCGATCCAGGGCCATGCTGGAGTCCGAGGGCTGGTCCGGCTGACTAACCGAGAGAAAAGGAGAAGTGCAATGGTGACGGAGACTGAGAAGAAAGAGAAGCTGCCGGTCGTTGACATTCCGAAAGGGCCGTCGGAGGTCTTGCGGGTCGAGGCATGTGACTGGAGGGGCACCGAGTTGGTGCAGTTGAGAATTTGGTACTTCGACGGGGATGTGCTCAAGCCCGGCCGAAAGGGCCTGGCCGTCAAGCGGACGCTCACCCCGAAGATCATCGCGGCGTTGCAGGAGATTGACCGCTTCGATGGCGGCGAGGAGGAGG
>CAZHPE010000089.1:9930-11417 GCA_964534775.1 uncultured candidatus Brocadiaceae bacterium
TTGTGTGGGCCGGTGGCGATCCGTTGTTCGACTATGGCTATGCTCGGAAAGTGGAGGGCATGCGTAGACCGGACGCGGAGCGGCCGAGGGGGTCGAGTTCCGGTCCCGGCGGCGGGCCGCCCCGCGCCACCTATCTTCTCGGACGGAACGTATCACGCGTTAGGCCATGCTGCGGAATGAGTAACGGAGGTTGATTCTGGGCACACCAGACCGCTTGGAGTAAGGGAGATATTCCCGTGAAGAAGCCGGAGCCAGCAGCGCTCCCGCCAATCGGCCTTGAGCATCCGGGCCGACGCCTGTGCCACACCTGCTGGGAAGCCTACATCAAGGCAGCCGTGGACGGTTACGAGCTATGCCCCAAGTGCCTGCCATACGTCCAGGCAAGGGCCATCAAAGAGCGACGCCGGAAGAAGCTCTTGGCCCGCGACAAGAACCAGTGCAAGAGTGCAGAAAGGACAGCAGACCATGACGGATCAGAAGTGCACGAAGGTGACAACGGCATGCGCTCTCGCGCGGACGTGGTGCCACAAGTATGACGGCGGGCGGTGTATCGACGCTGATGCGCCGTGCCTCGTCCTGGCCGACGTTCCGTGTTGGTACTTCGAGAAGGCGGTCCTGCCGCTGGCCACAAGGCGGCGCGAGTGCGCGGGCTGCGATTGGGACTACGCTGAGAAGATCACGGGGTGGCAGCAGCGGATCGAGCAGCCTGAGCATCTGCGCTGCCGTGCGATCAGGCACGCCGCCGAGTGGCGGGCGTTTCTCAAGAGCGTGGGCAAGGAGAGCCTGTGGGAATGGGCACCCTCCCATCGTTATCTCGGTCCCCTGGCGAAGAAAGGGAAGCGCGGGACGCCTGTGCCGACGGGAGCACCGACAGCCGGGCGTCCTCCGGCCATCGGCACTGAGCATCCCGGCTTTCGCATGTGCTCATCGTGCGGGCAAGGCTTCGTCAAGGCCGCTGCAGACGAGGACGATGTGTGCCCGACATGTCTGCCGAGCGTGCAGGCCGAGAGGGGCCGACCGAAGCGCAAGACGCCCAAGGACACGCGCTTTTGTGCCTGCGGGACTCCCCTTTCACCCCGGAAAAGGTGTTGCGAGACTTGCCGGCGCCAGCGCAGGCGAGCCCATGAGCGGAACAAGAAGCGCCAGCAGCGAGAAGGGGGTGGTGTCCTGTCCCCCACTTAGCCGAATAAGGAGTGCGAATTCGTGCCTGAAACCGGGATTTCAGAGGGGTGGTTGTGGCGATGCACCCTATGGCACCTATCGGGGGTTTTCGGGGCTTTTCTGGTCAAGGAGAGCATGCCCCGATCATGCCCCAGGTTTGCCCCACAGTGTGATTGGGGCGCCCTGGGAGCACTCTCATTTACACTGAGCGCCCAACGCACCCCATAGCACCTTGTGGGGTCTTGGGGCAGTACGGGGTCAGGCATTCTCCATCTTGACTTCGGGGACGCACGGGGCCATACTTACGACCACTTCTGGACAAGCGC
>CAZHPE010000090.1:0-11323 GCA_964534775.1 uncultured candidatus Brocadiaceae bacterium
CGACTGGACGACGTACCCCCCCGAGGCCCGCACGAGGCAGAGCGCCGGCAGCGCCTACGACCCCAACGAGGAGACGATACTCGCCATCGATCCCGACCTGGTGATCGTGCTGGGCGAACACCCGAAGGTTGCGAGGCTGTGCGAGCGGGAGGGATATCCGCTTCTGCGCGTGCACATGGACGGGCTTGCCACCATCTACTCGGGCATTGCTGCGCTCGGCGATGGGCTGGGCGCGAAGGAGGAGGCGGCCGCCTTGGCCGATACGATCCGCTGGAGCATGGAGGGCATCGAGCGCCGCGTCGCGGGCAGGCCGACGCCGAAGGTCTTCCTGTGCCTGGGCCGGGAGCCGGGCAGGCTCAGCAGTCTGAGCACGGTCAGCCACGGGGCGCTGCTGAGCGAGCTGTTGGAAGTCGCGGGCGGCGAGAACGTGTTCATGGACGCGTCCACCCCCTACCCGACCATCTCGAAGGAAGCGCTCCTGGAGCGCGCGGCGGACGTCGTACTCGAGATCCGGTCGGGGGAGCGACTCGGCGAGGCCAGGCGGCGGCAGCTCCGCGCGGACTGGAACGCCATGCCGGGCCTGCCGGCAGTTCGCGACGGACACATCTACTTCCTCACCGATGACCACCTGCTCATTCCCGGCCCGCGCGCGGTGCTGGCGGCGCGGCGCATGGCGATGGCCCTGCATCCGGAGGCGTTCGAATGAGCGAGAGCCTCCTGACACTGGAGGGCATCCGCCACCGCTACGACGAGGCCGCGGACTGGGAGCTGAACGTGCCGGCTTTCGAGGTTCGGGAAGCGGACGTGGTCGGCATCCTCGGGCCGAACGGCTCGGGCAAGAGCACGCTGCTGCGTGTCGCGGCGGGAACGCTCCGGGCCCGGGGCGGCGCCGTCCTCGTGGAGGGCGCAGAGCTTGCCAGCATGGACCGGCGATGGATCGCGCGGCGCCTCGGCTACCTGCCCCAGAACGTGGAGAGCCAGTTCGACTACAAGGTCGAGGAGCTGGTGGGCATGGGGCGTTACGCGCACGGCGCGGCGCTTGGGGCCAGCGGTACCATTGATGCCGAAGCGGTCGAGCGGAGCCTGGTCGCCACGGACATCGAGCAGTTCCGCTCCCGGCGCCTCTCGCACCTGTCCGGCGGCGAACGCCAGCGCGTGTTCCTCGCCTCGGTCCTGGCCCAGGAGCCCCACGTGCTGCTTCTCGACGAGCCGACCCGCCACCTGGATATTCACCATCAGGTCCGCTTCTTCCGACTGCTGTGCGGGCTAACCCGACAGGGGCTGGGGGTGGCCGTGGTGACGCACGATCTGAACCTCGCCGCCCTCTACTGCCACCGCGTGCTGGCACTCAAGGATGGCGCGCCGTTCCGCGAGGGCACGGTCGATGAGGTGCTGCGCGAGGACGTGCTCCAGAGCCTCTACGGCTCGGAGATCGTGATGGGCCGACACCCGCGTTCGGGCCGCCGGATCGTTCTGCCAGCCGACGAAGCGGCTGAGGCGCCTCCGATAGAGGAGGCGCAGTGATGGCGCGTTCAGGTCGCATCCGGCGTGCGGTCCCTCCCTCGCTGGTGCTGTTTGCGGGCGCGTTCCTCCTCGCGGCCGTTATCTGCCCGCTAATCGGCAGCCCACGGCTGGTGCTGGGAGACGTCATCGCCGACCTGGCCGGCCGGGGAGGCCACGCGGCCGACATTCTCTTCCGATACCGGATTCCGCGGGTCATTTTGGCGCTGCTCGTCGGCGGAACGCTGGCAACGGTGGGCGCGACCTTTCAGGTCGTGCTCCGCAACCCACTGGCCGAACCCTACACCCTTGGCGCGACCGGCGGGGCCGCCCTCGGGGCTGTGCTCGCGATCAGCGTGCCAAGCCTGTGGATTCAAGTGGGGCCATTCAGCTCGGTGCAGCTTCTGGCCCTCGTCGGGTCGGCCGCGACGCTCGGCCTCATCTACGCCCTCGCCCTGCATCCGGCGGGCATCTCGATGAACACGCTGCTCCTTGCCGGGGTGACGATTAGCATCCTGTGCGGCGGCGCGATACTGCTGGTGCGCTACTTGGTCAACCCGAGCCTGCTCGTGCAGATGGACCGATGGATGATGGGAGGCCTGGACGTGGTGGGTTACCGGGATCTCGCCGCCCTGTTCCCGCTCCTGCTGCCGGGGTTGGGGCTGCTGTTCATGCAGCCGCGCTCGCTCAACCACCTGGCCCTCGGCGCGGAGTTGGCGAGCGGGCACGGCGTGGAGGTAGCCGCCGTGCAGAAGGAGGCGTTCATCGGCGGCGGAATCGCCACGGCAGCCGTGGTATCGCTCGCCGGACCGATTGGCTTCGTTGGGCTCATCGTGCCGCACGCCGTCCGAAGGATATCCGGCTTCGACCACCGCATCGTGCTGCCCGCGTCGTTCCTGCTAGGCGGGGCGGCGCTGGCCGTATGCGATACGGCGGCGCGCACCGTTCTCTCGCCCACGGAGATGCCAGTAGGCATCATCACCGCGCTCGTCGGCGGGCCGCTGTTCATCTGGCTACTGACTCGGACCGCAAGGTAGCGTCGGCGTCCCGAAGGGCGCTGCTACTCTTCGATCCCACCGCGCCCGAACGCCTTCCGCGTAGTAGTGCTTATGCTCTTCATCTCCGTGACCAAGTCGGCCCGCTCGATAAGGCGCGGGTCGGCGCACCGGCCGGTGATGACGAGTTCCACGCCAGCGGGCCGGCGCTCGACGGTCTCCAGCAGGCTCTCGATCGGGAAGAGTTCCAGGTGCGTGGCGACGTTCGCCTCGTCCAGAACGACCACCTGATAGCGGCCCTCGTTGAGGATCCCGCCTACCTCCGCCAACCCCCGGCGCGCGGCCTCGATGTTTTCCGGGGAAGGCTCGTGGCGAATGAAGCACCCGCGGCCGTACTGCCGGACAGTGATCAGATCGCTGAAGCGTTCGCGTGCCTCGTGCTCGCTATATGGCCTGCCCATGACGAACTGCGCGAAGAAGACGCGAAGGCCCGCGCCCTCAGCGCGGCGGTCGTCTTGCCCTTCCCGTCACCGGTGTAGACGTGCACGTATCCCTGCCGGGAAGAAGTCTCATCCGCCGCCATCGGCATCCTCCATGAATCCGCGCTGCCCGCCCTCCCCCACCGCGTATCAGCTTACGCCCCGCAACCTCGGCATGCAACCCACGGCGAGGCCAGGAGTCTCGTCATGAGGAGGACCGGTGTTGACGAGGCCGCACCGCAGGGTAATAATGGGACGCGCCGCGCGGGCCTGATGCCGTCCGAAGCGCGCCCGGCGGCCGAACTGGGGCTGAACTGGGGCTAACGATGTTCAAGACGATCCTCCGGGAACTCAAGTCACACGTGCCGTTCACTCTGCTCGGCGCCCTGACGGGCACCGCGCTGATGGTCCTGATCGTGCTCATGCGGGTGGAGCGGCGCGTGCTCGAGCCCGTCTTCGAGGGGCTGCATTCGGGCCACGTCCTCCTGAGCGCCGTCGTGACGGCGGCGACGTTCCGGCGCTACCGCAAGGGCGTCGTGGCCGGCGTGCTCGTCGGGTTGGCGGGGTCGCTGGGCATAGCCTCGTTGAGTGACGTCATCTTCCCGCACCACGGCGGGGCCATGTTGCTCGGCCTCGCTGGCGGGAGCCATTCCATGGATTTCCACCTGCCGCTCCTCGAGGAATGGTGGCTGGTCGTGCCGTCGGCGCTGGTCGGGACCGCCATCGGGATGACCAGACCAGCCACGAAGATCCCCCACGCCGGGCACGTGTTGCTCAGCATCTGGGCGTCGCTATTCTACCTCGCGGCCCACTCCGAGGCGGGGTGGCGCATGGCGCTGCTGCCGCTCGTTTACGCGGTGCTTTTCCTTGCGGTGTGGGTGCCTTGCTGCCTCAGTGACATCGTATTCCCGCTGCTATTCGTGGGCCGTGGGGCGCTTGAACATGCCCATGACCACGGTGATCACCCCGCCAGCCCGGGCTGATGGGGGTACGTTTGCCCGTGGGTTTATGGTAGGATGGGCGATGGCTGGCGACGGATCTTGCCCCCGGAAAACGCGCGGAGCAGCGGTATGGACGGCGCAAGAACACCAGATGTGGTACTGAGCGTTCATTCGGCCAGCAAGATCTACCGGATGGGCGAAGTGGACGTGCCGGCGCTGCGCGAGGCGACCCTCGATATCTACGACGGCGAGTTCCTCATCATCGTCGGCCCCAGCGGCTCGGGCAAGACCACCCTGCTGAATCTGATCGGCGGCATGGACCGCCCCACCTCCGGGACGGTGAAGTTCCTCGGCGATGGCATTTCCACGGCAACCGACAAGTGCCTGACCCTGTACCGGAGGCGGCAGGTCGGAGTCGTCTTCCAGTTCTTCAACCTCGTCCCCTCCCTCACCGCGCAGGAGAACGTGGAAGTGGCCGTCGAGATAGCCGACAAGCCCATGGAGGCCGTCGAGACCCTGGGCCTTGTTGGGCTGGAAGACCGGGCGGACCACTTCCCGTCCCAGCTCAGCGGCGGAGAGCAGCAGCGGGTGCGCGTGATCGTGGCCCTGGACGAGAGGCCGGACGGCCTCGGCGTAGGCTACCGGCTGCAGGCGCGCTTCTTTACCGGCAGAAAGACCGGCATGCTGATGGTGCCGCGCTTCAGCGTGCTCCAGGTGCCGGACGGGGCCTTTTACGTCCTCAAGGTCGTTGGCGGCCGTCTGGTCAAGGCGCCCGTGACACTCGGCCTCCGAAGCGACTTGGAGATGGAGGTCCTCTCCGGGCTCTCCGAGACCGACGTGGTGGTGGCGACCCCCGATTCGACGACGAAGCCTGGGGCGAAGGTGAAGGTCCGGCAGGACGAGGGCTGCCCCCCCCCTTTGAAGCGAAAGGACTTCCGACGGTGACAAGTCGCGAACGCCTGATGGCTATCTTCCGTGGCGACGTACCGGACAGGCCGGCCGTGAAGCTCTGGGCCGCCGAGCCGGGGCAGGAGCTGCTGCACCCCGCTTACAAGCCCGTGCGCGACGCCGCCATCGAGAAGACCGACCTGATGCTCTACGCCGCCTCGCCCTTCGACCTTCCGTGGGGGGCGGAGAAGCCTCCCGCCACCAGCGAGGAACGCCCCACCGGCTCCTCTGAATGGGTCGACCGCGTGACGCGGATCGAGACGCCCGCCGGGACGCTCGAGGGCGTCTACCGGGCCAGCGCGAGCAAGCAACCCGGCTACATCCTGGAGTACCTGGTCAAGGAGCCCGCCGACCTGGAGAAGGTGCTGAGCTCCCCCTATGTGCCGAACCCGTTCAACGCAGCATCCTTCTTTGCGAAGGAGAAAGAGGTCGGCGAGCGCGGGCTGACGATGTTCGGCCTGCCGCACGCGATGTACGCCCTCCAGCAGTTTACCGGGTCGGAGAACTTCGCCATCTGGAGCATCGAGTGCCGCGAGGAGCTGCTGGAGGTTGTCGGCGAGTACGGGAGGCGCATCCTCGAACACATCAAGCTGGCCCTGGCGGCCGGAATCAGGGGCGTCTACGGCTGGGTGGGGCCGGAAGTCTGCATCCCGCCGCTGATGTCGCCGCGGGACTTCGACGATTTTATCTTGCCGTTCGACAAGGCCATCTGCGACCTGATCCATGAGGGGGGCGGCTACAACTGGGTACACTGCCACGGCGGGATGCAGCCCGTGATCGAGCGGTTCGTGGAGATGGGCGCGGACGTGCTCAACCCGGTCGAGCCGCCGCCGATGGGCGACGTGACGCTGGAGGAGGCGTTCGATATGGTCGGCAATCGGATGGGTATAGAGGGCAACATCGAGAACCACGAGTTCTGGGTCTCGTCGCCCGAGCGCGTGGCGGAGATCGTTCGGGAGGCGCTGGAGGCCGGCCGCGGCCGCCGCCTGATCCTCTGCTCCTGCTCCGGCTACATGGAAGACCCCGAACCGCCCGCACGCTTCATCGAGAATCTCCTCGTCTACATCAACGAGGGCCTGCACCACGCCGAAAGGATGGCCAAGGGTTGAGCGCAGGCCGGGTCACGAGATCGGCTCAGGCAGGCGGCGGACAGGGCCCCGCCAACGCTCTACAGTTCATGGGCCGCCTCACCGGCGAGGGGCCGCCCGTGCCGGACCTGCTGGCCAGCACTACGACCTGCGCTAAGGGAAAGGTACGGAGTCAGGCCGCGCCCTGGGCGGAGTAGAAGTCGCAGAGCTTGCGGACGGGGCAGTCGGGGCAGTCGGGTTTCTTCGCGGCGCAGATACGCCGGCCGTGGGTGCCGAGAAGCTCGGTGGCGCGGGTCCAACGCCGCTTCGGGACGATGGCGCAAAGCTCCGCCTCGATCTTGTCGGGCTGCTTCGTCCGCGCGAGTCCGATCCGCTGCGAGACTCGCCCCACGTGGGTGTCGACGGCAATGGCCGGCCGGCCCATGGCATGGGAGAGCACGACGTTGGCGGTCTTCCGGCCGATCCCGGGCAGTCCGACCAGTTCCTCGAGCGTGTCCGGCACCCGGCCGTCAAACTCCTCCACAACGGCCCGGCAGACCTCCTGCACGCTGCGGGCCTTGGCGCGGAAGAAGCCCGTGGCGTGAACGATCTCTTCGACAGCCGCGCGGTCGGCATCGGCGAGCTTCCGAGCGGTGGGAAAGGCATTCCAGAGCTTCGGCGCGACCTGATTGACCCGCTCGTCGGTGCACTGTGCCGACAGGATAGTGGCCACCAGCAACTCCAGCGGCGTGGTGAAGTCGAGGTAGATGCGGGCGTCGGGATGCGCCTTCTCCAGGCGATCCAGGACCTTCTTGGCATCCGCCTTGGTCGCCTCACACACGGCCGGGCGCCTCCTGTTGAAGACAGCACGTTAGCCGGGCGTCTCGCTTACGCGTCTTCGTGCGCGGCTCGCTCCCCAACCTTTTCCATGACGAATATCGCCGTGCTGGCGAAAAGGTTGGCGGCGAAGGCGGGGAGTTTGCAGTATGCGGGCGAGAAGAACGCCCGGTCCACGATGCTGAGCCGCCTTTCGGCGCAGAAGGCGAGGAAGTCGCGGATCGTGAGCAGATGAACGTTGGGCGTGTCGTACCACTGGTAGGGAAGCACGCGCGTGACGGGCATGCGGCCGCCCAGGAGCAGTCGGAGGCGCACTCTCCAGTGGCCGAAGTTGGGGAAGCTGATGATGGCCTTGCGGCCCACGCGCAGCATCTCGGCGATGACCGCGGTCGGGTCGAGTGCCTGCTGAAGGGTCTGGCTCAACACCACGCAGTCGAACGTGCTGTCGGCGAACATCCCCAGGCCATCGAGCATGTCCCCGTGGTAGACAGGCACCCCGAGGCTGATGCAGGCCTGCACGGCCAGCTGGTCGAGCTCGATGCCGCACCCCTCGACGCCCTTCTCGCAGATGAGCTGGCCCAGCAGCGAGCCATCCCCGCACCCAAGGTCCAGGACCCTGGCCCTCTGTGGGACGTGGGCCTCGATATACTCGTAGTCGATGCGAATGGGCATGGGGTCAGCTCCGGCCGCCGGCCGCCGCGCGCAGCTCGCGGTAGCTGTTGCTCAGGAAGTCACGGATCATCTTTTCCATTGTCGGGCTAGGCAAGAGGAATGCGTCGTGCCCGTAGCTCGATTCGACCTCGCAGAAGCTCACCCGCGCCCCATTTGCCACGAGGGCGCGCACGATCGCCCTGGACTGATACGTCGGGAAGAGCCAGTCGCTGGTGAACGAGATGACCAGGAAGCGGCTCCTCGCCTCGTGGAACGCCGCCACCAGCGAGTCGTAGTCGCGCTCCAGATCGAAGTAGTCCATCGCCTTTGTGATGTAGAGGTAGCTGTTGGCATCGAAGCGCTGGACGAACGTATCGCCCTTATGCCTCAGGTAGCTCTCGACCTGGAAGTCCGGCGGGCCGAAGTCGTATCCCACCGTCTCGCGCTCCTGGAGCCTGCGTCCGAACCTCTCGTGCATGGACTGGTCGCTCAGGTACGTTATGTGGCCCACCATGCGCGCAAGGGCCAGCCCACGGTGCGGGTGGTCGCCGTCGTAGTAGTCGCCGCCGTTCCAGTTCGGGTCGCTGTAGATCGCCTGTCTGCCAACCTCGTCGAACGAGATGCCCTGGGCGTTCAGGCGGCTGGTCGTGGCGACCGGCATGGCGGAGTGGACCATGTCAGGATAGTCTATGGCCCATCGTAGGACCTGCATGCCGCCCAGCGACCCGCCCACCACGCACAGGAGGCAGTCGAGGCCAAGGTGATCCGTCAACAGGGCATGCTGGACCTTCACCATGTCCTGCACCGTGATCATCGGGAAGTCCAGCCCGTAGGGTCTGCCGCTCTTCGGGTTGATGGAAGAGGGACCCGTGGTGCCCCTGCAGCCCCCGAGGAAGTTGGAGCAGACGACGAAGAACCGGTCGGTGTCGATCGGTTTCCCCGGGCCGACCATCAGGTTCCACCAGGGCTTGCCGCCATCGTCCGGCTCGTGCCGGCCAGCCACGTGCGCGTCGCCGCTGAGGGCGTGGCAGATGTAGATCGCGTTATCGCGCTCGGGCGTCAGCTCGCCGTAGGTCTCGTAGGCCACATCGATCGGCCCGAGCTTCTGCCCGCAGCGCAGCTCCAGCTCATTCGGCGGCTCTGCAAAGCGCCAGTGCTGTGTCTGGACAATCCCGACGGATTCCTGCTCGCCCATAACAATTCCCGCCGCTTCTCAAGCCTTCGCCAGGGCCTGCTCGAAGTCCGCGATGATGTCGTCCGGATGCTCTATGCCGGCGGAGACGCGGACCATGTCCGGGGGTATCGAGAGTTCCGCCCGTTTCTCTTCGGTGAACGAAATGTATTGCGACGAGTACGGGTGGATCACCAGCGTCTTACTGTCGCCGAGGTTCGCGAGATGATAGGCGAGCTTCACGTGGTCAACGAACCTGAAGCAGGCGTCCTGGTCGGCCAACCCGAAGGTAAGCAGCGCGCCGTAGCCCTTACCTGCGAACTGGCGCGTGGCGACCTCGTGCGACGGGCTCGACGGGAGCCCGGAGTAGTTCACCCACTTGACCTTCTTATGCCCGTCAAGGTACTCGGCCAGCGCCTGAGAGTTCGACATGTGACGCTCCATCCGCAGCGCCAGCGTGTCGAGCCCCGTCACGGTCAAGAACGCGTGCAGGGGGGCCATGGTCGTGCCGAAATTGACGTGTATCTCCCGCCACACCTTGTCCAGGAACGGCGCGTCCGGCCTTTTCTGGGTCGAGAGTTCGAAGTGCGAGTATCTCTCCAGCGGCCAGGGGAAGTTCCCCGAGTCGATGATGACGCCGCCGATGGCGCTCCCATGCCCGTTGAAAAACTTCGTCAGGGAGTGGACCACGATGTCGGCCCCGTGCTCAATCGGCCGGAACAGGTAGGGTGAGGCGAGCGTGTTGTCGACCACCAGCGGGATGGAGTGCCGGTGCGCGATGTCGGCAAGCTTCTCGATGTCGGGCACGTCCATCTTGGGGTTGCCTATCGTCTCCACGAAGATGAGCTTGGTCTTGTCGGTAATCGCCTTTTCATACTGGTCCGGGTCCGTCGTCTCGACCAGCTTCGCCGTTATGCCGAACCGGGGCACAACAGTGGTGAGGAGGACATACGTGGACATGAAAAGGCTGTTACCGGCGACGACCTCGTCCCCCGCCCCGACGATCGCCATCACGGTGTCGGTGACCGCAGCCATTCCCGAGCTGGTCACCACCGCCCCCACGCCGCCCTCGATTTCGGCCAGTTTGCGTTCGAGCACGTCGTTCGTGGGGTTGCGCAGGCGCAGATACGCGTAGCCGGGTTCTTTGCCGGCGAAGACGTCGGAGAGCTCCTGCGCCGTGTCGTACCTGTGCGACGCCGTCTGGTAAATCGGCGGCAGCGTCCCGCTCTGCCAGTCACCCGGCGTCTGGGCCGAGTGAATCACCCTTGTGTCGAACTTCCAATCATTCCCCTGACTCATTGATCATCTCCTCGCTAAAGCTTCCGGCAGAATCATCAAGGCAGCAGAGCACGGACGGCAGGGGGAAGACCGATGTGTAGGAGGCTTCCTGATGCGCCGCCGGCCTTGCTTCCGGGCCTCTTCCTCCTGGTTCCCTTCGTCCTCTGCGACAATTCTTACGTCGTGGTGCCAAGAACCTCACAAATAACGGGCTACAGGATTCTACACCAGAAGGGTCAGGTTCATCAACAACCGGCGGAGTTCGACGGCCACCGGGGGGGCAGCTCACAGGCCGCAGCCCCCGAGCTATCGCGTCCCGCACGGTGCACCAGGAGTCCAGGCTTGAACCAGCCGGTCCGTACGGCTATACTATTGGCATGCTGACAAGATCTACCGTGGCCTTGTCCATCCCTTCAGAAACGCGGTTCTCGCCGCGGGGAGCAACAGACATGACACCCCCAACCAGCGGGCTCGCGGCTCAACTCCAAGTGCTGCGAGACTCTCTTTGACTGCGCCGGCAAGGAAGTAGAGCTCAAAGACCTGGAACAGCGAATGGAAGCGCCGGATTTCTGGAGCGACCAGGAACGCGCGCAGAACGTCATTCGCCGGGCCAAGTACGTCAGGGGCATCGTCGGGCCCGTGAGGGAGCTGGAGCGCGAGGTCGAGGACCTCGACGTGCTGGATGAGCTGGCCCGTGAGGAGAACGACGAGGGGACCCTGCGGGAGGTTGAGGCGCGCACCGAGGCCCTGGCGCGCGCCGTCGACCGGCTGGAGCTGTCCAGCATGCTGTCGGAACCGGACGATCAGAGCGACGCCTTCCTGAGCGTGCACGCGGGGGCGGGCGGCACCGAGAGCTGTGACTGGGCGCAGATGTTGCTTCGTATGTACAGCCGCTGGGCCGAGAAGGAGGGCTATAAGGCCGAGCTGGTCAACTCGCTCCCCGGCGAGGAGGCGGGCGTCAAGAACGCCACCCTGCGCGTGAACGGCCCGATGGCATTCGGCTACCTCAAGGGCGAGACCGGCGTGCACCGCCTGGTGCGTATGTCGCCGTTCGACTCCGCCAAGCGCCGCCACACGTCCTTCACGGCGGTCGACGTGGCGCCGGTGATCGAGGACGACATCGACATCGAGCTGAAGGACGGCGAGATTGAGATCGAGTTCACCCGTTCCAGCGGACCCGGCGGGCAGAACGTCAACAAGGTCGCCACGGCCGTGCGCCTCAAGCACCTGCCCAGCGGCATCGTCGTGTTCTGCCAGAACGAGCGTTCTCAGCACAAGAACCGGAAGACGGCCGAGAGCATCCTCAAGGCCAAACTCCATCAGCTCGAGCGACAGAAGCGCCAGGACGCACTGGAGAGCATGTACGACGAAAAGGGCGAGATTGCCTGGGGCAACCAGATCCGCTCCTACGTCCTGCAACCATACCAGATGGTGAAGGACCTGCGCTCGGAGTTCA
>CAZHPE010000091.1:0-11302 GCA_964534775.1 uncultured candidatus Brocadiaceae bacterium
TTCACCGCGTTCTACGTCAACCGCCGTCGCAAGTAGCCCAAGGAATGGGCTGCCAGACTCGTGCTTCCCTCGCCCTTCCCGAGGGCCAATCGCGCGACTCAGGCACCCGTCGAGCCGAAGCCCCCGAGGTTGCGTTCGGTCTCGCTCAACCCCTCCACTTCCACCAGTTCGGCCCTCAGCGCGCGGGCGATGACCATCTGAGCGATGCGCATGCCGCGAGCGACCACGAAGGGTTCGGTCCCGAGGTTCCCCAGAATTACGCCGACTTCCGCCCGGTAATCGCTGTCGATTGTGCCAGGGGCGTTCACGAGCGTAATGCCGTGCCTGAGGGCGAGCCCGCTGCGCGGCCTGACCTGCGCCTCGTAGCCACGCGGCACGGCGATGTGCAGGCCCGTGGGGACCAGTTTTATCTCGCCGGGCAGAAGGGTCAGCTCCTCTTCCACCGCCGCGTGGAGGTCCATTCCGGCCGCGCCGTCGCTCATGTAGCACGGCAGCGGCAGATCCTGGCAACCCGGCTTGCGCTTCACTTCCATCTTGACGCGATCAGTATCCGCACACACGGCTCTTCCCCATAAGAATCCTGCCTGCTCGCCGCCCGCCCGTCAGGCCGGGCCTCGTGCCGCAGCATCGATCTGCGCAACGATCTGGTCCACCGGCGCAAGGTGACCCTGGGCGACCTTCCCGCTTGCCAGCCCCCCCCCGACGGGGTCCACGAAGCGGATGCCGTCCAGCGCCCGCAGCGCCGCCACGTTCCGCCGGGTCGCGGGGCTTTCCCACATCCGGTCGTTCATCGCCGGCGCCAGCACCTTGGGGCATGCGCACGCTATCCACGTGCAGCTCAGAGCCTCATCCGCGATGCCGGCGTTGATCTTGGCGATGATGTTGGCGGTCGCCGGCACGATGGCCAGCGCGTCCGCCCATTCCGCCAGCTCTATGTGCATAAGGGCCGCACAGCCCTCCTCGATCCACAGGTCCGTCACCACCGGCTGGCCGGACAGCGCGCGGAAAGTCGCGGGCGTGACCAGCTTCTGCGCGGCCTGAGTCATCACCACCCGCACGGCATGCCCCAGCGCCAGCAGGCCCCGCAGGACCGAGCAGGCCTTGTAGGCCGCGATGGAGCCGCTCACGCCGAGAATCACGTTCTTGCCTTCGGGGTTGTCTGCCATTTGCCGTTCCTCTCCGCTGACGGGCCTATCATGGTAACCGCACGGCCCCGCGTCCGCCAGTGCCCATGGGCCATTTTCGCCGCGCCAATCCCAGTCCATGGCCGGGCCATGGCCCTTCCGCCGGCGGGCCATGCCCGCTATACTCTCTATTCATTGCGCCGGCCATCGAGTGGCCGGCCCGGTCACATTAAGGATGGCGCTTCCCGTGAAAGAGACCGGCCAACTCATCGCATTCGACGTCGGCAACACGGCCGTCAAGTGCGCCGTGAGCACGGGCGATGTGTGGGACATTATCTTCAGGATCCCGACCCGGCCGATCCCAACGCTGCCGGACAGACTGGCGGAGTCGCTGACGGCCGCCGGAGAGTCCACCCCCACCGGGCCGCGCCGGTGGGTGGCAAGTTCGGTCTGCCCGGAGGCGGACGAGGCGCTGGCCCAGAACTGCCGCCGCAGGGACGTGCCCGGCCCGGAAATCTTCGGCCAACACGTGCCAATACCGATCCCCACCCTCGTGCGCAGTCCCGCACAGACTGGCGCCGACCGGCTCCTTTGCGCCCTCGGCGCCCGCAAAATCGTCGGCGCCCCCTGCATCGTGATCGGCGCGGGCACTGCCATCACCGTGGACCTGGTGGACACCCGCGGGCGGTTCGCGGGAGGGGCCATAGCGCCGGGCTTTGGGCTGGCGGCGCGTGCCCTCCACGAGGGGGCGGCGCGGCTGCCGCTGGTGGAGTCCGCCGCGCCGGCCCGGGCGGTGGGCCGCGACACGCGGGAGGCCATCCAGAGCGGCGTCGATGCATTCTGCCGCGGCGGCGTGGCAGCGCTCGTGAGCGCGATGTCGCGCGAGCTTGCGCCACCGCACGACAAGGTCGCGCCAGTGGTGGTAACGGGCGGGGCGAGCGAGCGCCTTGTGACGTTGGACGGGCCGGGCGAGGGGGCGTGGGGACGGCTGGCGCGCAGGGTCCCCGAACTGATCTTCGTGGGAATGGCCGCCGCCCTGCGAATCGGACCGGCTTAGGGCCGTGGGCTTCAGTTGCCACGGGCTGTCCGTGACGGGTATTATATCCCTGTGGAAGCTCGCCCGCCGTCCGTGCTGACGGTGGGCGCCGAGGTGAACGGCCCGCAGGGTCCGCCGCCCGCTTCTTAGTGATGTTCCGATTACGCATGGAACTGTAGAGGCACGCCATGGCGTGCCCGAAGTCCTGGCAAAGGTGAAAGATAGGGCACGGCATGCCGTGCTCCTACCCCTTGCGTTCAGGACCGCAGGGTCAATAGCGGGGAACGAATGGTCACAGATCACCTTTCGGAGCTGGAAAACAGAAGCATCTACATCATTCGGGAGGCCTACCATCAGTTCGATAGACCGGCGATGCTCTGGTCGGTCGGGAAGGACTCCACGGTGCTCGTGTGGCTGTGCATGAAGTCCTTCTTCGGCCGCGTGCCGATGCCGGCCGTCCACCTCGACACGAGCTACAAGTTCCCGGAGATGTATGAGTTTCGCGACCGGCTCGCCGAGGAGTGGGGACTCGATCTCATAATCTCCCGCAACGAGGAGGCTCTGGCCGATGGAATGGGGCCGGGCGTGGGAAGCAAGCTGGACTGCTGCACGGCGCTGAAGACGACCGCCCTGAAGCAGTGCATCGCCAAGCACGGTTTCGACGCCCTGCTGCTGGGCATCCGGCGCGACGAACACGGCATCCGCGCCAAGGAACGGCACTTCAGCCCCAGGGATCAGCAGTTCCGCTGGAACTACGAGGATCAGCCGCCCGAGTTCTGGGACCAGTACACCAGCCAGGCCGACGATGAGGTCCACCTGCGCGTCCACCCGCTGCTGGACTGGCGCGAGGTTGACATCTGGAAGTACGTGCGCCGCGAGAACCTGCCCGTCAACCCGCTGTATTTCGCGCGGGACGGCAAGCGGTATCGGAGCCTGGGCTGCAAGACGTGCTGCTCGCCCGTGGAGTCGACGGCCTCGAGCGTGGACGAGTTCATCGCGGAGATCGAGGGCGGCCGCACCGCCGAGCGGGCGGGCCGGGCGCAGGACAAGGAAGACGCCTACACGATGCAGAAGCTGCGTGCTCTGGGCTATATGTAGGAGTTGGGCTACAGAGAGACTAGTGCTCCGTCAACCTTGGTTTGGTAGGTGCAACTGTCACACCCCCACGGGTAGCCTACAACTTTTCCGACAGGCTCCTATGGGTGCCACGGGCCGGGGCGAAGCCTCGCCCGTGCTCACCAGGTTCCGCAACACCACATGGGGCACGGACAAGCCTAACGGCTTGGTCCGTGGCACCCCGTACCGGGCGGCGACGGAGGCGAGACGCCTCCGCTACCCCGGGTGAGCGGAACTCCGCGACACATCATTTCTGACCTGACAGAGCACCAGGAGGTGCAAACTGATGTGCGAATAATGATCCACTGTCTTGGTGTTCTCGGCCTCCTTGTATTCACCTATGGATCGTTTGTACACTCGAATGGAACGTACGCAGCGGCCAGTCCCATAATGATTTCCGGCGCAATTGGCGTTGCCGCTTGGGCGGTCAGCGCCGCTTTGCTTCAAAAGAGTCAATCTTGACCTGGTCACCCCCCATCGAAGGGCGGGCAAGAAATCCAGTTTTCGGAGGGACCACTTGAGCACTGACGAAGAGAAGGTTCGCGAGATGGTTCGGCACGCTTACGGGCAGGTGGCGGAGGAGCAGTCCTGCTGCTGCGCCGGCCCGAACAAGGTTTGCTGCGGCCCGCCCGCGGACGCCGCTGGGCAACTCGTCCCCGAAGCGGAGTTGGGGCTTTCCTGCGGCAACCCGGTCGGCTTCAGCGAGATCCAGACCGGCGACGTGGTCCTGGACTTGGGCAGCGGCGGGGGCAAAGACGTCTTCATGGCCGCGAAGCTCACCGGCCCCACCGGGAAGGCAATCGGGGTGGACATGACACCCGCGATGCTGAACCTTGCCACGGACAATGCCGCGAAGTTCCGCGAGGCGACCGGCCTGGGCAACGTGGAGTTCCGCCAGGGAACCATCGAGAAGCTTCCCCTGGAAGACGACACCGTCGATCTGGTGATCTCGAACTGCGTGATCAACCTCTCGCCCGACAAGCCTCGGGTCTTTCGCGAGGTCTTCCGGGTGCTGAGGCCCGGCGGCCGGATGGTGGTGAGCGACATCGTGCTGAACCGCGCGCTGCCGGAAAAGCTGAAGTCCTCGGAGACGCTCTACGTGAGCTGCGTCGCCGGCGCCTTGCCGCGCGAGGACTACTTGAGCGCCATTCGGTCGGCGGGCTTCCCTGAAGTTGAGGTGCTGGCGGACTCGCTCTACAGCGCCGGGGCATGCTGCGACGAAGAGACTTTGGCTGAGGTGGGACACCAGTTGGACGGCGCCGCTTCCAGCGTGACGCTTCTGGCGGCAAAGCCAACTGCCTGAGCGTCTCACCGATGTCGGCACTGCCGCACGCGCGCGCGTGCCTGACTCAACAAACCTGTCCGGCGCCCGGACGGTGCGCCCGGGGGAGTATCATGGAAAAGGAAACCCTGAAGCTCGTCATCGTCGGCTCGTTCGACCACGGCAAGTCCACGATGATCGGGCGGCTCTTCTACGACACGGGCTGCCTGCCCGAGGGCAAGATCGAGGAGATCCACGCAGCCAGCGAGGCCGAAGGGCGCGACCTGGAGTTCGGCTTCATCATGGACCACCTGCGCGAGGAGCGCAGCCGCGGCGTGACGATAGACACCGCGCAGACGTTCTTCTCCACCGAGGCTCGCGACTACGCCATCATCGACGCTCCCGGCCACAAGGAGTTCCTCAAGAACATGATCACGGGCGCCTCCCAGGCGGACGCTGCCGTGCTCGTCTGCAGCGCCTATGAGGGGGTGGAGGAACAGACCCGCCGCCACGCATACGTGCTCAAGCTCCTGGGCCTCCACCAGACCCTCGTGGCTTACAACAAGATGGACCTGGTGGGGTATGGCCAGGAGCGGTTCGCCGAGGTGCGCGCAGACCTGAGGGCGTTCCTTGCGCAGGTCGACATCGAGCCGACCATCGAGGTGCCGGTGAGCGCCAAGCTTGGCGACAACATCGCCGACCGCTCCGAGAACATGCCCTGGTATGACGGACCGACCATCCTTGAGGCGCTGGACGAGTTCCAGAAGAAGTCGCAACCGACCGACAAGCCCCTGCGCCTGCCGATCCAGGACGTCTACGAGTTCGACGGCGCCCAGGTGGCGGTGGGCCGCGTGGAGGCCGGCGTGGTCAGGCCCGGCATGGAGCTGTGCTTCCTGCCGGAGGGCCGCATTCACAAGCTGGTCGAGATCAGGAAGTATCTGGAGGAGGACATCGGGGAATCGTCGGCGGGCGAGTGCATCGGGATGGTTTTCGAGCCGGGCGGGCTGAGACGGGACGAGGTGGGCTGCCCGGTGGATGCGCGGCCGGCCCTGGGGACGTCCTTTGAGGCCAGCGTGTTCTGGCTCGTGAAGGAGCCGCTTCGGGCGGGCGAGGAGCTTACCGTCCGCTGCTCCACGCAGGAGATCGCCTGCCGTGTGGCCACGATACGGGAACGCGTCGACTCCTCCACCCTTGAGCACATCGAGAAGAACGCATCCGAGCTGCAGGCGTTCGAGGTGGGCGAGGTGACGATCAGCACGGAAAGCCCCTTGGTGACGGAGGATTTCACCGACGTCCCGGAACTGGGCCGGTTCGTCTTGCTTCGGGGGCGGGATGTGACGGCCGGCGGAATCGTGACGGGGAGATGACGCCGGCGGGAAGCAGTTTCGGCCCTCGCATTCCGGGGAGGCAGCTATTATAGTGTCTCACCGTAGCCTCTTCTTGGCGCCTGTTGCCGGCGATTCTGCCGCAACTCATTCGTCGACTCATTGAGAAGGACATCCCATGGTCCTTGGCTTTGGCCGCAGGAAGAAGAAGATCCTCGGGATTGGGCTCGACGGCTTCCCGCATTCGCTCGCGGTGAAGCTGATGGGCGAGGGCCGGATGCCCAACCTGAAGAAGTTCACCGAGGCCGGCCATTTCAAGCGCATGAACAGCGTCCGGCCCACCGTCAGCAACGTGGCATGGGCCTCGTTCATGGCGGGAGTGGGGCCGGGGGAGTTCGGGGTTTTCGGTTTCACGGAACTCAAGCCGAACTTCGAGTTCTTCATTCCCAACGCGACCCATCTGAAGGCCCCGACCATCTGGAAACGGCTAAGCGATAGGGGCAAGCCTTTCGTGTCCCTGAGCATGCCGATGACCTATCCGGCGCCGGATGTGGACGGGCTCCTCGTGAGCGGATTCCTGGCGCCGAAGCTCGACGAGCGCGCGGTCTCGCGCCCCGACGTGCTTCAGAAGCTGCGTTGGACCCAGTATGAGATCGACATCGACCCGGCCGTGGCGCACGAGTCGCTCGACAGGTTCCAGGAGGACCTAACCCGCGTCGCCACCCGCCGCCGGAACACGGCGCTCGAACTGATGGACTCCGAGCCGTGGGATTTCTTCTTCCTGCACGTGATGGACACCGACCGGATCAACCACTTCATGTGGAAGTTCCAGAACGGGCCGGACAGCCCGCGTGGGCGCTTCTTCCTCGACTTCTATTCCAAGATCGACGAGTTCCTGGGGCAGGTGGTCGAGCGGGCCGGCAGGAACGTCGAACTGCTCGTGATGAGCGACCACGGCTTCTGCGACCTGAAGTGGGAGACCCAGTTAAATCGCTGGCTCCGGGCGGAGGGCTACCTTGACTGCGAGGCCGATCCGGCGAGGATGTTCCGGGCCGTCAAGCCGGGCTCGCGGGCGCTCGCGCTGGTGCCGGGACGCATACATCTGCTCACGAAGTTCTTCTGGGAACGCGGCGCCGTTTCGGACGTCGACCGCAGGGGCCTGCGCGAGGAGATCATGGCGAAGCTGCGGGAGTGGAAGCACCCGGAGACGGGCGAACCGGTCTGCAAGGAGGTGCTGACCCGCGAGGAGGCCTTCAGCGGCCCGCACACGGAACGGGCGCCGGACATCGTCATTGACCCGTGCGCCGGCTTCGACCTGAAGGCGAAGCTCAGCGAGGGCGAGCTGTTCGAGAGGAGCGCGCTCAACGGCATGCACACCTACCACGATGCCGTGCTAGCGGCCAGCAAGGGCCTGGGCGACGTGGCCGGCTCTCAGAGCGTGACGGAGGTCGGGGCAGCCATCGCCCGCCGTCTGATGGGGTGAACGTCGGAAGAGATCAGGGGACCATGGCAGAGCGTGCGAGAGGAGAGGCCGTTTTGTCCGAGGCTCAACCGCGTGCAAGCCGAACCCTCGCGGCGCAGTGGTGGGTCTTACAGGCAATGGTGGCCCTGCTGGCCTGCCTTGCCGCCAGCGGCGTGCTGCTGGCCGCTGACCGCGTGCTGGGGCTTGGCCTGTTCCCCGACGCCATCTCGCGCCAGATGAAGGCGGCGGCGGAGGCGGTCGTGCCCGGCGGCGACGATGAGGACAGTGTCGGCTATGTCCGGGCGTCGGAATCTGGCGGGCTGGGCGTCGGTGTGCCGGCGCTGGTTCAATTCAACCGCGCACGCGTGGTCGGCCTGGCAGTGGAGTTGGACCGGGAACGCAGCCTGTGCGAGCAGGCCGTCGGTCGGTTGCTGGCGCTGCACCACTTGAACGCCGACGAGGGGGAAATCGCACAGCAGGCCGAGCGCGTTCTGCGGATCTGGGGCGTCTCGTCGTCGCGCCTTGGCAGGCTGCTCGCCCTGGAACCGGGGCGCGCACGAACGTGCCTGGCCGCCCTGGGATGGCCGTGGCTGGGGGACGGCCCGGAGGGGCTGCGCGTCGAGGCCCTGGGGCACATGTTTCCGGCCCGGCCCGGCGTGCTGCGGGCGATGATGTTGGAGAACTGGCTCGCGTTGTTAGAGCAGGCCGGCCAGCCCCGCCCGTGGCCCGAACTCCGGCAGGTGATGATGCCGAGATATGGTCTGACGGACGGACAGATGCGCGCCCTTCAGGCCTACATCGTGCGCCGCGACGTGCTGCGGGCGTTTTCGGGCAAGGCCGACGACCGGCGCGCGAGAGAGACCCTGGCACGGCTGGCCGCCCTGACGCCTGGGCAGGAGGCCGCCTTGCTGTCCATGGCGGGGGTGCGGGAATTGCTGGGTTCGGGGGGCTTCGGTTTCCCGGCCCTGATCGACATGTTGGAGGGGCGCCCCGAGCTGGCGCTCCCGCTGCTGAAAGAGTGCGTCTACCGCGCCGCCGTCCCGGAGCAGGCGCTCAGGGCCGCCGCGCGGCTGCAGGGCCGGTTCCCCGAAGATGCCGAGGAGACGCTTGTCGCACTCGGGCCGTTCGGCGCGCAGGCCGTCCGCGCACTGGGCCGCAGCGTGGAGGGCACTATGAACGCGCGCGCCCGCGCCGTGCTGGCGCGCATTCATGAGGATTGGCCGGACGAGGAAGATGCCTTGAAGCTACTCGGCACCAGCCCGGGCCGGTGGCGTCGTTGGCACCGGCGGGCCCGGCGCGTCCTGTGAGGAGCGCCTGTTTTGTCGTTGCTCGACTAGAGAGAGGGCGGATCATGGGCCTTAAGATAGGAATCGTCGGCGGTGGCACGTTCGGTCTCATGCACCTTCGCACATTCGCCCAGCTTCGGCGTGAGGGCCGCGTGGATAGCGTCGCTCTGGCCGAGATCGACGAGCAGCTTCTGGGCGAGCGGTGCACGGCGTTCGACGTCAGGGGTTACTCGGGCCACCGAGAGATGCTGGAGCACGAAGACCTGGACGGCGTGACCGTCGTGACGCCCGACGACCTTCACCGCCGGATCGCGCTGGACTGCATCGCCGCCGGCAGGCACGTCCTGATCGAGAAGCCGCTCGACGTCACGGTGGAAGGCTGCGCCGAGATCGCCGACGCGGCCGACAGAGCGGGCGTGCTGGTGCAGGTGGATTTCCACAAGCGTTTCGACCCGTTCCACATCGAGTTGCGAAACGCCATCACGCGCGGCGACCTGGGCCGGCCGCAGTACGGTTATGCCTGGATGGAGGACCGCATCGAGGTGCCCCGCGACTGGTTCCCCCAATGGGCGCCCCGGTCGAGTCCGGCGTGGTTCCTCGGCGTGCACATGGTGGACCTGTTTCGCTGGTGCGTGGGCGGGCTTCGGGGCCGCCGGGTCTGGGCCAGCGGTCAGAAGCACAAGCTCGCCGGCCTCGGCGTCGACGCGTGGGACGCCGTGCAGGCGATGGTGGAGTTCGACGAGGGCGTCACGCTGCACCTGCAGACGGGCTGGGCGCTGCCGGAGAGTTTCGAGGCGGTCGTGAATCAGGGCATCCGCATCGTGGGTTCGGAGGGCGTGAGCGAAGTGGACAGCCAGGACCGTGGGGCCCGCATGGCCAGTTCCTCCGGTGGCAGCCGCACCTTCAACCCGACGTTCCTCGCCGAAACGATCGGCCCCGACGGCGAGCCCATCATCAGCGGCTATGGCGTGGAAAGCATCGCCGACTTCGCCGGCAACATCCAGTTCATGCAGGCGGGCCACGCGCTGGGCGAGCTGGCCGGGCGATATGCGGATGCGCGCGAAGGTCTGGAGGTGACGCGCATCGTCGAGGGCGTGCACCGCAGCCTGGAAACCGGACGCGTAGAGGAGATATGACGGCGATGGGAGCGGGCAAGTACAGCATGGAGCCGGTCGCAGTGCCGCGCGTGGAGACCGCGCACCGCCGCATCGTTACGCCCCTGCCCGTGCCCGAATCTCTGCCCGTCCTGGAGAAGTTGGCGCAGTTCGAGCCGCGGTCCATGCAGGGGCAGCCGCCTGTTGTGTGGCACCGGGCCGAGGGTTTCGCTGTCGAGGATCGGTGGGGCAATCGCTGGATCGACTGGTCCAGCGGCGTGCTGATGGCCAACGTGGGACACGGCCATCCAAAGGTCGTCGAGGCCGTCCGCAGCATGGCGGAGCGTCCGCTCCTGGCCGCCTATGTGTTCCCGCACGTTGCCCGAGCCGAGTTGGCCCAGCGCCTTGTGGAACTGACCCCGGAAGGGCTGGACAAGGCGTTCATCGTGTCCACGGGCAGCGAGGCCGTCGAGTGCGCCATAAAGCTGGCCCGCACCTTCGGCGTGCGCGGGGCCGGGCCCGGGAAACACGTGATCGTCTCGTTCCGGAACGCGTTCCACGGCCGCACGCTCGGGGCGCAGCTTGCGGGCAGCATGCCCTGGCTCAAGGACTGGATCGTCGGGATGGACAGCGGCTTCGCCCAGGTCCCGTTTCCCGACGGCTACAAGAACGAGGACACGCGTTTCGAGCTGTTTGAGGAATCCCTCGCCGAACAGGGAATTCGCCCGAAGTCTGTGGCTGGCGTCATCACGGAAAGCTACCAGGGCGTCGGCCCCGATTTCCTGCCCGCCGAGTACGCCCGCCGCCTGCGGGCCTGGTGCGACGATTGGGGCGCAGTCCTGGTCATGGACGAGGTGCAGAGCGGCTTCGGCCGCACGGGCCGAATGTTCTGCTTCGAGCACTACGGGATCATGCCCGATCTGATCACGTGCGGCAAGGGCATCTCCTCCTCGCTGCCACTTGCAGCGGTGGTGGGCCGGGGCGATGTGATGGACATCTTCGCGCCGGGATCGATGACTTCCACGCACTCGGGCAGCCCTGTCTGCTGTGCCGCTGCGCTGGCGAACCTGGAGGTGCTCCTCGAAGAGGGGCTGGTGGAGAGCGCGGCGAGACTCGGACCTGGGCTGAAGGCGGGGCTTCTGGAAGTGCAGCGGGCGCACCCTGAGGCGGTTGGCTGCGTGCACGGGCTGGGCCTGGTGGCCGGGTTGCAGATGGCCCTTGCCGGGACGAAGACGCCGGACCCCGAGCTGGCGCTGCGGATCAACGAGAGATGTTTCCAGAAGGGCCTGCTCATGTTTGCGCCGGTGGGCGTGGGCGGCGAATGCATCAAGATCGCCCCACCGCTGTGCATAACCCGCGAGGCGCTCACGGAGGGCGTGCAGGTGCTGGCGGAGGCCCTGGACGAGGTGCTCGCCGGCGGGACGTGAGATCGCGGGAGGCGTCGGGCCGGCAGCCCCCCGCACTTGCGTGAGCCTCTCCGCGCGGCTATAATTGAATTGATGCAAGGGGGCGAAGAGTGCTCTTATCTGCCAGTGGAAGGGCCGTCAAATGAAGACCGGCATACATCCGGATTACACCGAGTGCCAAGTGATGTGCGG
>CAZHPE010000092.1:0-11184 GCA_964534775.1 uncultured candidatus Brocadiaceae bacterium
CCATGTGCGTCACGAAAACGCGGCTTTCAATCATTGACAACGCAGGTTAGCCCGCGCACACTGCGAACCGTCGGCAGGAAGGCCTGACCGACATTGGAAAATAGAGAATGTCGAGTCAGTGCTCGCGATTGTCCCTGAGGGCGAAGTGATCGCGGACGACCTGCCTCTCGTCTTTGGGCAGGCCTTCGAGCGCCCCGTTGAGACCCTCCCGCAGGGTCAGCATGGCAGTCATGTCGCCCGTCTGACTGCCGTCCTTACTGGCAGCGGCGGGCGGTTCGGCCCCGTAGTTCTCGGTCGGCACGGTTCGGGCGAAGCGGCGGCGCAGGGTCCAAGCGGCATACGGGGCGAAACGGGATTTGCGGCGGTAGTCAAAGGCGTCGATCGCCTCGGACACGTGGACGGCGCCCTCGACGATCAGTTCCGGCAGTCCTACGAGCGGGCCGGCGTGCTGTCGGGCGGTCTCGATAATCTGCGGGAGCCTGGCGGCCAGGAGCTTGCGCTTGATGGCGCGGGCGGCCTCGAGGGCAGCCTTGATCTCATCCAGCACGGCGGTCGGCACGTAGCGGCGGACGTTGATCCGTTGCCGGAGGCGGTCGGCCTTGTACTTGAGGTAGTTGTATTTGCGGAAACGGGTGAGCTCCACTTCGTCGCCTGGGCCGATTTCGCCGATGAATACGCGGGCGTCCGCATCGGGATCGGCGAACTCTGGGCCGACGAAGAACTGCCGGTGGGCCGGCGCAGGATCGAGCAGTTCGCGTGCGCGGGCCTCGTTGATAACACGGTAAATGCTAGCCCGGGAGCGCTCGAAGCGACGGCACAGCGCGCCGACGGAGTGCCCGGCACGGTATGCCTCGAAGACGCGGCGTTTCTCCTCCGGCTTGAGTCGCCCCCGGCCAGAGTGCAGGGGGGCCTGCGCCTCGCCGAGTCGGTGAGCCTCGTGCACCGTGCGCCGCACGGTCTCGGCGGCCCGGCCGGTTTCGCGGGCAATTCTTTGGGTTGCGGCCGTAAGGCTCAGGCCCTCCTCGCGCATCAGGCGGCGGGCATGCGCGAGCAGGTCGTTGCGCTCGCCCGGGCTAAGGCGGGCGAAACTGCCGGACTGGCGGACAAACTCGCCGTGCGCCTCGACGAAGCGCTCCACGGCGCTGTTGCGAATGCCTGTGCGCACGCGCCTGTCCGGGAACAGATACTTGCGGCTCACCAGGCCCCGTCGACGCCAGCGGTGGAGCGTGCGGACCGTCACGTTCAGCCGCCCCGATACCTCGGCCAGCGTAAGCACCGGCTCGGGGCAGTCTGCCGCAGGCGTGGGGGCGCTCTCGGAGACATGCTCGAGCATCACGACTATGTCTGCAGCCAGGGCGGACCCCCGGTAGGCCTCCACGGGCGCCGTGGTGGGGCGGAAACCCGTGACGCGGAAATAGATGAACTCGTAGGCGTACTCCCGCCCGGGTTCCAGGGCCAGCACCAGCTCCTCAAGCCGATCCGCATGCCGGGCGCGCACGTCGGCCGGGCTCAGGAGAAGTTGTTTTTCCATCTCCTGGAGGCGCGTGTGGGTGAATTCCGTCATATCCCTCCTACCTGCAGCCTGCGCACCCCCGCCGGGGCGCGGGGCCGGCGGATCGAAACGAAAGCCTATCGAGAGGAGACATTGCCCGTGCGACGTACCGCCACGGCGCGGCCGCCACTGGTCCATATCCGCTACACCAGTATCGCTACGGGCATCCCACCAGCACTCCATGAGCACCCCACTGCCGCTTCATCAGCGCCACATCGGCGGAGGCGCAGCATCGCAGTGCCGCTCACAGGGGCGCGGCCCAATTTCTGCCTCCATATCTCACTCATAACGCTGGCGCCATCCTGCGGGCTGGTATTATACGCGACTTTGCCCACGGATGCGTTTGATGCGAGCGCAAGGCAACGGCCGGCTTTTTCTCATGCCGAAGCGGGCGGCCTCTGGCGCCCAGCAGGCGCTCCTTTGCCCGGCCGGATGGTGGTTTTCATCTCGGGCCGGATACCCCCTTGACTTGCCGGCTCCGGGCGCATAGTATCGGCACACTCCGTACTGGCATACATTTGGGACGAAAATAGGTTCTTCCGCCGGGCGGGTACGCTTGGCCGGGATCCGCCAAACCCGGGCACATTCGCCCGAAGGAGGTGATGGGGCGCGAGGGCCGACGCTGGTTTGAGACACTGTGGTTCAAATGATGGGCTCATGTGACGGGAAATGGCGCTTTTTCCGGGGAGGGGTTAGCCTCATGGCTGAAGCCGAACTACTGGAAAAGTTACGGGCCGCGCGCGAAGAGATCGAGGATGTGCGGTCTTCGTTGCGCACGGGGCGAACCGTGCGCGTACTGGGCACCGTTGCGACGTTGGGCATTGCCATTGTCTACGCGCTGCTTTTCATAGGCCTACTGAAGGGGCTTGTCGGCGACAAGGGGCAGACGGACTTCCGCGTGGCGATAGCTGCTCAGTGGGAAGAGCCTGCCGTCCAGAACGCCCTGAGAGACGCCGGGACCGCCGTCTGGGAGGATGTCCGGCCGGTCTACCAGGAGGAATTCCTCGAGACGTTCAGAGAGATGGACCTGGGGCCCGTTCTGCGCAAGGAGGCCTTTGAACTCGGCCGCGAGGCCGTGCCAGCGCTGATGCAGGGCGCGTGGAACAAGGTCCTGGACCTTAACTTGCAGAACAAGATGATCAAGGAGATGGGGGTGTTCGCCGGCGAAGTGGGACGGGTTTACTACGACGAGCTTCGGGCCGCCCTGGATGAAGAGGATCTGGTGGAGGCTTACAGCGACGCCATGCGCGAGGTGGCCGAAAACGTCGGCCCGGCCTACAGGCAGGCGTTGAACCGAGTGGCGCCGGACGTGTTCAGTGCTGCCGAGAGCGAGCTTCAGAAGCTCGCCGACGAGGTTTTGGCAGATGTGAGCGGCCAATTGAAGACGCAGCTCACGGACACCCTTACGGCGAAGAAGGGCGATATCGAGCAGCAAACCGGCATGACCGAGACCCAGGTTGAAGAGACCCTGGCGACGGTCGTGCTGGCGGTCGACTCGGCCGTTCAGGAGCTCGTCAAGAAGCGAACCTGGTCGATAAAGCCTGACCTTAGAGCGATCCAGGACTTGCTGGACCAGATTCCCGAGGCGTCCGAAAAGGATCCGGACAAGCTGGTGGACGAGCTCGTCGAGATCAGCCTCCAGGTTATGAGGCAGCACTTGCCTGAGGCACCGGCCAAGTTTGAAGGGAGGGTGGGCAATGAGTGAGGAAAGCAAGAACGAAGCCGCGCAGGGCGACCTGCAAGCGCAAATCGAAAGCCTGACCTCCGAACTTCAGGCCCTCAGCGCCACCGCCCGCACGCGCTGGAAGGTGGGGGCCGTCGTCCTTGTCATCGTCTGCCTCGTGGTTGCCATCTACCTGGGCGTGATCTACTCCAGGGTCAAGCCGTACGCCGAGCCTGGGGAACTGGTGGATATCTTCGCGCCTACGTTGGTGGACAAGGTGACCGAGGAAAAGGGCCAGTGGGTGGCGGACCTGAAAGACCGGGCCCCGGATGTCATGAAGAACTTTGTTAAGCCGGAGCTTGTGAGGCTGCAAGGAAATATCGATCAGTATCGCGTCGAGGTCTCCAAGGCGATCGATGGCCTGAGCGATGAGTTGATAGAGGACTTGGGCGAGCGGTTGCAGGCGGTCGACATTACTGCGGAGCGCGAGAAACTCGCCAAGCAGTGTATCGACGAGGCGCCTGCCCGCCTGGCGGCCCTTAAGCCCCGCTTCGCACTGCTCAAGATAAAGATTGAGGATCAGAAGGCGTTCCTTATCAAGACGCTGACCGGAAACGCCGACGACATTGTCGACTACGGGCGCGACCTGCTGATAGACAGCGGGCTGCCCCTCCTCAGGAGCCGACTAGCGGACCGCGTGTCGGAGGCCATCGAACCTGTTGGGTCGGAGAGCGGCGCGATAGTCGAAAGGGCCGTCGACCAAGTCCTTGCCCAGCACATGGAAGACATAAAAGTGCTGGAGGATCCCGCCCTTGAAGGTTCCCTCAAGGTCGCCTTCGAGGAGGCCGCAGGCCCCGTGCTCGACGAGTTCGCCAAAGGGGCCGAGACGGCTGTAAAGGAGGACAGGCGGAGCCTGGAAGATCTCATCGCAAGGGCCAAGAGCGGCGAGCCGCTCAGCAGGGAGGATGAACTCCACCTGCGTTTCATCCAGCTCTGGAAGACCTACTGGAACGTGCGCATGCTCTCGGCGGAGGAATAGGCGAGGGCGGGCCACTACAGGCATAGCACTCATCCGGCCGAAGGCCACGCCTCCGGCCGGATGTTTTCTTATGTCGGCGGGCGCGGCGCAGGGCTTGAGCCGGGCGGGCGCGGGCGGTAGACTACGGCCGGTCCTGTTCCCTTGAGTAAGTGAGGAAGAGGTGTGAAGGGGCGGCATGGCCATGAAAGCATCCGAGAAACGATCCGAAACGGCACTGAGCTTGGGCGTAGTTGCAAGACCCGCTCTGTCGGCTGAAGCGGGGATAGGGCTCTGCAATCGCGCTTTTGGCACGTTCCTGGTCTGCGCCCTACTGCTGGCCGGGGCGCTCGCGGGCCCAGCGGGGGCGGAGGCAGGGGCACTGTCGGACACGCCCCTGTACACCGCACCTCAACTACCGGAGCTGCAACGCCAGGAAGTTGAGGAGGTCCGCGCCGCTCTGGACCGGGCCAGGGGCGAGTTGGAGGGGCTGCATGAGATGAGCCGCGAAGAGCGCATGCGGCTCGCGCTGGATAGCGACAACATCGTCAGGCTGAGGCAGGATCTGCTGGAGCGCGCGGGGGGGCTCGCAACCGTATCGGATTGCCGGGGCCTGCTGCGCTACCTGCGCGCGCAGGAGAAGGGCTTCCGGGCCGCACAGAGCGAGGCGGAGCGGACGGTCGGCACCCTGGCCGACATGGAGGAGCTGAAGCGAGCCGAACTGGCGCGCAACTCGGGCCTTCTCGATGCCGCGCGGGCGGGAACGCTGCGGGCCCTGCCGCCCCTGGCCGAATGGCAGGGGCAGCAGGGGGAGGAATTCCGCGCGGCAGTCGCGGACCTGACCGAGGCGCTTCAGGGGCAGATGGAAGTCCTCGGCCCGCTCCAGGCCGTGGCCGGTGTGCGCCTGAAGGGCGCGCGGGATGCCCTGGCCCTCATCGGCCAGAAGCGCCAGGACGTCGATGCGCTCAAGAGCGAGCTATTCTGGCAGCGGGAGCCCATCCCCTTCGACCTGGGCACCGTCACTGAAGCGGCCGGGGATCTGGGGGCGTTTGCCGAGGGGGCCATGGAGCTGGCGCTAGACCTGCCCGCGGTGATTCCGGCGAGTGTGCGGCAGATGGGCCGGTGGCGCCTGCTGGCGCGGCTGGCCTCGGCCCTGGTGCTCGGCGCGCTCGGGCTGTTGCTGGTGGGGGTCGGGGCGCGACGCGTGCGTTCGGCCGCGGAGGCGGGAATCGCCCGCCGCCTTCAGCGCCCCATGACGGCAGGCAACAGGGCGGGAACCCTGCTCCTGCTGTGTGTGTATGGCGAGATAAGGGCCTGGTTCGGCTTCGTGATCGCAGGGGCTGCCTGGCTGCTCTTTGTCACGTTGCAGGAGGCCTACCTCAGCGCGGCGGGGCAGGGCGCCGCAGAAGCGGGCTTCAATCCCTGGTGCCTGGCGAGGGCCGTAGGGCTGGCCTACGCGGTCGTGGCCGGCTACCGGCTGGGCCGGCAGATGGTGCGCGTGGCGCTCGCGGCGGAGCCGGCCGCCGAACGCCTGCTGCCGCTGCCCGACTCCCTTGCCCGTCACTTGGCCCGCGCCCTCAGGATGCTGCTTCTGGCCGGCGTCATCATGCTCGTGCCCATCTCCGTGCTCGACAGCATGGGCTACGACAAGGCCCTCGTGAGCCTCCTGTGGCAGGCGCTGCACGCGGCGATATTCGTGGGGATCCTGTGGATGATGGCGCGGCGCGGCCTGCTTGAGCGGCTCCTGTCCCGGCGCAAGCCCCCCCTGGCAGCCCTGCTCAACCAACTCCTTCGGGTGCTCTATCCGGCCGGGGCCTGCGGCGTGCTGCTGCTGATCCTGTTCCGCAGCATTGGGTTCGCCGCGCTGAGCCGCTCGATCGTCATCGTCGCGCTCGAAGCGGCGCTGGGACTGTTTGTCATCTCGGTCGTATTCTGGCGGGGCGCGACGTGGCTCAGGCGGCGGCAGGGCCATATCGCCGAGATCGCGCGGGACAGGCCATGGCCGGCGCCCCTCGCGGGGGGGCTGCGCGTGGGCCGGGCGCTCAGTCCCGCCTTCGGGCTGGTGGCCGGCGTGCTGTTCATCGTCAAACTGCTCGGATACCATTACGGTACGGCCATCTTCAGCCCGCATGCCCCGCCCGCGGTGCGGGCGAGCGCCGAAGCCGTCCGGGACGCCGCGGGCGCCGTCAGCGGCTGGCTGGCCAATCCATTCTACGGCGAGGACGGCATGACGCCCTTGAGCCTGCTGCTGGGGGTTATCATCGTCCTGCTGGCCGTCACCTGCTCGGGGGCGCTTCGCCGGTTCCTGAACCGCCGCGTGCTCGCCCGCACGGGCATCGACTACAGCGCGCGCCACACCCTCTCGGCCGTCATTGTGTACCTGACCATGGGCCTGGTCATCGTCGTGGGGCTGAACGTATCCGGCGTGCCCCTGGCCGGGCTGGGCGTCTTCGCCGGCGCCTCGGGGCTGGCGATCGGGTTTGGCATGCAGACGATACTGAGCAACTTCGTCAGTGGCCTCATCATCATGGTCGAGCGCCACGTCAAGGCCGGCGACTGCGTCAAGGTCGGCGATGACCTCATCGGCTTCGTCGAGCGCATTAACGCCCGAAGCACCACCGTGACCACCTTCGACAACTACCGCGTCATCATCCCCAACAGCGCGTTCATCGAGAAGGAGGTTGTCAACTGGTCGACGCAGGACCCGAAGCTCCGCGCGAAGATCGACGTCGGGATCGCCTACGGCTCCGATACCGAGTCGGCGCGCGACGGGCTGCTGAAGGTCGCGGCCGGGAACGACCTCGTCCTGCAAGACCCCGCGCCCGAGGTTCGGTTCATGGGTTTCGGCGACAATGCGCTTTCGTTCCAATTGCTGGCGTGGGTCCGGGACGTGCGCAACTACTACGAGACGATCAGCACGCTGCACTTCGAGATCGACCGCGAGTTCCGCGAGCGCGGCATCGCGATTGCCTTCCCGCAGCACGACCTGCACCTTCGCACTGTCAGCCCCGGCGCACAGCGCGCGCTTGGCGTACTCGCCTCCGATGCGCCGCCTGTCCCGACGCCTGAGCAGACGGGGAGGCCAGCAGACCAGGGGTCAGGGGCCCAGGGGTAGGCGGGGCGTTTCGCCCCGCGGTTTCTGATGGCGCGGCAGCTGCCCGTTATCTCCTCGGCTGACCCAAGGCACGGCCGGGTGCCTCAGCAACCGTCCTCATCATCCTCGTCCTCATCCTCGGTCGACGGCCGGCTACGCTGCTTCGCGAGCAATCTGTCCAGCTTCTTTTTGAGTTTCTGGCCGAGGGCGTGATCGGGGTAGGCATCGAGGAATGCATTCTGATGCTTTCGGGCCTCGGGCAGGAGCGCCTTGATCTCGTCGGCCTCGGTGCCCACCAGCACCGCCAGGTAGACGCCCGCGCGGGAGAATGCAAGGGCTTCCTGGAAGATGGGCGTCTGGTGCTCGCGGGCCACGCGGTTCAGGACGGCGTGAGCCCTCTTGATGCAATCGGCTGGCGCTGGCCACGCGTCGTCGCCGCCGTCTCTGATCGCCTCTCTCAGCTCCTCGCGCCGTTCATCATCGGGAGCGAAGAACCGCAGCGTCGCCCCGTCGGCGGATACGATCACTCCCAAGAACCCCTTGCCCATAAGGGTGCCGAATGCCACCCACTTGCCGTCCGGCGATATTTGCGAGCCGTAGAACATCGGTCCGAAGTGGACTGGCGCGGCCCCCGCCACGTCTGCCTCCATTATCTGGATAGGGTCTTGAGCACCCTCATGATCTCCCCTCCTTGCCGCCGATTGCGGCGGCGTGCGAAAGAAAGTCCCCCGATTCTACCCTGCAAACTCCCGGAGTGCGGGCGGCAGCGCGACCTTGGGCGGGCCGCACTGGACCTGGGCGATGGTCTCGTCCCAGGTCTGCACGCCGCTGAAGGCGTCGAAGGCCGCCAGATTCTGCGCGCCAACGACGGCGAGCGCGGCCATGCACCATGCGGGCCCCTCGCCCTTGAGCATCGCGCATAGGAACCCCGCCACCGCGCAGTCGCCCGCGCCGACGGTGCTGAGGACGTCGTCTGCCTCGCAGGCGGGCTCGAAAACCTCGACTCCCTCCCAGTCATCGGACGTGCCCACAAGGCCCTCGATGCGCTCGGTCGATTCCGTCACCTTGAGGTAGGCCCCCAGGTGGCCGCACTTGATGACCATCGTGCCCACTCCCATCTCCAGGCACTCATCGGCCAGCGCGCGCAGGTCCGCCGCCGTCAGCCCCTCCAGCACGCCTCCGGGCGCGCGCACGAGCTCATCGAAGCGCTCGCGCCTGAGCATGAACATGATCTCCTCGGCGCTCGGCAAGAACACATGCGTATGCGGCAGGGCGGCGCGCAGGATTGCGCGCCAGTCCGCCCGCCCCGCCGGGCTGGCCGGGTCCGGAAGGGCCATGTCCAGCGACGTGAACGCGCCCGCCTCGGCCGCCCCGCGCAGTATCTGCGCCAGCTCCTCGCCGTCCGAGCCGTACATGCGGGCCATCAGCGGCGGGTAGCCGAAGTGAAACAGCCGCGCCCCGCGCAGCACGTCCAGGTCCACGTCCTCGGGGCCGAAGGTGTCATTGGTGCTCGGGCAGTGCATAAACATCCGGTCGACGCCCGGCGGGCTGAGGACGATCGTGTAGGAAGTCTGCTCGCCGGGGCAGTTCCTCATGCCGGCCTCGGCGCCCGGCGCCTCGCGGCGCACCAGATCGATTAGCAGGTCGCCGAACGGGTCGTCGCCGCACTTGCCCATCAGCGAGACCCTCAGACCCAGCCGCCGCAGGGCGTGCCCGGTGTTGCTCACCGCGCCGCCGGTGTTTACGGACGGCCGCCCCACTATGAGGAGTTTGCCCGGCCTGAGTATCTCCCCAAGGCCCGCGCCCTCCGCGTCCTGGAAGGTCGGGATGATGTCTACGCAGATGTGGCCGGCCGCCACAACGTCGATGTCGCGCCACATCATGGTTCGCTCTCCCCGATAAAGCGCCCGTGTAAACGGCCCGGATTATAGCGTTCGCGGAGCGTTCCGCGCCAATGACCCCACCGCCGGACGGCGTGCCGCGGGGCCGGTGTTTTTGCTCAGGGGCACCTGAAAACTGAGCCAGCCGGGCGCGAAGTGTGCGCTTTTGCTTGTGTCTATGGCGATGCATAGTAGGCTATGGGGAGCACTGCCTGCGTCCTCGGGCTGATCCCTTTCTCTCGCACGGTGCACGGCCGATGGAAGCGCCAACGATCCTGCACGTGGATATCGATGCGTTCTTCGCTTCCGCCGAGCAGGTGCTCAGGCCCGCCCTGCGCGGGCGGCCGGTCATCGTGGGCAGTGCGCAGGAGAGGCGCGGCGTGGTGGCCTCGGCCTTCTACGAGGCCCGCGCGTACGGCCTGAAGGCGGGCATGCCGATCGTTCGCGCCCGCGAGCTCTGCCCCCACGGCGTCTACCTGGCGGGGAGCTTCGGCGAATACTTGCGGTCCTCGCGCGAGATGCTCGACGTTCTCGGGGGCCTCAGCCCGGCCCTGGAGCGCCTCGGCCTGGACGAGGCCTACGTGGGCCTGGGCGGGTGCGAGCGCCTGTACGGTGGCCTGGGCGCCGGGCCGCTCGGGCGGGTGCCGCTCGCGGAGGCGCTGCATGCCAAGCGCCTCATCCGGGCGCGCACAGGCCTGAACGTCTCCGTGGGGTGCGCCGCCAACAAGCTCGCGGCCAAGGCGGCGTCCGACTTCGCCAAACCCAACGGCGTGGCCCTCGTGGAGCCGGGCCGAGGGCGGCACGCAGCTCCGGCCCCCGCAGCGGCCCAAGAGCGTGAGCCGCGAGCCCACCTTCTACTCCGCCTCCAGCGACCGCGCCTTCGTCGAGGCGATGCTGTTTTACCTGGCCGAGCGGGTGGGTGCGGCCCTGCGGCGCGAGGGGCTGGCCGGGCGCACGGTGTCGGTGGAGCTGCGCTATCAGAACGTCACCACGCTGGGCGCGTCCCGCTCGGTTTCGGCGTAGTGCAGCGCGGGCTTTCGGTCGAGCTGGACCGGCGGATGGAGCGGGACCGCGACGGCTTCAAGCTCCGCATCCCCGCCCTGTCGCGGTAAACCAGCGCCCCAGTACGTCGGTGTACCCTGCCCAGTGCCTCAGTGTTGCTCGATCTGTTCCCAGGGACCGGGCGTGTATGGCCGCTGCATGGGCCGGCGCGGGGCCACGATTATGACCGTGCCGCCGGGGAACAGCGCAGCGTGCATTACCTCGTCCTCCACCACGAGCGCCGAGCCGCGAATGCCCGCCCCCCGCACGCGAAGCTGCCGTCCCCTGCCCGGCGTCGAGCGCCACGCGGCGCGCGCCCGCAGCACGCAGCGCAGGAAACGCTCCGCCTGGACGCGGCCCACGTGAGGCGGCGCAATCTTGCTCGCCCCCCTGCGGTAAGCGATGCAGTCCAGGGCGTAGGAATCCAGCAGCCGGTCGCGGTGATTGCGGAACAGGCCGGCATTGGCGAAGATGTCCGCCCCGACGATCTCGCCCCACCGGGCCACAACCATGCCCACCGCGCGCGGCCGCCAGCCATGGCGCCGGAAATGGCGGCCATAATCGTCCAGCTCCTTCTTCACGTGCGGCGAGTCCTGGACGGCGCTGAGGTCCTGGGTTTCGATGCGCACGCCGACGGACTCCTGGTAGCGGTCGACGTCCTCCCATATCCTCGCCTGGCTCTCGCCCGCAAGGACCGAACCGCGCGTGCGGGCCTCGGCCATGCGCAGTTTCTTGAAGCCCGTACCCCGCCCGCTCCAGCGCTTCCTGTGTGGACAGGTATGTGCGCGAATGCGAGGCGTGCGGCAGCTCCAGCAGGAACACCGTCAGGCCTTTGTAGTGGTAGCCCTCCCGCACGCGCAGGCGCCGCACCACGTCCGCCAGGGGGTTGTGCACCGGCTCGGGAATGGGCCGGGGGTGGCGGGGCGGCATGATGATCCT
>CAZHPE010000093.1:0-11181 GCA_964534775.1 uncultured candidatus Brocadiaceae bacterium
CTCGATCTACCTCCACTGCGACCCCACCGCCAGCGCCCACCTGCGGCTGGTCCTGGATGCGGTGTTCGGAGCGGCCCAGTTCCGAAATGACATTATCTGGAAACGAACCTCCAGCCACGGACGGGCAAAGAGGTGGGGGCCGGTGCACGATGTCTTGCTTTATTACTCTAAGACCACAAGCGCCGTATGGAACCGGATACTACAAGAGTTCGACGTTGCCTATGTGGAGAAGTTCTATCGCTTAAGCGATGAGCGAGGACGCCATGGCATATGGGATTTGACAGGCCCGGGTCTTCGCGCAGGAAACTCGGGACAACCCTGGCGAAGTGTGGACCCTGCAGCGAAGAAGCGCCATTGGGAGCCCCCACCGGACCGCGCGCTACCCGAATGGTTTTCGTTTCCTCCCGGCTACGCCAAATGTCTGTTCGGGAACGCCTATACGTCCTATATAAGCAAGGACTTGTCCAATGGCCCGCCAAGCCCGGCGGGGTGCCGCGTTTCAGGCGGTACCTCTTTAGCAGCGCGGGTCTGCCGGCACAGGATGCTATCTCTGATATCCGCCCTATAGGCGCACAGGCCGCCGAGCGCCTCGGCCATCCGACACAGAAACCGGAAGTGCTGCTGGAGCGCATCATCCGGGCCTCAAGCAACGAGGGCGATACGGTGCTCGATCCGTTCTGCGGCTGCGGCACAACCGTAGTGGCAGCCCAGAAACTGAACCGACGATGGATCGGGGTCGACATCACCTACCTCGCCGTGACGCTGATGAAGCACCGCCTGCGCGACAGCTTCGGCGAGAAGGAGATGGACCGCCCCGCCGTAGACTACGAGGTCATCGGCGAGCCGGTCTCGCTGCCGGACGCGCAAGCCCTCGCCAAACAGGACGCCTACCAGTTCCAGTGGTGGGCCTTGGGTCTCGTCGGCGCGCGGCCGGTCGAGGAAAAGAAGGGCGCCGACAAGGGTATCGACGGGCGAATCCACTTCCACGACGAGGCGAAAGGCAAGAAGACCAAGCAGATCATCCTCTCGGTCAAGTCCGGGCACACGGGCGTCGCCCACGTGCGCGACCTGCGCGGAGTTGTGGATCGCGAGGATGCGGAGACCGGCACCCTCATTACGCTTGAGCAACCCACCCAGCCGATGCGCACGGAGGCGGCGAGCGCCGGGTTCTACGAGTCCCCCCACGTGGCGCGAGAAATACCCGCGTCTGCATGTCCTGACCGTGGCCGAACTGCTGGCGGGCAAGCAACTCGCCTATCCGCCAAAGACCAACGTCACGTTCAAGAAAGCCCCGCGAGCAAAGACGAAGGACCGGAAGCAACTGCCGCTGTCCGGCGAAGATGACTATGACTTGCGGTACGACTTCAGGGTGTTCGTGGCGATGCCGAGCAGACGGGCGGCCGTCGTGTAGACGCCGCCGCAAAGCTCCAGAACCCGCAGGGCGTAGTCGCGCTGCACCTCGCGGATGGGCCGGACCTCGCCGAGCGATTGCGGCAGCGTGTCCGGCGCGCCGCCCTCCCCCGCCCCCCGCGGCGCGAGGCCGCCCAGACACCGCTCCCCCTCGATGGCCTCCGCCACGCCCATCTCCAGACACCCTGCGCGCTTGAGCACCTTTATGAGCTGGCGCACGTTGCCCGGCCAGTCGTAGGCGCGCAGGTGCTCGAAGTCCCGGTCGGTCAGGCGCCTCGAAGCGCCTCGCTCCATCAGGCGCGCCCATGCGTCCTCGGCGATCAGCCGCAGGTCGGCCATGTGCTCCCGCAGCGGCGGCACGTGGACGCGGAACGTGTCGAGCCGGTGGTAGAGGTCGCCGCGGAATGCGCCCGCGCGGATCATGGCGGCAAGGTCGCTGTTGGTCGCTGCGATGATGCGCACGTCCGCCTGCCGCTCCGGCCTGTCGGCACCCTCCGGCGTGACCCAGCCGTCCTCAACAACGCGCAGGAATTTCGCCTGCACCTCCGGCGGCAGCTCGCCCACCTCGTCCAGGAACAGGGTGCCACCGTGGGCCGCTGCGAAGGCGCCCTCGCGGTCGGCCGTCGCGCCGGTGAACGCCCCCTTCCTGTGCCCGAAAAGCACCGAGTTGGCCAGCCCGGCGTTGCCCGCGAACAGCGCACAATTGACCGGCACGATCGGCTCCATGGCGCGGCGGCTGCCCTCGTGGATCAGGTGCGCCACATACTCCTTGCCCACGCCGCTCTCGCCGGTTATGAGCGCGCCTTCGTCGGCTGCGGCGCAACGGCGAATTAGGCGGCGCAGGTCCGAGAGCGCCTCCGAGCAGCCCAACAGCACGTGCCGCCGGCCGAATCTCCGGAACACGGCGACCTGAACCTGGTCGGCTTCCTCGCGCTGGCCGCTGGCGAGCTTGCGTACGACGGCGGCGTAGGGGCCGCTGTCCTGATACTTCAGATACTGCGCGATGCACGCCTCGATCAGGTCAAGCCAGAATCGCTCGTCCTCCGAGGGCGGCCGCTGAGCCGGGCCGATCCACGGGTCCTGCCCGGCAAGGGCCATGAGCGCCAGCGCGCGGGCGTCGTCGCCGGGCGGAAGGGATGCGCAGACGGCCTGCGTGTTACTCCCGAGCCCGAGGAACACAGGCGTGCAGATGCGCTCGAACGCCTCGCGCTGCCCGTCGAGATAGCCGCGCCCGCAATGCCAGAGGATCTCCGCGCCGCGCTCGCGCAGCCTCGCGGCAGCCGCCGCCACGTCGCCCCACTCGCACTTCACGCCCAGCCCGCACACGTGGACCTCCGATGGCGCCTGGGGCCGGCTTGCCAGATCGGCGAGGGTCTGGCCGATGCGCCGGGCACTGCTGGCAATCACGTCAGCCCCCGCGTGGCGCAGCAGCACTGCCGCGGCCGCGCACGCCCCATCCACCCCGTAGTAGGCCACGATGACGGGCTGTCCGGCCTTTGGCATGGCACGATACCCCTTCCTTTTAGGTGTGCAGTTCGCCTCGCTACCATGATATCGCAGCACGCACGGTTGTCAATATTTGATTGCCTCGACTCACATCTTGACCCCCGCCAGCCCACCCCCGCAAACGCCGTCGTCCGGTCACTACTGACGTAGCAACCCGCCCCACCCCGACTTACAACTCGATTGCCAGCCACACCGAATTAGTGGCACGCCGGGTGCTTTTCCCAGTGGCAAGCGGCCAGACGACACACTTACGACACGGAGACTGGAGCCATGAAGCAGCTTCTGATACATGCCCACGATCAGCGCACTGGGAAGTTCCTGCCCGTTTACCGGGTCTGCGTAACGGCCGACCGCACCGCCCTGGTGCGCGCGGTCCAGGACGGATGGGAGAAGACGGCGGAGGGTATAGAGGCGCGCCTGAATCGGGAAGCGGGAAGGGGTCTGGAGGGCGTCGGATGCCAGTCCGTAATGGCGCCGGGGCGCTCGCTGTAGCACCATGGCCCATCCACCGCATGGCCACGCCCTGCCACTGGCCGGCCACTGGCAGGGCTTTCGCACCCCCTTGACCACACCCTTTGTACCACCGTATGCTGTTGCTTGGGCGGCCAGTTGAGTGCCGTTGCCGCAGGCACGCAGGTGGCATTGACGATCCACGGCTGGGGCATATTGGATGGGTTCATCAACTTGCTCAGAAAGCTGGTCGGCGGCGGGGGCCGGAATCCCGTCGTGCCACTGGACGAAGTGCCATTCTTGGGCGAGCTGACCCGCGCGACCCGGCCGGCGACGATGCTGCGTCCTCGCAGGGCCGGAAAACCCCTCCCGTTCTCGCAAAGCAAGATGTGGGCGGCACCCCCAACCTGAACCTGCTGGAGGCATGGTCTTGCTGCGACTCATGCGACGCCCCGCTGAACTTCATCCTCCAACTCTACCGGGGTGACTTCCCCGAGTTCTACTGGCCTGGAGCGGCGGATTATTTTCCCCCTACCGCTGTGCGAAACTCGACTGTCCGGGTGGGTGATCAGAGAAGTGGGATAACCAGTTGGCCTGGCGCTACGGCAAGCCGGATCGGACGACGAACCGGTCGCTCTCGCCGCCGCCGAGGGTTGCCGAGGGCTGCCGACAACCGTGAAGACCCCGTCCCCGATTGCGAGTTCAGGCCCGAGCGCGTTGAGGACTACCCCCATCCGGGTGACCCTCCATTCCACTGGGGAAACCACCCCGACAAGGCGCTCATCCAGCGTCTCAGGGAAGATTACCACAAGAACGCATTCCGAGAATTCGCCCGCTCATATTCGCCCAGGGTCGGCACCAAAATCAGCGGCTACCCCAATTGGACTCAGTTCCCTGATCGGCCGACCTGCAGATGCCGGAACCAGAAGGGATTCCTGTTTCAGCTTTCCAGCAATGACCCGGAGGAGGGCAAGGACGGTCGGTCGCGGCGGGAGTTCTCGCCTCACGGGATCGTGACCGCAGACGTGGGCAACATCTACTTCTTCGTCTGCGCGAAGTGCGGCCGCGACCCCATCGAAACGCGGGGGGATTATTACTGACGGCCCCTATTCTTCAGCGCCGTGCTTCTTGAGCAGCCGGACAAGTTCGGGATCGCCCCACCGCTCTGCGCAGTCCAGCGGCGTTCGGCCCTTTTCGTCCCGTGCGCTGACCAAGGCTCCATTCGCCAGCAGGAGTTCAGCCAGATCTGTGTGGCCCCCGCCGGCCGCCACGTGCGGCGGCGCGATGCCATGTCGCGCCCGGGCATTGACGTCGGCGCCTTTCGCAAGCGGCAGCTCCGCCATTCCCAGGCGGCCATACATGGCAGCCACATGTAACGGCGTTCCCGGATACGCTGGCGCACTCACGTTCGAGCCGTGTGCCAATAGAAGCTTCACGATTTCTTCCGAAATCCCTGAGATCGCCGCGTGCAGAGGCGTGTATCCACCCTCATCTCCCAGCAGTGGGTCTGCCCCTCCTTCCAAAAGCTGCGCCACGATTTCCGCATTGCCGACGCTCGCCGCGTGGACCAGAGGGGTGAACCCATATTCATCCTTCGCGTTGGGATCGGCTCCACCTTCGATAAGGAATTCGACCACGACTGTCGTGCCTTCGGCAGCAGCTGCCACGTGAAGCGGTGTAGTGCGCACCTCTCCCCTCGCATTCACATGGGCATCCGCCGCAAGCGGGAGTTGCACCACGTCCTCGCGGCCTTTGGACGCTGCGGCATGCAGGGGCGTGAATCCCCCTGCTTCCCTCACGTTGACCTTTGCCTTTCTGGTCAGGAGCGCCACCACGACTTCCCGGTGGCCCCCGAATGCGGCAAGATGCAGCGGCGTCTCCCCGTCCTCGTTCCGCTTATTGAGGCGGGCCTTTGCCTCTACGAGCAACTCCACGACAGCCGCATGCCCGTTCTCCGCCGCACGATACAGTGGAGTCTCCTTCTCGTCGTTCCTAACGCTTACCTTCGCCTTCGCCCCGATTAGCAATCGCACAATGTCTACCTCACCATTCTCTGCAGCCCGATGCTCCAGCGTGTGCCTACTTTCAGTGAGCGCATTCACGTCCGCACCTCCTGCAAGCAACAGTTCGGCCACGTCTTTGTGACCGAACTCGGCGGCAAGGTGCAGCGCGCTCGTTTCTCCCTTCTCTGCGTTCACCTCCGCTCCTCGAGAAAGCAGGAGCCTCACAACATCTGCATGGCCAGCGCGTGCGGCCAGTCAAGAGGCGCCCTGTTGCCCAAGATCAAGCCCATCCCGGCTAGCAGATCAGGGTCCTTATCCAACAGTGCCTCCATCTCGTCAAGCGCCCCCAGCCCTGACGCCACACTGATGTCCATACTCGCTCCGTGAGCGAGCAGCAGGTCCGAGGCGTCTTTGTGGCCCGCACGCACCGCAAAGTGCAGCGCCGTAACACCATTCTTGTTACGAGCACCAGCTCTTGCCCCGCGCTCCAGAAGCAGTTGAACGACCTCCGTGTGTCCATGGCGCGCCGCCTCATGAAGCGGTGTTTCGTCAGTGAAGCACTTTCCCACGTTCGCGTCCGCTCCGTGGTCTATCAGCAGGCGCACCATTTCCGCATGACCATGCCAAGACGCACGGTGAAGTGGGGTTTGGCCCATGGCGTCCTTTGAATTGACGCGGGCTTCGCCCTTCAGGAGCAGCCGGGCTACCTGGACATGGCCGCCTCTCGCCGCAAGGTGCAGCGGTACCCTGTCAGACCGGCCCCTTGCATCTCGGTCGGCACCCTTGGCCAGCAGGCATCGCAGCGACCTCAGCACGCCCCTCACGAGCAGCACCGTGCAGGGAGGTGCCAATGCGGGGATCAGCGCCGCTCGAAAGCAGCAGCTCGACCAGTTTCCGGTCCCCTATGTCTACAGCGTAGGTGAGCGGTGGCTCGCCTCCCTGCTCGCGCACGTTCGGGTTCCATCCTCCAGCCAGAAGTACCCGGACCACGTCCTCGTGTCCGAGCGCTACCGCCTCTCGCAGGAACGAGCCGTCAGTGTCCCGGCTTACGAGCTATGGAGACTCCTTCAACAGCGCCTCTACGGCTCCGGCTCTCCCCGTTCGCACTGCACGCCACATATAGGACGACCTGTCAACAGGTACGTCCGCAGCGAGAAGCAAGACCTGTATCAAGGCTGCGGACAGCCATGAAATGCCCCTGTGCGTCATTGCCAGCCCCTCCCAAGCAAAGGCTCTTCTCGCGCACAGGCCAGCTCCCACCAACGGCGGAATACCATGCAGGAGAAGCCGGGCCGCGTGATTCAGATGTCAGAAGTCATCGGTCAGCACGCCGACCTGCCCGCCGCGCAGGTGGCTCGTGTCGTTGAGCGCGACGAGCACGTAGCCCGCCGGGGTGCGCTCCAGCTCGGTCAGGCAGGTGTTGTCTTGGCGAATGAAAGGGAAACGCTCGCCCCCCAGCCCGAGCGCGGCGAGTACCAGGAGCTTGTTGACGACCCGGTGGGCGACGAGGGCGACTGCGCCCCCCTCGTGCCTCGCGGCCGCCTCCTCCATCGCCTCGAACGCCCTGTCATAGACTTCCTGAAGCGTGTCGCCGCCGGGCGGGCGCGCGCGCTCCGGGCGCGTCTGCCACAGCTCATACTCCTGCGGCCAGCGCCGCGCGACCTCGGCATCCTCCAGCCCCTGCCACTCACCGTAGCAGAAATCGATGAGTTGCTCGTCCGCGCTCGCCGCGAACCCGCGCCCGTCGACCACCGCCTCGGCAGTCTGGCGCGCACGGCTCAGGGGACTTGTGTATGCGGCGTCGATGCGCCGCTCGCGGATGGCATCCGCAAGGAGCCGCGCCTGGTGCAGGCCGTTCTCGTTCAGCGGGATGTCACTGGTGCCGCGGAAGACCTTCCGCCGGTTCCAGTCCGTCTCGCCGTGCCGAATCAGCAGAATCGTCGTCATCGGTAACCTCATCCCATATGGCCCACAGGACCCTCAACTCGCGCTCTACTCGACAGCGCGTCATAGTATCATGGCAGGGGGTCATAAGAGAAGTTCCCGAGGGGTTTCGGAAGCGTTGCCGGGGGCGCTATTGTCATTGGCCTTGGGAACCGAAGGGGAAGAAGGCAGGAGAAAAAGAGGGACAGTACTCTTGACATGACGTCTTGTATACATCATATCACGTCCTCTCTCCTTTACATCTTGCTCCACTCAACGGCACATTTCTGGATAGGAGCATAGCCATGCTGCCAGAGCAGAAACGGGCTTGGTTTGTTGTAGGGCTGTTCGTGCTTGCGCTGACTTGCGTGGCGGCGCTGATCCCGTTCAAAGGGCTGCAGGCGTGGGGCGGGCTCGCCGTGTTCGGACTGCTTGGTCTGGTGCCGCTGCTATTTCACATGGATCGCAGGCCGGGCGAGGTGGGCACGGACGAGCGGGACAAGGCGATCGGGCGGAAGGCAACCTTACACGGCGGGATGACGTCTTTCGTGGTGTTCATCCTGGCAAGCATGATCCCCTGGTCCGTTTACACGCACCAGGGGAAAGAGACGATCACCATCCGCTACCTGCCGTTTATCACTCTCCTGGGCGGGATGGTCTTCTACGTGGCTAGGTCCGTCGCCGTCCTGATCCTCTACGGTCGGGGGAAACACGATGGCAAGAACTGACCTTGAAAACCAGGTCCGGAGGCTGCGTTTTGACCACGACGAGATGACGCAACAGGAGCTGGCCAATCGCGTCGGCGTCACGCGCCAGACCATCATTGCCATCGAAGCCCGCAAGTACGCCCCGTCGCTGCCACTCGCGTTTCGGATTGCCCGTGCGTTCGGCAGGGGCGTCGAAGATGTTTTCTAGTATGCAGACGATGAATCCGAGTAGTGGGTGAAACGATTCTCACGACACGGGGCTCGAGCATGCGATTTGGGTGACGTCGGTGCCGCGGAAGACCTTCCGCCGGTTCCATTCCGTCTCGCCGTGCCGGATGAGCAGAACGGTTGTCGTCATCGTCAAACCCTCTCAGCCAGTCGCCAATCCACACATCCGCCATTCGCGTGCCGTTACTGCCATCGCTCCGTCGCGCAGCATCATCAAGACGCTCTTCCAGGCGCTTGATCCTGTCCCACATTTCCACGAGCACATCATTCTTCGAAATTCTAAAGACCTCGTCGACAGGCGCCCTGAAGATGAGCCCCAACCCAAGGAGAACCAGCAGCACGAACACCATGGATACCGCAATACGCATGGCCACTAAGTCCATCTCCATGGCTTCTATGCCTCCCAACCCGGAAGGGATAGATGTCAGTTGCGACACGCCAAGGAGCGACAGGCGAAAGAGCATAACGCCCGCGAAAGCAAGAACAGCCGCGAGACACGCGAGTTGGATGATCCTCCCGCGTTTCCCGTTCCGCGCGTGGTCGACCATCTCTTCAATGGACTTCATCGTCTTGCCTCCCTCTGGTGCCATGGCCGGGTGTGTGCAGGATCGTTGCCGGGCGGTCGTGCGCGGGCTGGGCCCCCTCACAAATCGGCCGCCTACCTCACCGTCTGGAGCGCGCCGTCGTAGTCCGGGTGGTCGGTCAGCTCGGGGACGGTCTCGCGGTGGAGCACCTTGTCGTCGGGAGAGATGACCCAGATGGAGCGGGCCAGCAGCGCGTTCTCCTTGATCAAAACGCCATACCTCTCGCCGAACTCACGCCACACGTGGTCCGAAAGCACCTTGATCTTCTCAATCCCCTCGGCGCCGCAGAACCGCGTCTGGGCGAACGGGAGGTCCCGGCTGATGGTGAGGACCACAACGCCGGCGGGGAGCTTCGCGGCCTCCTCGTTGAAGCGCTTCGTCTGCAACGCGCACACGCCCGTGTCCAGGCTCGGGACGGCGCTTACAAGGACCGTCTTGCCGCGGAAGTCGGAGAGCTTCACTTCATTGAACTCGCCGTCGACCACGCGGAACTCTGGCGCCTCATCGCCGACGCTCGGGGCCTTGCCCAGCAGCGTCAACGGACTCCCTTGCACGGTCACTTCGCCTGTTCTTTCGTCAAGGGCCATTGTATCCTCCCAATGAACCGAAAAACGGCACTACGGCTCGTTGCCCACGGAACACACGGAATGACACGGAAGACGACAGACCCCCTGGTGTTCTGTTTCCGTGCGTTTCCGCGGATTCCGTGGTCAAATGCCTTTGCCGTTTCTCATCCGTCGTTATGGGCGGGGCGCAGTCACATGCCCCGCAGGGGGAATGATGCATCAGCGCGTTGCCCGCCTCAGCAGAACTACCCATGCAACCGAAAAAGCCAGCCCCATGAACCCGACAACAAAAGCGAGCGCCGCTTCCGCTCGTCCGCGCACGTTCTCGCGCCGCAGAGCTATGAGCGCACCGAGCATCGCCAGCAGGCCGCACACAGGCCCCACAAACCAGCAGCCCAGCACAAACACGAACATGACTTAAGGTCCTAACAGGCGTCCGAGACCAGCGGGCATGGCGCCCACGCCAATGCCAGGCAACACGCTTATGCACGCCAGCACCGCCGCGACGTGGGATAGCCATTCCAGTTCTCTTGGTTTAAGAAACTCGGTCCGGGCCGCGCCGGGAGGAGGAGGCGGCTCGTACACCCGGTGCCAGCGGCCGCAAACGCCGCACCTGACCGACTTGCCGGGGCGGACAGAGCTCCCATCAACCTCATTCCCGCAGGGGCATGGATAAGCCCTGGACTTCGCCTGTTCTTCACGAACCATGGGACGCTCCGAATAGGGCATCGGGACTCTCCAGCAGGTCCTTGAGCGTGCCGAGGAACCTGGCAGCGGTAACGCCGTCGACGATGCGGTGGTCGCACGAAAGCGTCAGCCTCATCACCATGCCCACGCCCACCGCGTCCCCGCGCGCAACCGCCGTCGCAAGGGCCGTCGCGACGCCGAGTGTCATCGAGGACGGCGGGTTGATGATGGGCTCGAAGTGCTCGACGTCGAACATGCCCAGACTGCTGATGGTGAAGGTGGGATAACGCCTCTCGTCGGCCGAGAGCCCGTGCGCGCGCGCCTTCTCCACCAGCTCCCGGGTCTTCGCCGCGATCTCGGTCAGCGCCATGTCCTGCGCCTCCCTGAGCACGGCCACCGTCAGCCCCTCGTCGGTGTCAACCGCCACGCCGATGTGAATGCCCGTCCACTTAATGATGTTGCCGCGGTCGTAGCTGCGGTTGGCCTCAGGATGGGCCCTCAGCGCCTGGACCGCCGCGAGCATGACCACGTGCGTCACGGAAGCGCCGTGCCGTTCCTTCAACTCCGCCTTGCGCGCGAGCAGCCCGGTCACCTCCGCGCCGCGCGTCATGTAAAAGTGCGGGATGGCGTGCTTGGCGGCGGTGACGATCCGCGCCTGCGTGCGGTGGCGGTACGGGGCCCGCTCGACCTCGGCTTCCCCTTCGCGCACCTCGATTGCCGGCAGCTCATCGTCCGGCATTGCGGGCGCGGGTTCGGGCTCGCGGGCTATCGCCCCCTCGGTCGGCTTCACGGCGGCCTCGATGTCGCCCGCCACGATCCGGCCGCCGGGCCCAGTGCCCCGGACGGTGCGGTAGTCGACTCCCTTCTGCTCGGCGAGCTTTCGCGCATACGGTGAGAGCGCGAGGCGCTGGCCCTCAGCGCGCTCACCTTCGACGCGCTCATCATCGACGCGCACCGGAGGAGCTGCGGGCTCGGCTGCGGGTTCCGGCTCCGGCTCAACTTCGGCAGCCGAAGGCGCCTCGACGATGTCGTGCGCCACGGTCTCCGGCTTCTCGGGATCCGGCTCAGTTCCCTCGGCAGGCGCTCCCGCCTCTTCGCCTGCTTCGGCGATGCGGCC
>CAZHPE010000094.1:0-9488 GCA_964534775.1 uncultured candidatus Brocadiaceae bacterium
CACATGGCGGATGGAGCGAAGATCGTCGCCCTGGGCCCGAAAGATGAGATCGCCGGGCTTGCGAGTCTCGGGGTCGAGGTCGCGCCGGTGGAGAGTCCGGCCGAGCTTGAGGCGGTGCTCCCCGAGCGTGCGAAAGACCCCGCGCCGGCCCTGATCCTCGTCAGCGAAACCGTCGCCGGCGAGACCCGGGATCTGATCGCCGGTCTGCTGCGTCCCGGGGGGGCGGTGATCCTGCTGGTGCCCTCGCATCGGGGTTCGGCCGGAATGGCTTTGGAATGGATGAAACACGGGATGGAACAGTCCATCGGCGTGGACCTGATAACGAAGAAATGACCCAACCTACCGGGAGAGGTCTTGTGGCACAGGAAACGCGACAGAGCATGGAGGAGAGCACGGAAGGCCGGGTGGCGCGGGTCTCCGGCCCCCTGGTTGTGGCTGAGGGGCTCGGGGGCACCAAGATGCACGAGATGGTGCGGATCGGTCGGGAGCGGCTGTTCGGCGAGGTCATCGAGATACGCGGCGATTCCTATTCAATTCAGTGCTACGAGGAGACCGAGGGAGTCGGCCCGGGTGACCCTGTTCATCCGACCGGTGAGGCGCTCAGCGTCGAACTCGGCCCCGGGCTCGTCGGGGCGATCTACGACGGTGTGCAGCGGCCCCTGGACGGCCTTCGGGAGGCCATGGGCGACTATGTCTTGCGCGGGGCGGAGATTCCGGCCTTGGACCGGGAGGCGAAGTGGCACTTCCGTCCGAGCGTGAAGGAAGGCCAGGAGGTGGTGGGCGGGGACATTCTGGGCACAGTGCAGGAGACGCCCGTGGTGGAGCACCGCGTGATGGTGCCGCAGAACCTGCGCGGCAAGGTGGTGAGCATCAAAGAGGTGGAGGCCACCATCATCGAGCCGGTGGCGGTCATCGAAGCGGAGGGCGCGCGGGTCGAGGTAACCATGATGCAGCGCTGGCCGGTGCGGCACGACCGTCCGACCGTCAGGAAGCTGCCGCCCGCGATCCCTCTTATCACCGGGCAGCGGGTCATCGACATGCTCTTCCCGCTCGCCAAGGGCGGCACCGCGTGCGTGCCCGGCCCGTTCGGGAGCGGCAAGACGGTAGTGCAGCATCAGCTTGCCAAGTGGGCCGACGCGGACGTCATCGTCTACGTAGGCTGCGGCGAGCGCGGCAACGAGATGGCCGACGTGCTGATGGAGTTCCCCGAGTTGCACGACCCTCGCAGCGGCCAGCCGCTGATCAAACGCACCGTCCTGATTGCCAACACCTCGAACATGCCCGTGGCCGCGCGCGAGGCCTCGGTCTTCACCGGCATCACTATCGCCGAATATTTCCGCGACATGGGATACGACGTGGCCCTGATGGCGGACTCGACCAGCCGCTGGGCGGAGGCCATGCGCGAGATCTCCGGCCGGCTGGAAGAGATGCCCGGCGAGGAAGGCTACCCGGCCTACCTCGCCAGCCGGATCGCCTCGTTCTACGAGCGCTCGGGTCGCTGCCAGTGCCTTGGCAGCGACGGGCGCGAGGGGAGCCTGAGCGTTGTCGGCGCCGTCTCGCCCCCCGGCGGCGACCTGTCGGAGCCCGTCGTGCAGGCCACGCTCCGCGTGGTGCAGGTGTTCTGGAGCCTGGAGGACAAGCTGGCCGCGGCGCGGCATTTCCCGGCCATCTCGTGGCTGCGCAGCTACTCGCTCTATCAGGGGGCGGTGGACGAGTGGGCCGACAAGAACGTGGACGAGCTGTGGTCGGCCAACCGAACGGCGGCCATGGGCATACTGCAGCGCGAGTCGGAGCTCGAAGAGCTGGTGCAACTGGTGGGCGTGGAATCCCTGGCGCCGCGGGACAGGCTCCTGATCGAGGTTGCGAGGATGATCCGCGAGGACTTCCTCCACCAGAGCGCCTTCGACGACATCGATACCTACTCCTCTCCGGAGAAGCAGTTCAAGCTCCTGGGGGTTATCCTGCTCTACTACGAACTGACGCAGAAGACCCTGGAAGCGGGCAGGGAGTTGGAGGAGATTCTCGAGATACCAGCCGTGGAGGCCATATCGAGGGCCAAGCGAGTACCACAGGACAAGCTCGCCGACTTCGAGGCGCTCAACCAGCAGGTGCGGGAGCAACTCGGCGGCGAAATGACCGGAGAACCGCAGGAAGACGAGACGTCCGGGGAGGAGGAAGCCAGTGTCTAAAGAGTACCTTACCGTCAGGGACATCGTTGGGCCGCTGATGCTCGTGGAGGAGGTCGAGGGCGTGACCTACGGCGAGCTGGCCGAGATCGAGCTTGCCGATGGCGAGACCCGGCGCGGCCGTGTGCTGGACATAAACGAGGACAAGGCCCTGATCCAGGTCTTCGAGGGCACCAGCGGTATCAAGACCGAGCAGACCAAGGTCAAGTTTCTGGCCAGAGGACAGGAGATCGGGGTCTCGCTCGACATGCTCGGGCGCATATTCGACGGATTCGGACGGCCCATCGACGACGGGCCGGAGATCATCCCCGAGAAGCGCCTCAACATCAACGGCAACCCCCTGAACCCCTACGCCCGCGATTACCCGAACGAGTTCATCCAAACGGGCATCTCGACAATCGACGGCCTCAACCCGCTGGTGCGCGGGCAGAAGCTGCCGATCTTCTCCGGCAGCGGCATGCCCCACAACCGTCTGGCCGCACAGATCGCGCGGCAGGCTGCGGTGCTGAAGGCCGGCGCGAAGTTCGCGGTGGTCTTCGCCGCCATGGGCATCACGTTCGAGGAAGCCAACTTCTTCATGACCGACCTGCGCCGCACGGGTGCAATCGAGCGCGCCGTGATGTTCATCAACCTAGCCGACGACCCGCCTATCGAGCGCATCGCCATCCCGCGCATCGCTCTCACGACCGCCGAGTACCTCGCCTTCGAGAAGGACATGCACATCCTGGTCATCCTCACCGACCTGACGAACTACTGCGAGGCGTTGCGCGAGATTTCGGCCGCGCGCAAAGAGGTGCCGGGGCGGCGCGGCTATCCGGGATACATGTACACCGACCTGTCGACCATCTACGAACGCGCCGGCCGCATCAAGGACAAGCCTGGCTCCATCACGCAGTTCCCCATCCTCACCATGCCCGAGGACGACAAGACGCACCCGATCCCGGACCTGACCGGCTACATCACCGAGGGGCAGATCATTATCAGCCGCCCGCTGTACGGCGAGGGCGTCTACCCGCCGGTGGACGTGCTGCCGAGCCTCTCGCGACTGAAGGACAAGGGCATCGGCGAGGGCAAGACGCGTGCCGACCACGCCGACGTCATGAACCAGCTCTACGCGGCCTACGCGCGGGGCAAGAACGCGCAGGAGCTGGCGCTTGTGCTCGGGGAGAGCGCGCTGAGCACGATGGACGTGCGGTATGTGCGCTTCGCGGAGGGCTTTGAGGACCGCTATATCCGCCAGGGCGAGGACGAGAACCGAACCGTCGAACGCACGCTGGAGATCGGCTGGGAGCTGTTGAGCATGCTGCCGAGGGGAGAGCTGAAGCGAATACGCGACGAGCATATCGATAAGTACTATCGAGAGGCCAAGGGAAACAGTGAATCGGTATTCTGATTTCGTCATTCGTCATTTTCAGCCGATGGATGGAAGATGGCGCGACTAAGAATAAACCCCACACGCATGGAGCTGATGAAGCTCAAACGGCGGCTTGCCATCGCCGTGCACGGGCACGGTCTGCTCAAGGACAAGCTCGAAGGGCTCATGAAGGAGTTCATGGACCTCGTCGACCGCTACCGCGTCGCGCGACACGAGTTCGACGACGCCTACCCCAAGCTGATCAAGCTCTTCGTGCTCGCGCGGGTGACGAGTTCGGCAGAAACAGTGGAAGCGGCCCTGACGCAGTCCAAGGGGGACCTCTCGCTCACCGTCAGCGAGCGCAATCTGCTGAGCGTCCGCGTGCCGCAGTTCGAGGGCGAGGCCGGGCCGGGGCGGGGCTACAGCTTCCTGGACGCGCCGCTGGCCCTGGACGAGGCCGTGGCCGGGCTGCACGAGTTTCTGCCGAAAGTCCTTGAACTGGCGGGGCTCGAACAGAGCGTCTGGCTGCTCATGGACGAAATCCAGCGCACGCGCCGTCGCGTCAACGCCCTTGAATACGTCATGATTCCCGACATCCGCGAGACCGTCAAGTACATCCAAAGCAAGCTGGACGAGAACGAGCGCAGCAACATCACGCGCCTGATGAAGATCAAGGATATGCGCCTGGCCCAGGAGCGCGAGGCCATGGCCCAGACCCGGCAGGACTAGCATCCGGCTGCGAAGATGGCTGTAGGGGCACGACATGTCGTGCCATCCGGCTCACGTGCCGGGGCGGGGGGGCCGTTCGACGGTGAGTTCGGCAGGCGGGCTGGAGATGTCGCGCGTCGGGGCGAGCTTCTGCCGGATGAGGGGTTCGAAGTCGGGGTTGATCTCGTAGCCTACGCTCTCCCGGCCCGTCAACTCGGCGGCGAGCGCCGTGGTCCCGCTCCCGAGGAATGGGTCCAGGACCGTCTCCCCCCTGAAGCTGTACATGAGGATGAGCCGCCGGGGCAGCTCGACCGGGAACATGGCCACGTGTCCCTGCTGGCGCGCGGGCGGGATGCGCCAGGCGCCCCGGAACCACTCGACGCGTTGCTCCTTTGTCAGGCGGCTTTTCTCTTTCTGCTCGGCGGAGGGCGCGGGTGCCTTGCCGGGCTTTCGCAGCAGGATGATGTATTCGTGCTCGTAGGTGAAATGCCCGTCCCGCGGATAGTAGGTCGAGCCCATCCACACGCCGCCACCGGTGGTGCGGGTGGTGGAAACCTTCTCCCAGATTATGTTGCCCATGAAGTCGAAGCCGATGTCACGCCCCATGCGGATGATGTCGGCCGGGATGGACTGCACGCGGTAGCGCCCGTGCTCCTTGGCGCGCAGGTACTGATCGCCAATGTTGATCGCCGCGCGGCACCCCGGCGCAAGCATGCGGTGGCATTCGCCCAGCACCAGGCCCAGGTCCGCGAGGTATTCTTCGTATGTCTGGTCGCGGCCGATCTGGCCGGGGTAGGCATAGTCCTTGATGCACCAGTAGGGCGGGCTCGTGACGATCAGACGCACGGCCTCGTCCGCCAACTCCGGCATCGTACGGCTGTCGGCGACGTAGACGCGGTGGTGTGCCATGGTGTACCTCTCATGCTGAAGCGCGGACGTTGCCCGCGATTTTTACAGGTTCCCGATGCGCCTGCAGGTGCCGGGGGCCTCAGTCGTCCCAGCCTGCCACAAAAAGCCCGGCGCCGGCGCGCTCGCTGATTCGCTGGTACTCTGCGTAAGCTCTACCGGCCTCCTGGCGCGAGGTTTCGGGAGGATCGCCCCGATACCAGCTCCTTATCGCCGCGTCCAATGTGTAGGCCTCGGGCGCCATCAGGCCGGCCGTCGTGAGCAGCGGCTCACACCCTGCGCGGCGCAGTAGCCCTTTGAAGTAAGGGTAGCTCTTGCACGCAAGGACCACCGCAGAGGCTGGCCCGTCCCTGCCACGTCGCTCGGGATACTCATCCATAGATAGGTTCATCAGGCCGTTGTGGCCGACGAATCATACGAGGTTGGCTCGGCCGCCTGCCTCCACGCGTAGCGCGTCCTCCGCCCGGCCCAGATGGGATTCGTTCCTCAGGCGCCCGCTGGCGGCGCTGAAGAAGTCCCTAAGCGCCTGCTCCATCTTTGATCCGTCGTACGCGTCGGCCACGATGTAGACGCGGGGAGCCGGGCCTGCGCTCTCGAAGACGACGCGCTCCAACACCTCGGGCTTGCCGCGCGCCCCAATACAGGTTGGTGCGTGGGTCCTGCCCGTTGCCCAGCTCCGCGCGCACCGGCACGATGCCCTGGTGGCGGTTGTCGCAGAGTGCTACGAACACATGGACGACCTTGAATGAGCGCGGCGCAGGCTGTGGAGCCGCCCGTGCGGCAGCGTCCACCGGTGCGGGTTCATCCGGCGGGGCGCCTTCCCACGTATTGGCCGGCTGGCCACCGGACCTTGCGCCCTCCTTACAGCGCAAGAGAACCGCCAACCCCGCGGCCATAACGAGCATGACAACGCTAACTCGGGCTGCTTTCACCAGGAGCCTCTGCAGAAGATCATGAACGACAATGCCAGCGCCGAGCATAACCCACCCGCGATCCTCAGGTCCAGTTCTTTCTCGGTGGCCGCGGGTCCGGTTGGGACTTGCCCCTCCGTCGGCTCTCCCCCATCGTGCGGCTGCCAAGAGAGTCACTTTCTTGCCACTGCCACGCGGTGCGGGTATAATCGTGGGTCGGTACGGTGGATTCGTCACGCATCGCGCGGCGTGAGCTGGCAGAAGAGAATGGGCAGCGGCTTTCCGTTCACCATGGCCAAGAACGATCCCCCCGAGAACAACGATGCCGAGCAGGAACATCCGCACTCCCTCGTGCCGATGTCTTCGCCGTTCGACGCCACGCGCGGCATCCGCGCCTATCGGCGGGGGCCAACGATCGTCTACACGGTCAGGGGGGAGCCGGACGAGGTCATGGAGTTGATCGGGGAACTGAAAGGGCGCGGGGTGAGGGAAATCGGCGCGTTCGTGTTCCACCAAGCCGACGACCAAGAGTCCGAGGAACCCTCGGCCGCCGACGCGGAGGTGTTTCCCGGGCCCGACGAAGAATAGGGCCGGGCGATTTGCGTAGTTCGGGTCACGTCAGCCCCGCCAGCCGCGCGCGGTGGCAGTGGCAGATGGCGAGGGCGAGGGCGTCGGAGGCGTCCAGGGGCTCGGGAAGCTCGGGAAGTTCGAGGATCAGCCGCACCATCTGCTGCACCTGTGACTTGGTGGCGCGGCCGGTTCCGGCGACGGCTTGCTTGACCGTTGCGGGAGGATACTCGGCAACCTCCAGCCCCGCCGCAGCCACCAGCACCATGCCGCGCGCCTCGCCGATCTTGATCGCCGTGCGCGGGTTGCGCCCGTAGAAGGCCCCCTCGACGGCCGCCGCCTCGGGCCCATGGCGGGCCATGACCTGCCTGAGGCCGCCGTAGATCGTGCCCAGGCGCTCGGGCAAGGCGCCCGCTGTGCAGCGCACCACGCCGTAGTCCACCGCCTTCAGGTCGGGACCGTTGCAGTCGACGATGCCGTAGCCGCAGACCTGCGTGCCCGGGTCGATCCCGATAACCCTCATGCCGGTCTCCGCCTTCTCCTGCCGGGGGTGCGTCGTTCTTCCGAACCGTTCGGCTTCATGCCGAAACGGACTGTGCCCGGGCCGAGCAACTCCTCAAGCTCAAGGGCCAGACGCTCCGATGCCTCCACGCACTGGCCGCTCGCAGCGGCGCAGCGCAGCAGCACGCCGCCGCTCTCGAGGTCGAATACCACCGGCAGCCGTCCCTTGTGGCCCGCAAGTATCTCCTTGATCCGGCTCCATGCGCCGGGGCCCACATCGCAGCAGGGCACGCGAACCTCCAGGGAGGCAGCGAAACTCGTTGCGGCATCCTGTATGCGGGCGACTTGGTCGACTCGGACCGCGCTGCCCTGTCGGCGGCCGATCGTCCCGGACAGGAGCAACACCTCGTCGGGTTGCGCCGCTTCGATGAACCGATCGTAGGCGCGCCCCAACAGCAGGCACTCCACGTAGCCCCTGGTGTCGAGGACCTTGAGCACGGCCCTCTCCCTCCCTTCGCGTGTGCGGCGCTTGTGCACGGCCTCCACCAGGCCGCCCACGACCACGTGCTCGCCATCGGGCAGGGAGTCGATCTCGTCGCCAGCGGCGCTTGTCAGGCGCGCGAGCTGCGCGCGGTGCTGTGCGAGCGGGTCGTAGCGCACGTACATCCCCAGCGCTTCGCTTTCCTGCCGGGCCAGCTCGCGCTGGCCGAGCGGGGGAACCTTCGGCAGGTTCAGCTCGGCGCGCTCTGCCGGGTCCTTCACCTCGGCGTCATTGCCGAAGAGCGATACCTGGCCCATGTCCCTATCGCGCCGGACGCGCGCGCCGGCCTTGAGCGCAGTGTCCAGCACGGCAAGCTGCTGCGCGCGCTCGCCGGGAAGCTCATCGAAGCACCCGGCCTTCAGGAGGGCCTCGACCGCCGCCCGCGTGACGTCCTGGGAGCTGACGCGCTCGGCGAACTCGAAGATGCTAGCGAAAGGCCCGCCCTTCTCGCGTTCCTGGATGAGGGATTCGACGGCCTTCTTGCCCACGTTCTTGATGGCTCCCATGCCGAACCGGATCACGCCGTCCCTGACGACGCGGAAGTCCGCGCCGCTCTCGTTGACGTCGGGCGGCTGGACCCTGATGCCGAGCCTGGCGCAGGCCTCCATCAGCGCGACCACCTTGCCCGTGTCGCCCATCTCGCACGAGATGCTGGCGGCCATGAACTCGGTCGGATGGTGGGCCTTGAGGTAGGCCGTGCGATAGGCCACGAACGCGTAGGCTGCAGTGTGCGCCTTGTTGAACCCGTAGCCGCCGAAGTGCAGGATGAGCCCGAAGATTCCTTCGGCCGTCTCCTCGTCCACGCCCTTTGCTACCGCCCCGTCCACAAACGACTTGTGGCCCTTCTCGATTACGCCCTGGTTCTTCTTGCCGATCGCCTTGATAACAGTCAGGGCCTCGGCCATGCCGACGCCCGCCACTTGGTTGATGATGCGCATGATCTGTTCCTGGTAGACGATCACGCCGTAGGTGGGACGCAGGATCGGCTCCAAGGCGGGGTGCGGATACTCGGTTTGTGCGCGGCCGTGTCGGCGCTCGATGAAGTCATCTATCATGCCGCTCTGGAGTGGCCCCGGGCGGTAAAGCCCTACGGCGGCGATCAGGTCCTCCATGCTCGTGGGCTGGAGCTTGCGCAGGAGCTGCCTCATCCCATCGCTGCCGAACTGGAAGACTCCGGCGGTCCTCCCTTCCGAGAGCAGCTCGTAGGTGGCCGGGTCGTGCAGGTCGAGGTCGGCGGCATCCAGACTCGGCACCTCGCCGCCCCGCTCGGCGATGAGCCTCAGGGCCCGGTCGATGATCGTGAGCTGCCGCAGCCCCAGGAAGTCCATCTTCAGCATGCCAACGTGGGCCAGTTCGTCCATCGCCCACTGCGTCATCAGCACGCCTTCGCTGCTCTGGCAGAGCGGGATAAGCTCGCGGAGCGGCCGGTCCGCGATGACGACACCCGCGGCGTGCGTGCTGGCATGGCGCGGCAGGCCCTCGATGTGGCGGGCATAGTCGAGGATGCGCGCCACCTCCTCGTCCTTCTCGGCCAGCTCGCGCAACTCCGGCGATGCCCGCAGGCCGCTCTCGAAGGTCATCTTCGGCCCCGCCGGAATCATCTTCGCCACCCGGTCAACCTTTTCCAGGGACACCTCTAGCACGCGGCCTACGTCGCGCACGCAGTTGCGCGGCGCAAGCGTCCCGAACGTGATGATCTGTGCGGTACTCTGTTGGCCGTAGCGCTCGCGCACGTAGTCGATGACCTCCTCGCGGCGTACGTCGCACAGGTCGATGTCGATGTCCGGTTGCTCGCGCCGCTCCGGGTCCAGGAA
>CAZHPE010000094.1:9498-11168 GCA_964534775.1 uncultured candidatus Brocadiaceae bacterium
GCGGCTGAATATCAGGTCGTAGTCCATGGGGTTGAAGTCGCTCAGGCCCAGTGCGTGCGCCACAAGGCTGCCGCAGCCGCTGCCGCGCATGCCGATCGGGATTTCATTCTCCCTTGCGAAGCGCGCGAAGTCCCAGCAGATCAGCATGTAGTCCACATACCCCATCTGCTCGATCACGTCCAGCTCGCGGTCGACGCGCTCGCGCATCTCCTCGCCCAGCTCCCCGTAGCGCTCCTGGAGGGAGCCCTTGGCCAAGACGCGCAGGTGGGCCACGTTGTCCTCTACGCCTTCCTGACGGAAGCTCGGAAACTTCAGCGACTCATCCAGCTTCACGTCGCATACCTCCGCGATGCGCAGCGTGTTGGCCAGCGCATCGGGCTCGTCGGGGAACAGGTTCGCCATCTCCTCCGCGGACTTGAAATAGAGCTGGTCGCTCTCCATTCGGAAGCGCTTCGGGTCGTTCAGCGCGCTGCGGGTATTGATGCACAGCAGCACGTCGTGCCACGAGCGGTCGGCGGCCTCGAGGTAGTGGGCGTCGTTGGTGGCCACGACGGGGATGTCGAGCTTGCGCGCGAGCTTGAGCGTCTCGGGCAGCACCTTGAGCTGATCGGGGAGGCCGTGGTTCTGAAGCTCCACGTAGAAGGCGTCCGGTGGGAACAGCTCGCGCATGTCCCCGAGCCACTTCTCGGCCGCCGCGTGGGAGTCGGTCAGCAGGAGTTGGTTCAGCCGGCTCCCGAGGCACCCGCTCAGGCAGATGAGCCCCTCGGCGTTCTCGCTCAGCAGTTCCCAGTCCACGCGCGGCTTGTAGTAGAAGCCCTCGATGTAGGCCAAGCTGGCGATCTTGAGCAGGTTCTGGTAGCCGGCCATGTTGCGGGCGAGGAGCGTGAGGTGGTTCAGGTCGCGACCTGCGCCGGTGAAGGTGCGGTCCCGGCGGTCGCCCGGGGTGAGGTAGGCCTCGTAGCCGATGATGGGCTTGACGCCCGCCTTGTGCATCTCCTCGCAGAACGTCACTGTGCCGAACATGTTGCCGTGATCCGTCATGGCGACGGCCGGCATGCCCATCCGCGAGGCCATGGCGGCCATGCGCTTGATGCGGCAGGCGCCGTCGAGCAGGCTGTACTCGGTGTGAACGTGCAGATGACAGAAGGACGCTGCCATGCCAATCCCCCGGGGGTGAATGGCCAATATCCAGTGACGAATAACCCGCTGAGGCCCGGTGTCAGGGTGCCGCGACTGGCGGCGGATCGGCGTCGGGCGGCCGCTCCTCAGGCCATTCTAAGGGTGTGGGCACAAAAGCTCAAGGGAGAAAAAGGTGCAACATATATGGCGCTCAGACCACCGACCACACAACATATTGCGTACCCGGCGGTTATGAGAACGGGCGGCATTTCCGCAAATCCTCCCGCCGGCCGGGTGCCGGCCTGACGCCGATTGGTCCTCCGCCGGCCTGGAGGCCAGGAGAGGGCGCGGTGAGCAGTCGCAATTCCAAGCAGAGTTTCTTTTGGCTGTGGGCATAGGAGGACTCCGTTGCCTGACCGAGCCGCGACAGTGGACGGCCCCTCGGTGTCGTGCTTATTATGTAACCCTGGACCTTAACGCGGGGACAGCGTGAGAGTGACCCCTTCCCCGAGAATTGATCCAGGAGTTGTGAGAGAATCCAGAGGTCTGTA
>CAZHPE010000095.1:0-11157 GCA_964534775.1 uncultured candidatus Brocadiaceae bacterium
TAGCGCGTCATCCGCCCACTTGGCCTCCGGATACTCCTTGACGAGCTTCTCCCAGATCTCGACGCGTTCCTTTAGCTTCAGGCCCTCTTCTTCGAAGGCGCTCACGCAGAGCTTCCGCGCCGCTTCCTCGGTCTCGTCGTCCGCCCCGCGCACTGCAGGCGCCGCCGCCAGGAGAGCGGACAAAACGATGACCGGTAACAGGCGAGCCACGAGTCGCACCTCCAGATTGCGCCCCGGCATGGGAACAACTTACAACAAACCAATATAGACCGCCGCCACAGCGGGCGTCAACCGCAAAAATGGGCCTCCCGCCGCGGCAATCGAGCGGGTACGCCTCCCGCTGGCGCCTCGTCATTCGGACTTCGACGTTCCCCTACGCGTACTCCTCGGCCAGTTCCACGGCAAGGTCGCACCATTCCCAGAGGCGGCGGGGGTCGCGCCGGCACGTGCTGAGGTCCTTCATGATGATCTCGACCACGTTGCCCCTCGTCCTATCCAGCATGTTGCGAAGGTCCTTGCGGGCCACTTCGAGGTCCCACTTGTCCCAGGCAAAGACCGCAGGGTTCGGCTTGAAGGAGAAGATGTAGTCGTGCCCGAGCGCCTCGGCCCCCTTGTCGATGTCGACCCACGTGCTCATCGAGATGCGGCGCAGGCGCGGGATCTTCCTGAGAATGTTGACCTTGTGGTGCAGGGGCTCGCAGCAACCGTAGCAGTTCAGCCCGAAGCGCTCCAGCCACCTCATCTCGTGCTGGAGGCAGAACTCATCGTGCATGGCGGGCGAGACCTCTGAGAAGATCTGCCCAGTCGAGGCGCCCCACTGGTCGATAGGCCGCACGTTGCCGCCGCCGTAGTCTGCCTGGGGCAACTCGTCCGTTATGCCCAGGCCCCCGGCACCGACGCGATGGTTGCCGTCGCTCAACGACAGAAGCCCCTGCTCCTCCAGTTGTTCCAGGCGGCCGATGAGCGCGTCCACCATGCGCGAGGCGCCCTTATGCACGAATGCGGGGCGGTCCACCATGTCGGTCATCAACTCCGTGACGCCCCACCACACGATGAGCTGGTCCCAGGGGGCGAACCATATGTGACACACGCCACGTTTCTGGACCGGCATGACGTCGCCGATCAGGGTGCACGCCATCTCGTAGTTGCGCTCGGTCGCCTCCCAGTCCGCCGTGACCTTCGGGATCTGGATGCGCTCAATGTCCGCGTCTGTCTTGATGACGGGGATGTAGCCCAAGGCCCCGAAGCCGACCGCGCTCTCGCCGCGGACGGTCTCCGCCCGTACGCCAAACCCGGTGTCGTGATAGACGTAGTTGGTGTAGAAGACGGGGTCCACCACCATATCGGTGCGCATGTGGCGCCACAGGTAGAGCGAGGTGCGAAGCCCTGTTTCCACGACGCGGCAGAACTCGTCCTCGCTCCGGCATTGAAGCTCTTCCTCCTCGAACTCATCCCACGGCACCTCATTGATCCAGACCATGGGGCGCACCTTCTCGAGACGGTTGAGCTTCGTCCACATGGCGCGCTTCTCGTCCTGCACCGGCAGGGCCGCGATCTCCATCACCTGCCTGGCGAGTCCACGAACGACCTCGCGATCCTTCTGGGAAACAGTCATTGGCTTACTCCCATGTCACGGCGGTTGTCTTCCTCGCACTGACGCTGTGCAGTCCCCCACGCCCCGTTATCTCTATACGGCCACCTTCACGACGACCTTGCGCAGCGGGCCGGTCGCGCCCATCGGAGCGTGGGCGTCCTCGGGGAAGAAGATCGCGAAGACGCCCGGCGGCGTCTCGACCCAGAGGTCCGGCGGGGACGCGAAAAGCTCGCAGTCCTTGCTCTCATCGTATCCCGCGCCCTCACTGGCGCAGTCCGCAGCACTGCGCCAGCCGATGCAGTCGCAGCCCTCAACGCAGAACTGGATGTCGATGTGTTTCCGGTGGGTCTCCAGCTTCGTCCCCGCCTGTCCCTTCCCGTCCGCGTCCACAACTATGGCGTAGACGCCCTCACCGTCCACCTCATGCCGTCCCGCCTCCAGGGAGGCCGTGGCAGCGGAACGCAGGTACTCGAAAGCCATGGCAAACCCGGGGTGAAGCGCCAGATACCGCTCTGCCTTGCCCAGCCGGTCCAGAATCATCACACTATCCTTTCGCCCGCGACTGACCTCGAAGCAACGCCCGCCCGGCGCATGCTCTCATGCAAGACCCGTCTCTAAGAGATGGTAAGCGTTTGGGCCCGCCTGCGCCACCGAAAAGGCAGGGAACCCGCCCGCCACCGCGAACGACAGCTTCCAGTGACCGGCTTCCGGTTTCCAGAAGCCCCACAACCCGGTAGACTGTCCACCTCTCACCAGCACGGCAGTGATCGACGATGAGAAGGAGGAGGGCCGCTGATGGAGACCAAGCTGAAGTACGGCTGCAATCCGCACCAGGCGTTTGCGCGGCTGGTGACGGACATGCCGAATCCGCCCCTGCGCGTTCTCAACGGCAACCCCAGCGCCATCAATATTCTGGACGCGCTGGGCGCGTGGCAGCTCGCCCGGGAACTCAAAGAGGCCACCGGCCTGCCCGGCGCCGCATCCTTCAAGCACGTCAGCCCCGCAGGCGCGGCGGTCGCCGGGGAATGGAAGGAAGCATTTCGCCGCTCGCAGATGATCCCCGAGACCGACCTGAGCCCTATCGCCACCGCCTACGCCCGGGCGCGCGGCGGTGACAGAATGTGCTCCTTCGGCGACTGCGCCGCGCTGAGCGACCCGGCCGATGCGGACGTGGCTCGACTGATCGGGCGCGAAGTTTCCGATGCCATCATCGCCCCCGCCTTCGAGCCCGAGGCCCTGAAAGCGCTGAGGAAGAAGAAGGACGGCAAGTACGTCATCATGGAAATCGCCCCATCCTACGAGCCGCCGGAGATCGAGGTCAAGGACGTTTTCGGCTTGCGCATGGAGCAGACGCGCAACACCGCGAAAGTCACCCGCGATCTGCTCGGCAACGTGGTGTCGAAGAAGAAGCATGTCGCCGCTGATGCCGCGCAAAGCCTCCTGGTGGCGACCATCGCGCTGAAGTATGCCCAGTCGAACTCAGTCTGCCTCGCTTGCGACGGGCAGGTCATCGGCATGGGCGCCGGGCAGCAGTCGCGAGTGCACTGCACGCGCCTCGCCTGCGCCAAGGCCGACAAGTGGCTGCTTCAGCAGCACCCGCGCGTGCTGGGCCTCGGGTTCAAGGGCGGCCTGGGCCGGATCGAGAAGACCAACGTGGTCGACTCATTCCTGCTCTGGGACGAGCTGAGCGAGGCGGAGATGGACGCGCTTCAGGCCCAGCTCGACGGGGCGCCCGAACCGCTCAACCGCCGGGAGCGGACCGAGTGGACGGCCGGCTTCGACGGGATCGCGCTCAGCTCCGACGCCTTCATTCCCTTCCGCGACAACATCGACCGCGCCGCCCGCAGCAACGTCCAGTACGTGCTCCAGGCCGGCGGCGCAGCGCGGGACGACCTGGTGACGGCCGCCGCGGATCAGTACGGCATGGTGATGATCCACTCTGGCATGCGCTGGTTCCTGCACTGAGGGGCGGAGCCCGTTGCTCCGAGCAGCAGAAGCCACCGGGGTGCTTTACGTGCCGCCCGCTTGCAGGTATGCTGGAATGTACCGGGGATGGCGCCGGCGCGGAGCCGGATGTTCAGGAGAAGGACGCCTTCACGCAAAGGAGCAAGGCAAGGATGCACGAGATGACGGCGACGAACCTGCGGAGCGCTTACGGTGGTGAATCCATGGCGCACATGCGCTATCGGACATGGAGCGGCAAGGCGGAGAAGGAAGGCTATTCGAACGTGGCGCGCCTGTTCCGCGCCATCGCCTTCGCCGAGGAGATCCATGCCAACGGCCACTTCTCGGTGCTCCGGAGGCAAGGGGGCGCCTGCGGCGTCGCGGCGGGGGCCGGGTTCGGCATCGGCAGCACCTCGCAGAATCTCGCCGGAGCCATAGAGGGCGAGACCTTCGAGGTCGACGAGATGTATCCCGCCTACAAGGCCGTGGCCGAAGCCCAGGACGAGAAACGGGCCGCGCACAGTTTCTATTATGCCCTTTCGGCGGAGAAGACCCACGCCGCCATGTACGCAAAGGCCAAAGCGGCGGTGGACAAGGGCAAGGACGCCAAGCTCGGCGCCATCCAGGTCTGCGAGGTTTGCGGCTACACTGCCGATGGCAAGGCGCCGAAGGAGTGTCCAGTCTGCAAGGCGAAGGGGAACAAGTTCCGCGCGTTTGAGTGAGCGTGCCGGCGAACGGTTCGCGTTCGGCGGAACGCCATTCCCACGTAGCCGACGACATAGTCGCCGCGCCCCAGGGGTGAATCTGCGCTCGTCGCGCGGTGGATTACCTCCCCCCCGGTGCCGCCACGCACCCCCACACATGCCATCATTGCTGCGGCCACGAGCACGCCACACATGGTCACTCCCCGCTCCATGCACACGCGCATCAGGCCAGCCGGGTCGAGCCGCTCCATCTCAGCAATCGCCAGCGGGTCCTGACGCATGACGGTCTCCTTGGCCTGCGGCCCGTCCTCGTGGGACATGTCGCTGCTGGCCACCACCAGGGCGTCCCCTTCGTCGCACGCGCCGAGGACCTGCGCGATGCCGCTCCCGAGCGCGAGCAACTGGTCCGCAGTGGCGCTCTGCGTCACGCAGATCACCGCGATGCGCACGTCCGGGCGGTGATACTGGATGAACGGCAGCACCACCTCCCCGGAGTGTTCGGGCACGTGTGGCCGGTCGTCGGCCGTTACCATGGGCAGCTTTGCCAGGGCCGAGCACACCCCCTCGTGCAATGCGACCTCACCCAGGGGCGTCTCCCACGGGCCACCCGTCCACAGGGCGCACGGCGGCGAGGGGTACCGGTGGCTGGGCGTGAGGAGTATCACCGTGTCGGGAATGCGGACCTGCGCGAAGACGCGGCCCGCCGTTGCGCCCGAGAAGACGTAGCCCGCGTGGGGGCTCAGCACGCCCAGGGCCTCCCGCCTGTCCTCGACGACCGGCGTGTAGCCGGCTATCATGCTCCGCAGTCCCTCCGCCCCGGCCGGATAGAACTGCCCCGCCACGACCGGCGCCCTTGCCATCGACATATCTCCTTCCCCAGAACCCGCCAGGGACAGGAGGCGGGGCCACGCTTCTATTGTAGCGGGCCGTCCCCCATTTCCCGAGGGGAATTTTCAACCTTCCCCTCGCGCCGGACCGCCCCGTCGCAGAACCCCACCAGCGCCCGCCAATAGGCCTCGCCACCAACCTCGTAGGTGTCGTTATGGCCGGCGCCTTCGATGCGATAGAACTCCTTTGGTTCGGGCGCAGCGTCGTAGACGGCCCTGCCCTGCCCGAAGGGGACGATCTCGTCGCGCTCCCCGTGCATGACAAGCACCGGAACATCGATGGCCCGGATGCGCCCGACGTTGTCAAGGCGCGCGCGAATGAACGGCCAGACCGGCAGCAACGGCATCATCCGCCGGGCCATGGCCCGGGCGCTGGACATGGCGCCCTCCAGCACGAGCGCCGCGGTCGGGCGCTCCAGCGCAACGTGCACGGCCACCGACGTGCCCAGCGACCGCCCGTAGCTAACGATGCGCCCCGGGGCGACGCCGCGCTCCCCGGTCAGGTAGTCGTAGGCCGCCTCCCCGTCCAGATAGATCCCCCGCTCGGACGGGCTTCCCCCGCTGCGGCCGTAGCCGCGGTAGTCGACGCTGAGCGCGCTCAGCCCGTGCACGGCCAGCAGGCGCAGGTTCTCCGCCCGGTGGGTGATGTTGCCGGCATTGCCGTGAAACCACAGCAGCACGGGACCGTCCGCCACCCCCTCTGCCTGCAGCCACCATCCGTGCAGGCGCACGCCATCGGCGGAGGTGAAATGGCAGTCCTCGATGGCGGCGCCCTGCGCATCCCAATCCCCGCCCGGATGCCGCATCGGGTGGAAGATGAAACGCTTCTCGAATAGGAGCGCGAACACCACGAGGACCATGAAGACCAGCGCGAAGACGTGAACGATTCTGAAAAGCGTGCGCAGGAGCGGGCCGGCATTGGGGCGCTTCGCCCCGGCAGCCGGCGAGCTTGCAGCAACGCGCTGCCCGCGGGAAGCGTGGGCGGGATCTGCGGACGTCTTCGCCCAGGCCGAAAAGACCAGGAGACTGCCGACCAGGAAGGCAAAAGTGAAGGTCTTCACGGCCTCTCTCTATGGCCCCGGCGGCCCGGTGCGCCGGTTGCCGGGGTGCGACGCTATTCCGGGAGGGTCGGCGGGCGGTGGCCTATCCGGCGGCGCTTGGTAACCGGCAGCCCAACGATTTCCGACCAGATGATGGCCTTCTTCAGGCCCGAGCGGTCAAGCGCCGTCAAATCGGGAACGAGCGTGGCCGGCTTCGACCTTGGCCTGGGCTCAGGTGCGGCGGCGGGCCGCTCAGCTGGCCGCCGCTTCTTCTTTCTGGGGCGTCGTTTCTGGGCGGTCGGTTTTGGCGCCGGCGGCTTGACCGACGGGGGTGGCGGCGCAAGAGCCGAAGGCAGGGCTGCGAACCGTTCTTCCGGTTGAGGCGCCTGGGGCTGCACAGGAGCAGGAGCCTGCATGCGCTGCACAGGGGCAGCAGGCTGCACGGGGGGGGCGGGCTGAACCAGCTGCTCGCGCGCTTCGATGCCCTGCGCCTGGGCCATTTCCTCCAGGAACTGCCGGATCAGACCCCCGCCCCCCTGGCGGCCCGGCGGCCGCGGCCCGGCGGGCGGCGGCTGCGGCGCGCGCCGTTGCTGGGCAGCGTTACGCAGCTTGCTGACTATGGAGACGATGATAATGATCGCAAATATGACGCATGGTACGAGATCGTCCATTTCAACGCGCCTCCGGCAAGCGAACGGTCAGACGAACCGACCAAGATTCACGTCCTTACAGTCCAGCATGAGCGGCATCATGTGTTCCACAGCACGTCCGAAGTCCGTCACGATTCTCGCTACGTCGGCTCCCCGCGCGTGGGGGCCGATCTTCGTGAACCAGCTCACTCCCTGGCGGTGGCCGCCCAGGATCAGCATACCGGCGCAGAGGCTGCGCAGCGGGAATGGCGCATCCCTGTCGCTGACGCCGGCGAAGATGGGCAGCGCGCTATGCACGCGGGCCAGCCCCAGGTAGACGGCGCTGCAGTAGCGGGCACGGTAATCTTCCCCGCGCACGGCGGACTCCAGCCGCTCGACGGCCTCCTCGTCCCCCTGCATGGCCCTCAGCCCGTCCAGGGCGCACGTGCGCTCCACGTCGGCCCCGGGCGGCGCATCGGGGAAGTCCATGCCCTCCACAGACCCTCCCGCCCCGCGCAGCGCCAACGCCAAGCAGAACCGCCCCAGCCCGGCGACGGGGCCGGACGTAAGCCTCTCGCTCAGGCCCCGGACGGCGCCCTCCTTCCCGGCGGCGATCATGAGGCGCTGAGTCAGTTCATATCGCAGATCGGTGTGCGCGCGCTCCAGGACGGACTCCAGCACCGTGACGAACTCTTCCCGCCCCGCTCCCACCAGCGCGACGGCCGCCGGGCCCACCACGTCCAGGAACTCGGCCTCCTCGGCGTGCTCCCGGCACAGGCTCGCGAGCAGGTCGCCATCGCCGTCCAACGCGCACCTCAGCTCGGCCCGGGCCGTCAGGGCGGCCATTCGTACCCAATCGTCGGCATCCGCACACTCATCCACCAGCACCGCGGGGTCCCGATCATCCTTCAGCCCTTCGAGCGCCAATGCGACCGCAATGGCCGCCTGGCGGCGCATGCGCGCCAGCAGCCTGCGCCACCCCGCCACTTCCTCTCCCTCACCCCAATCCAGTTGCGGGCCGCCCTGCACGGCCTGCGCCCACTTCTCCAGGTGGGGGCGCCAACGTTCCTCGCCCATCTGTCCCACGCCCACAGCCGCGTGGCAGATCGCTTCCAGGCACCCGGTCAGGCCCCGCACCATGCCTCGCATCACCGCTGTCCCAACCTCCTCCGGCAGAGCCGCTCCGGCGGTCAGGGCCTGGGCAAGGGCAAGGGACTGCTCGCCGGTCAACCCGAAGTCCGAAGGCCAGCGCCCCAGGAGTTCGGGGACGTCCAAGCCGCTTCCGGAGCTGAGCGCGAGCCTCCCCTGCTCGTCGCTCCTCAGCGCATGCGCCTCGCGCGCCAGTCGGCCGCGCCATTCGAGCAGCGCGTCCGCGCACTTCACCAGGGGCCCGCCCAGCGCGGCCTCAGCCACCTCGTCAGCCACCTCCCGGGCGGTGTCCCGCACGAGCGAGGAAAACCCCTCGTCCTCGGATAGTTCCCGCAAGCCATCGGTTACGACGCGCGCCGGCACGGGGCATCGGAACTCGACGTAGCGCCGGATGGCCTCGCAGACCAGCAACTTCACGCCCTGGTCCGGGTCATTGAGGGCGGCCAGGAAGTGGCCGAAGAGTTCCGTGCCCACCGTGCGGGTCGACGTGAACCTGACGCTGCGCTGGGGCGGGCCGCCGTCGGCGCGGCCGGTCGGGTCGTCGATCAGGGCTTCGCACGCACGGCGGCGCAGTAGCGGGTCGCTGTGCCGCTGGAGGACACCGACCAGCAGCGTGGCATCGCGCGTGTAGGCCAGAGCGCTGCCGGCGCGGCTGCGCACGGACTCGTTCTCGTCCGTCACGGCCCGCCTGAGCGCCTCGGAATCGGCGATGTCCTTCAGCTCCAGGAGTTCGCTCAGGGCGTGCACGCGCAACGACTCGTCCCCCTCGAGGGCCGCCCGTTCGAGCAGGGTGATCACGTCCGCCCTGGAGGCAAGGTCGCGCTTCGCGCGCGAGCCGGCCCCGCCGGTCTCCGCGGCTGCACTGCCCGCCTCCCAGATAAGGAGGGTCTGCTCGCCGCGGCTCAGCTCGGCCTCAGACGCAGCCAGCCAGTTCCTGCGCGCGTCAGGAAGCTTTCGCCGCATGATCTCGTACGCGCTGCGCTGAACCTCGAAGTCATCGTCCCGCGCGGCCTCGGCAAGGACGCCCCCGATTCGCGAGGGGGCGAAATGATCCAGCATAAGGATGGCGTGTTGGCGCACCTCCACGCCGGGATGCTTCATCGCCGCCCGAATGACTTCCAGCATCTTGGCGCTATCGCGCCCGTAATGCCTGGCAAGGGCATCCAGCACCGAGGCGGCCACCACATGGTCCTCATCCACCATGTGGCGCCGGAGCGCTTCGGCGGCCCCATCCATGCCCAGCGCGGCGAGCGCGAGGGCGGCCTCCCGACGGACCAGGACGTCGCTGTCGGCGCTGCACCTCTCCAGCACGCCCAGCACGAGATCCGACCCGGCATAGCCCAGGGACTGGGCGATCTCGCGGCGCATCTGCACGTCGCCGGTCCCGACGATGGTGCGGCCAAGCTCGCTGCCCGGGTCCCCCAGGGCCTCCAGTACCGCCTGGCGCAGCGGGTGGTACTTGCCACCGATCACGAGACCCGCCGTGTTAGTGGCGGCCCGCCGGACGGAGTCATCCTCATGCCCGAGCGCCTTGGTCAGGAGGTCGACCACGCCCGGGTCGGAGAGCGTCTCCAGCGCCTCGGCGGCCCGGCGCCGCACGGACGAGTCACCGAACTCCAGGCACTCGGAGATGATTTCGAGCGCATTCTCCGCACCGTCGATATCGAGCAGCAGGTCGGCGGCGGCGCGCGCCACGGGGGTGCTGCCGCAGCGCACGGCGGCGTGAACGAAGGCCGCCGTCACGTCGTCGGGCGCTGAGACGGCCGTCTCCAGGATGATCCGGCGCACGGCGTCGTTAGGGACCTTCTCCAGGGCCTCGACTGCGGCCGCCAGGCGGTCTCCGGCAGCCAGCCCACCCACGCGGTCGACCATCTCGTGGGCGAGCAGCCTAACCTTGCGTTCATCCAAGCCGGTCCTTGTTCTCCTGGCCATCGCAAGTCACCTCCGCGTCGAACACTTACACGTCGCTCGTCGATCCCAACATGCGCGGCACGGCATCCGGCGTTCGCAGCCGAAGCGGCTGCTTCGGCGGAGCAGGCTGCCGTGCCCCTACTGCTTCCTTTAGCAGTTCGCTACGTCTTCGTCCCGGTATCATCCTGCCCGCCGATGCTGCGGCGCATGTCAGTGTCGGCCTGGACGTTCCTGAGCGAATAGTAGTCCATGATGCCCAGGTTCCCCTCGCGGAAAGCCTGCGCAACGGCCCGAGGGATTTCGGCCTCGGCCAAGACGACCTTGGCGCGGTTCTCGGCGACAAGGGCGTTCATCTCCTGCTCGCGGGCCACGGCCATCGCGCGCCGCCGCTCGGCCAGGGCCTGAGCCACGCGCTTGTCGGCCTCGGCCTGGTCGGCCTGCAGCTTGGCGCCGATGTTCTCGCCCACGTCCACGTCGGCGATGTCGATCGAGACGATCTCAAACGCCGTCTCGGCGTCCAGGGCCTTCTCGAGCACGCGCTTGGAGATCATGTCCGGGTTCTCCAGCACCCCCTTGTAGGTCTCAGAGGAGCCGATGGTGGTGACGATGCCTTCGCCGACGCGGGCGATGATCGTCTCCATCCACGCGCCTCCGACGAGCTTCTCAACCCTGGCGCGCACCGTCACGCGGGCCTTGGCCTTGACCTGGATGCCGTCCTTGGCCACGGCGTCGACCGTGGTGCGCCCCTTGGACGGGTCGGGGCAGTCGATCACCTCGGGCCGCACGTACATGCCGACGGCCTGGAGGACATCGCGCCCGGCCAGGTCGATGGCCGTTGCCATGTCGAAGCTAAGGGGGATGCCCGCCTTGTTGGCCGCGATGAGGGCGAGCGTGACGCTGGGAACGTTGCCCCCGGCCATGTAGTGGGCCTCGAGCAGGTTGGTCTCAATCGGCAGGCCGGCCTTCATGGCCATGATCCGGTTGTCGACGACGACCTTCGCGCTCACGGCCCTCAGACGCATTCCAATGATCTGGCCGACGCTCACGTGCGCGTCGGCCAGCAGCGCCTTCAACCACAAAGAGCCGTAACTGAACATGAAGCCCAGCGCGACGAGGACCATGATCACGAGCGCGATAATCAGCCCGACCATCCACGGCGCCACTTCTGCTATGATTGGCATTGCTCCAAACTCCTCCCTGTCAAAAGAATCTCATGCCCTACCCCGCGCAAAGGCACGCGAGCAGGCCTAACCGCTGTGCGTGGACCTGCCTGGCAACTCGCCACGCAGTCTGGATTAT
>CAZHPE010000096.1:0-11112 GCA_964534775.1 uncultured candidatus Brocadiaceae bacterium
ATCCCGCGTTCGGAGTCGATCCCTTCGAAGTAGCCCACCATCAGCATGCGGAAGTGCACGCCGGGCGGGATCGACGGCCGCCCCATCTTCTGGAGGTCTTGCATGCCGTGAAGCCCTATTTCACTCGCTAGTTGCCGAGCGTAGTTCTTTGCCAGAGCGGCCGGGTTCAGAAAGAAACCCGCGAAAGATGACACAATGAGAAGCGCCACGAGCAACCAGAAGCCGGTGGCACCGATCCTGGCAAGCTTGGGTCTCCATCCGTTCCCATTAGGAATCTTGCTCTGTCGGGAGCCCTGTTCTCTGATGCGTCGCCGCAGTCCCCGGGCCGCCACAAGGTAGACTGCAACGAGAACCGGAGAGACGTGTGTGGGCCATTTGGCGACCGCGGCAGCCATGTCGTCTGCGCGGTCACGGGGCAAGGCTGAAAACAAGTGCTCTGGCAAACGAAAGAGCAGCCATAGGCCAACCCCCACATGGCAGGCAATGACCGCCGGCAGCGCACCAAAAAGCAGGAGGGAATCCCGCCGCCAGTGTTCCCGGCAATTCCTTACTGAAGAAGACGCTTTGTCTTCTCGCATAGCCCAGTCCCAGCCGATCCTTCCCATTTGCCCCTGCAGGAGGCCTTCGCCTCCGAGAACGGTGCCCTTTTACCTTCCCCGCACTGCTCTGTCAACCGTGGTTTCACGAGGGCCTCCCGGGATTACGTATCAATCCGGCAGCCAACACACGGGATCGGCCATCAGCAGGCGCCGGGCAGGGCATTCTTGGCTCTCTGCCCGTCCGTTGACGCGGCGCAATCACCTGTTGCGGCCGCAAACTCGCCCTGGGGGAGACGAGCGACGGCCGGCTTGAGGGGTGCGGGGCAAGGTGTGCCGGCAGGGTGGCGGGAAATCGAACGTTGACAAAGCCTCGCGCGCAGCATACGCTTGAAGCCTGCGTAAGATGGATTCTGCGGGTGCGGGCCTATGGGAGATGGACGGTATATCGGCTCGCCCGCCCTGCGTTGAAGCCAATCTGTTGCCTTGATGAGACCGCCGTCCAGGGCGAGAGCCCGGATCAAGGGTGGTTCGAGGAGAGGGTGTTTGTGACAAGCCGCGTTGTTGAGAGCAGCGTGGGTCAGGGGACCGGGCAGCCGGTGCATCCTCTCGGCTCCCGCGCTCGGATACTGTTGAGCAGCGTATTTGGCCCCTACGCGCAGGACGACGAATATGGCAGCCGCACGATGAACCCGATGGAGTTGCACCACAACCAGGTCACCCGGGTCCAGGGCCCGTTCTCGATCCGAATGTTCCATCGCAGTTGGGGGCTGATGCTCATGCAGGCGAACATCGAAGCGCCCTGCACGCTGCTGGACTTCCCGACGCTCGAGCGTTTCATCCAGGAGATCCGCGACAACGAGTACGACATCGTCGGCATCAGCAGCATCCTGCCCAACATCCTGAAGGTCAAGAGGATGTGCGAGCTGGTGCGCGAGCACCTGCCGAACGCCACGATCTTGGTGGGGGGGCACGTCGCCAACGTGCAGGACTTGGACGGGCGGATCGACGCGGATTACATCGTCAAGGGCGAAGGCGTCCGCTGGCTCAGGGGATTCCTGGGGGAGGACACGGAGAAGCCGCTGCGACACCCGCGTATACTTTCCGCCATCGGGACGCGGAGCGCGGGCATGACGCTCAAGGAGAAACGTGGAGACGTGGCGGCCACGCTCATTCCGTCGGTGGGCTGTCCCGTGGGGTGCAATTTCTGCTCCACTTCGGCCATGTTCGGGGGCAAGGGGAAGTTCACCAACTTCTACCAGACCGGCGATGAGATCTTCGACATCATGTGCCAGCTCGAAGAGACTATGCAGGTCAGCTCCTTTTTCGTAATGGACGAGAACTTTCTGCTGCATCGCAAGCGGGCTCTGCAGCTGCTGGAGTTGATGGAAGAGAACGACAAGGCCTGGGCGCTCCTGGTCTTCAGCTCCGCCCGTGTGCTGCGCTCCTACAGCATCGAGCAGCTCGTGGGACTGGGGGTCTCCTGGGTCTGGATGGGGCTGGAGGGCAAGGACAGCCAGTACTCCAAGCTCCACGGCATCGACGCGCGCGCGCTGGTCACGGAGCTGCAATCGCACGGAGTCCGCGTGCTTGGCTCGACCATCATCGGGCTGGAGGAGCACACGCCCGAGAACATCGACGAAGTGATCGACCACGCCGTCCGCTACGACACCGACTTCCACCAATTCATGCTCTACATGCCCGTGCCAGGCACCCCGCTCCATGCCGAACTGTCGTCCCAGGGCAAGATGAAGGACGAGAGCGAATACCACGTCGGTGACATTCACGGCCAGTTGATGTTCAACTACCGCCATCCGCACATCAAGGATGGGCAGGAAGGGGAGTTTCTCCGGCGCGCCTTCGAGCGGGATTTCGAGGTAAACGGTCCGAGCGTGGCGCGGATTGTGAGGACTACGCTGGCGGGTTGGAAGCGGTACAAGAATCATCCGTCCTCGCGCATTCGGCGACGTTTCGTGTGGGAATCCCGAAGCATGGCGACCACCTTCTCCGCGCTGATCGGGGCGACGAGGCTCTATAACCGCAAGAACCGTGCGATGTGGATCAAGATGTCGGCCATCCTGGACGATATCTACGCCGAGTTCGGACTCAAGGCTCGGCTGGCCGCAGCGCTGGGAGGGCGGTACCTCTTGCGGAAGATGCGCAGGGAAGAAGAGCGGCTAGCCCGCGGCTGGACCTACGAGCCGCCGACCTTTTACGAGAAGAACTTTGGCTTCGCGGGTTCCGACAGCGAGGATCCGTCGGGGGCGACGCCCTGCCCTTTCGTGACCCCGCGCGTTGCAGCATGCCCGCTGGCGGCCGGTTCCCGGGTGGCAGAGCAGGAGCCGGCAGTCGTCGGGTAGAACGCGACGGCAGGACTGTCCGGGCTGTCGGTCTATCGAGCGACTGGGTGGCGACTGGGCCGCAAGTATCAGGGCCACGTTCATTCTGGCATTGCGGCGCGACTCGTCCTTCGGGTTTCGTCATCCATCATTCTTGGCCCCTTGATTTCACCTACCCGCGCGTAATACCCTTGTTGTGTTCCATGGCGTCAATCCCTTTGCCCGGGCCGGAGGATATCCGATGAAGGAACAAGACCCGCGCGCCGTCATCAAGGACCGCGCCAGCGACGTGCGCCAGAAGATAAAGGCCGGCAAGCAGCCCCAGCTCAGCATGCCCAAGCGCGCCCTGAGCAACGTGCAGTACAGCCCCAAGGTGGGCTTCTTCAAGCTCAAGAAGGGCAGGATCACACGCACCCTGACCTATAACACGGTCAAGAGCTTTGCCCAGACGCTGAAGATGATGGCCCTGGCCAAGGAGACCGTCGAGGACGGCGAGCAGGTCTCGAAGCGGGAGGCCTACTACATCTCGAAGAACTGGGAGGAGGCGCGCTTCGACCAGCAGCCCGAAAGCGACGCCGTCATGGAAGACATCGAGGCCATGATCGGCGTGAACCGCGAGAGGCTGGGGTTTGTGCCCGAGGAGAAGGGCGGGGAGGTGGCGGGGCCGCTCACTGTCATAGACAGCGACCGCCGCACCGGGGAGCGGATCGAGATCGACTGCACCCGTTTCGGCAGCGGGGCCTACAGCGTGCCGATCAGCGTCGAGGCTCTCCGGTTCAAGACCAAGGCCGACTTCGTGCTCGCCATCGAGACGGCCGGCATGTTCCAGCGGCTCAACAACCACGCCTTCTGGCGCGACGCCAACTGCGTCCTAGTCAGCATGGGTGGGGTGCCGACGCGCGCCTGCCGCCGGTTCATCCGGCGCCTGAGTGAGGAGGACGGGCTGCCCGTCTACGCCTTCGTGGACGGGGACCCCTACGGCTACGCTAACATCTACCGCACCCTCAAGGTGGGCAGCGGGAACTCGGCGCACATCAACGAGTTCTTCTGCGTGCCGGGGGCCAGGCTATTGGGCGTCACCCCCTGGGATGTCGAGCAGTACGATTTGCCCACGCACCCCCTGAGTGCCACCGACATCAAACGGGCCAAGGACATCCTGCAGAACGACCCATTCTTCCGCTACCACAAGCCCTGGCAGGCGGCGATCGAGAAGATGCTCCAGATGGGCGAGAGGGTCGAGCAGCAGGCCTTCGCCAAGCACAGTCTGAACTTCGTGATCGAGACCTATCTGCCGGAGAAGCTGGCCCAGCGCAAGAAGTTCCTGCCGTAAGGCGCGCCGGCTGCGGGTTTGTTTCAGCGCAGCGAGAGCTTCGTCCTCACCCCTGTGGCCGAAGGATGAAGTCCACGGTGCGCCGGGACATGTCAATGGCGTCGATCTTCACGCGCACGGGCGTTCCAAGGCGCAGCACGCGGCCGCTGCGGGCGCCTACGAGCGCGTTCTGTCGCTCGTCGAAGCGGTAGGCATCGTCCCGGAGGGCCCTGAGGCTCACGAGCCCTTCTACGGGGAACTGCCTGAGCTGGGCGAAGACGCCGTAGTCCTGCACGCCGGTGATTACGGCGTCGAAGACCTGCGCATGCACTGCGGGGCGCTCCTGGAGGTAGCGGAGCATTTTGAGTTTGATGATCTCCCGCTCCGCCTCGTCCGCCCGCTGCTCGGCGTGCGTGCACGAGCGGCTGATACCGGGCAGCTTCTCCCTCCACATCTGGCGCATGTTGTCGCTGGCCAACTTCCCGGCGAAATACTGGTCCAGCAACTGGTGCACCACCAGGTCGGGATAGCGGCGCAGGGGCGAAGTAAAGTGGCAGTAGGGGTCGAAGTGCAAGGCGTAATGGGCGCTGGGGCGGGGGCTGTAGGCCGCACGCTTCATCGCGCGCAGGAGTTGCATGTTGACCGCGTCCGCCAGTTCCGTGCCAGCCAGGCCGGACAGCAGGTTCTGAAGCTGGGACCGGTCGGTCGGGTCGATCTCCTGTGATGTGGCCGTGTGCACGAACTGGGCGAACTTCGCCAGCGCCTCCTCATCCGGCTCCTTATGCGTGCGGTAGATGCCGGGCAGACGGTTGTGCTTGAAGAAGCGGGCTACCGCGCAGTTCGCACTGAGCATGAACTCTTCGATCAGGGTGTGGGAACGATCCCGCTCGACCTGGGTGACGGCGATCACGCGGCCATCCTCGCCCGCCCGAACGTCGTACTCCGGCACGTCGAAATCCACCGACCCACCGCTACGCCTCCGGGCCCGGACCTTTCGCGCGAGCTCGTCCAGGGCCGGCAGTATCGTGCACACCTCCGGCGAATGCCTGGCCGTTAGCCCGCGGACGACCTCTTCCTCGGCGCCGTCGCTCGCCTCCAGAATCTCCAGAACCTCCGGGTAGCTCATGATGCGATCGACGTTCACCACGGAAGGACAGATGGAGTAGTGAGCCAGCTCCCCGTCCCCGTCGAACTCCAGCACCACCGTCTTGGCCAGCCTGTCGCGTCCCTGCACGAAACCCAGCGCGTTGACCGTGATGTCCTTGGGGAGCATGGGCAGGAAGTCGCTCACCATGTAGACGCTGCACCCCCGCGAACGCGCCTCGGTGTCCAGGGCGCTTTCGGGGTGGACGTAGTGCGACGCGTCCACAATGTGGGCCATCACGACCTGGCGACCGGTCCGCTCGTCGCGATGGAGCGAGAGCGCGTCGTCGCGGTCTCTGGCGTCTTCCGGGTCTATGGCTACAGTAAGGTGGTGCGTCAGGTCCCGGCGCTTTCGCGTGCTCTCCGCCGGCGGCTCGAAGGGGATGGCCTCCGCCTCGCGCATGGCGCGAGGCGAGAACTCCCGTGGCAGGTCGAACTGTATCGCGACCGACTGCACGTCCACGCCCGGGTCGCCCTCCCTACCCAGGAGGCGAATTACTTCTCCCTCGGGATTTTTCTCTGTCACTGCCTGGGGCCAGGCAGTGATCTTCACCACCACGATCTCGTTCTCAGCGGCGCCGTTCTCCTGGCCGTGCGGGACGTAGACTTCCTGCGCCACGTGCGGATCGTCCGGCACCACGCGCCCGATGTTCGGCCCCGGCACGAACCGGCCAACCAGTTGCTCGTTGGCCCGATGCAGCACCCGCAGCACGCGGCCGCTCGGCCCACGTTTGCGCATGCCATAGCGTCCCTTTCGCCGCCTCTGCCGCTTCATCTCCACCAGCACGATGTCATTGTGCATCGCGTCCGCCATGGCCTCGGGCGGCACGTAGACGTCCTGGCCCTCCGCCACCGGAATCGCGAAACCGAACCCCGCAGGATTGGCCTGGAGCCGCGCGGCCACGAGGCCGGCAAGCGACGGATCGACCCAGCGGCGCCCCCGCCCCCGCACTATCTGCCCCCCGAGCTGAAGCTGCTGGAGAAGCTGCCTGAACTGATCTTCTTCCCGGGCGTCGACTGATAGACGCCGGACCATCTCCTCGGTGGTCATCGGCCGGTTGCGGCGCGACTTGACGAGGTTCACAACGCTGTCCCTGGTCACCATGGGTGCGTGACACTCCTGGCGTATCGATCTCGCGCGCGCTACATTAATGGCGCGCGGCCCTGTGGTCATGCCCTCCTCAAGTCCTGCCTGACCGCAGAGCTGCGACAAGTTCCCGATCTTGTAGATTGCCATTGTAACAAAATACTCGCGAAATCGCATGGGCGGGAAAGCCCGCTGCTGGACAAGGCGGCAGGCCCGGTCGCCGGGACCACATGGCCGGGAAACAGTCTGCCATAAGGGTCGGACTCGCAGAGGGTTGGGTCATTATTTTGCAGTCCATGCGGGGTTTGGAACACAATGCATGGTATGAAGCAGTCGACGGAGGCGCAGGTTCTATGATGGTCAGGAGCAACGCGACGATGAGGCAGGAAGCGGTTTGCGGCCGCGGGCCCAGCATTTCGCGCCGGCCCCAGGCACGTGGCCTCGCAGGGAGGCTACCGCTCTTGCTTGCTGCTGTGGCGTTCTTGCTCGCCCCGGCCAGCGCAGCCGGGGATGCCCTGGCGCGCGGGATCGCCGCCGCCCTCGCCGACAAACGGCTGCGCGGCGCGACCGTTGGCGTGTGCGTGCAGGCCCTGGGTCCGGGCCGCGTGCTCTACTCGCGTAACGCTTCCGCGATGCTCATCCCGGCCTCAAATCAGAAGATACTCACGGCCGCCACGGCGCTTCGGGAACTGGGAGCCGATTACCGCTTCGAAACGGCCCTCATGGCCGTCGACGCGCAGGACGCCCGGGACGGCACGCTCGATCGGGGGCTGATTCTGCGCGGCGGGGGCGATCCAACACTCGGCAGCGCCCTGGCCGGCGAGGAACCCCTCCAACAGTTCGAGGCCTGGGCCGATGCGCTCCTGGCGATGGGCGTTAGCCGCGTGGGCGGAGATCTGGTCGTCGATGACACCCTCATGGACCGCCAGCAGACCCACCGTGACTGGCCCGCGGGCCAGTTATGGCGCAAGTGCTGCGCTCCGGTGAGCGCTGTATCGCTAGGCGAGAACTGCATCACGGTCACGGTCATGTCCGGCGCGCGCGTGGGGGCCCCGGCGGTCGTGACGCTCTTCCCGGCGGTGCCGTTTCTGAAGGCGTCCAATCGCTGCAAGACCAGGCAGAAGAGCCACGCGATCTGGTTCGCGCGCGAGGCGGACAGCCTCATCATCACCGTCGGGGGTTCGGTCCGGCTGGGCTCCAGCGGCTATGCCGGCAGGGTCACGGTGCCGCACCCGGCCCTGTTCACCGGGGCGGCCCTGGCGCAGGTGCTCGAAGCCAAGGGCATTGCGCTGGAAGGGACCGTGCGGCTGACCGGTCCGGCAGACATGGCCCGGCGCCAGGGGTGGCATGCCCTGGCCGTGAGGCGCACGCGTCTGGACCGCGTGCTGCCCATCATGCTCGCGTGGAGCCAAAATATGTATGCCGAGCACGTCATCAAGGCCGTGGGCGCGCGCGACGGGGCCACCGGCTCCTGGCAGACGGGGCTGGCGCGCACTGCCGCCATGCTGGCGGAGCAGGGCTTCACGGCGGAGAGCTTTGAGCTGGCCGATGGCAGCGGCCTCTCGCGGCGAAACCGCGCATCGGCGGGGCTGCTCTGCGCCGTGCTCGTGGCGCAGGATCGGTCGGAAAACGGCGCGAAGCTGGCCGAGATGATGGGCGTCGCCGGCGTGAATGGCACGCTGCGCAAGCGGTTCGCGCGCGCGCCGTACAGAGGCAACGTGCGCGCCAAGACCGGTTACATTCGGGGCGTCGGGGCGCTCAGCGGTTACGCGAACGCGAAGAGCGGCGTGCGCGTGGCCTTCTCCATCCTCATCAACGACTTCAGCCCGTCCACGCACAACTGGGCCATGAAGGAGATCGAGGATCGGATCGTGCGCGCCATCGTCGACCACGCGGAATAAGGCGCAGACGGAATGACGAAGGTTGAGGCAGCGACGCCACGTCTGCAATCGTCGCCCCGATCGTCATTCGGATTTCGTCATTGAATCGTCACTCCGACTTGGACTTCCGACTTCCGGGCTTGACGGCGTCCTCCAGCAGGTTGCAGAGCACGGGAGCCTTGCCACTGTCCCAGCGCCAAGACTGGATCTCGAACGGCCGTAGCGTCGTGCGGATCGTGCGGAATCCCCGGGGACCTTTGAGGGTCGCCTTCGTTTCCTTGCCGCGGGTCTCCACCAGCCGGGCCACGAAGCCGCGGCCGTCCTCGGCGCCTTTGAGCGCGGCGAGGTGCACGCTTTTCGGCTCGCAGCGCACCAGCGAGAATGGCTGGGTGGTCTTGCCCGGCTGCGCGCCCTCGAAGGCCACCTGCAGGGGCTGAGCGACCGCCGCGCCGTGCTCGGGCATCCCGAGGTCGCCGCGGCCTGCCACGAGGCGGTAGCGCACCTGCCGGGTGGTGCCCTTGTCGATGATCGGTCGGTCCGGCGCGCTGACGATATCGTCCACGCTGTAGTAGCCGTAGACCGGGCTGCGCAGGAGCGTGAGTCGGAGTTCGGCGCCGGTCGGTCCTGCCAGCACGTCCGCCGCACCCACGGTATCCGCCGCAATGCCGACCGAATATGGCACGCTCGCGCCGCCCTTGGCCTTCGCCCTGCCGCGCACGAGCACCCAGTTCTGCATCGGGTACTCTTCGCCGTTGGCGGGTCGCTTTATGGCGCCGTAGGGGATCTCGTAGACGGTCCGGGCATTGGACAGGGCGAGCGGGAACGCCATCTTGGCCGTCTTGAGCTCGTCGTTCCAGATGACCTCGAGCTGGAAGTCCACGTAGTCCAGGTCGCGATAGAGCGAAATGAGCTCGTAGGCCGTGCACAGCTTGTAGCGGCGGCGCACCTCCAGCCGTGCCCGCAAGGGGCCGCGCTCCAGGATGCGCACGCGCGCATTGGTGAAACTGCCGACCACGTCGCGGAACTCATCCCGCTTCGTGCCCCAGGTGTCGCCCAAGTCTTTGATTACCAGCAGGTCGTCCGCCCTCTTGCGGCGCGGCACGAGCTCCACGCCGTGCTTCTTGTCCATCAGGGAGCGAATGGTGCCGGTCTTTGCGTCCAGGTGCAGGCGCCAACGCGAGTTCTCCAGGGCGTCGGCGGACGCCTTGAGGTCCGTCTTCACGGGCCTGGCCTCAGGCTGGTCCACGACGTGGAAGATCGCCGCCCCGCCGGCGGGCACCTCGGGGGTCATCAGCATGGAGCTCTCCACGCCTGCGGCGCCGAATGCGTGGGCTATCTTCTGGAACTCCACGGCTTTCCCCGTGCCGTCCACCACGCCCGGCGAGGAAATGTCCCGCCCCGGCGCGAAGGGGCAGAACTCCACCGGGTCCCTGCGGTCCCAGGACAGCGAGTTGCCCACGCAGACGGCCAGAGATTCCTTGTAGGGCCGGGGCGCGCGGCGGTTGAAAGCGTCCGTGACGTGCTTGAACCCGAAATGCCGGACGCGGTCGGCGGTCTCCATGACCCCGGCGTAGCGGAAGACGCTTTCCTCCATGGCCACACGTGTGCAGGTGCCGCCCATGACGTCGTGGAACTGGTTGGCCAGCACGTCCTCCCAGGCGCGGGCGGCCTCCTCGACGGGGTAGGGGGTGCCCTGTGTCATGGAGGCCAGCGACGCCGCCCACTCCGCCATCGCCAGGCGCGCCTCGCAGCGCCGGTTCAGGCTCTTGATGGCGCTGTGGGTGGTGTAGCAGCCGCGGTAGGCGTACTGGATCTCGCCCTTCACCGTTGGCAGGTCGCAGCGCTCGGCACGGCGGTAGAACTCGTCTAGGCCCCCGTAGCGGTATTCGTATTCGGGGTGTTTCCGGCGGTAGGCGCGGATCGATTCCAGGTCGGCAATGGTCGGCCCGCCGCCGTGGTCGCCCACGCCGTAGAAACACAGCACCTCCGGATAAGCCTTCGCGTGCTTGGGCACGCCCTCCTCCATCCTCTTCGCGAACCCACCAGAGACAGTGCAGTACCACCCCGGCGGCCGGCAGGCAACGACCTCTGAACCGTCGATGCCGACCCACCGGTACGGCCCGTCGGGAAGCTTGACCTCGGTGCCGTCCGGGCGGAAGTGGAGCCACCCGTCCATGCCCTGGAGGCGGAGTATCTGGGGGAGCTGGGCGTTGTGGCCGAATGAGTCGACGCAGTACCCGGTGCGCGCCAGCTTCCCGAAACGGGACCGGAAGTAGCGCTGCCCGTAGAGACCCTCGCGGCAGAAGGACTCGCCGCAGGGGGCGTTGTCGTCGGACTGCACGACCCATCCGCCGGCAAGCTGCCAACGGCCCTCCTTGACGCGCCTCTGTATCTGTGCGAAGAGCTTGGGCTCGTTCTCCTCGAGCCAGCGGTAGTGCAGCGTGGCGGAACAGGTGAACACGAACTCAGGGAACTCGTCCATGCGTTCGAGCGCCGCGGTGTAAGACGCCTTGACCTCGTCGTAGCCCTCTGTCCAGTTCCAGAGCCACGTGTGGTCGATATGGGTGTTGCCAATGTAGTAACAGCGCGTCTTTTTCATGCCGATGATCCTCTCCGGTTAGCCAGTGACAGGGGCAACACGTTGGTCCATCCGCGAAATCGGCTGCCAAAACTAATGCATTCGCTTCCGGCCAGTCAAGTCGACGTGCCAGGCAGCAGCCCGGCCGCCACGTCCTCGGCCCAGTGCCGTGCAGAGCCTTTGACCCCGCATTTCCCGGATGGTCATAGTTTTCGGCCGTGGCAGAGCGAAGAATGGTGC
>CAZHPE010000097.1:0-11069 GCA_964534775.1 uncultured candidatus Brocadiaceae bacterium
TAGACGTGCGCCCGCATGCTTGTCAGTCCGAGGCCAACGATGGTGCCCTGCGTGTTGTGCTTCTTGGTCGGCCCCGCATCGGGCTTGAAGCTCGGCACCATCATCACGCCGCCCGCGCCGGGCTCGATGGCCGATGCCTCGCCGATCATGGCCGCGTAGGCTGATTCCCGCCCAGCGACGTCGGCGTACAGGTTCTCGCGCACCCACTCCAGCACGCGCGAACCCATCATGAGAAGCTGCGGGTTGTAGAGGCCGCGCACGGCGTCGAGTTCCGTGATGAGCCCTTCGGTGAAGCCGACGTCGTCCGGCTCGAAACCCGGCGTGCGCAGCATCAGGATTTCCCACGTGCCGCTGCTCAACACCGCCTCGTCCGGGCCCGCCCCGCTGCCGATGGTCGCGAACTGGGTGTCGTGCCCGGTGGCCATAACCGGGGTGCCTTCGGGCACCCCGATCTCACGCGAGGCGGCAGCCGTCACATTCCCGATCACGGCCCCCGGATACATGAGCGGCGGGAAGAAGGACTCGTCCAGGCCAACCTCGGCCAGCAGTTCCTCGGACCATCCGCCACTGCGGTAGTCGAGGGCCATCATCGTACTCGCGCTGGTCGCGTCGAGGCTCACCTCGCCGCAGAGCCTCTGGCTCAGGAGGCCCGGCATCATCATCCACTTGTCGGCCTCGTCGAGCGCCTCGGGCGCATTCTCGCGCAGCCAAGCCATCTTGAACCACGCGTTGAAGCTTATCACCTGGTATCCGGTCACGTCGTAGAGGTGGCGCGCCCTTTCGGGGGCCACGGCGTCGGCCAGAGGCCTGGTACGGGGGCACTGCCAGGCGATGGGCGGATAGGTCGGCGCGCCGTCGGCGGCCACCGGGGTCCCGTCGGCGCCCCACGTGGTCACGGTCACGGCCCTGACTCCCTCCCCGCCCGCCTCGGCGCAGACCTTCGACGCCAGAGACGCGACCTTGCCCCACAGCTCGTCCAGGTCCCACACCCGCCAGTCCCCGGGGCATCCCTGCTGCGGGGACGGGTTGTTGCGTTCACCGGCGGACGCGACGATCCGACCATCGGCATCGACGGCGAAGGCCGTGATATTCGTCGAACCGCAATCAAGCACCAGGACTGTCTCGCGCGCCATCCTTCTCTCCCGCTCGCTGACGGACGACGCCCATTATAAGCACGCCGTATTCCATTGCAATGGACATGGTCTGCCTGGTTGGCTCCACCCACGCGGCCCGCTGGACTTGGGAGCCTGGGGGGCGATAAACTACTGGCGAAGTGATAGGAACCCGCCACCGAAGGTTCTCCGTCAGCGAGGGGGATTGAGAGTGCGCCACGGGAGGGGCTAACGGTGAAAAGCATACACCGCGAGGAAACGGCCAGTCTGACCGCCTGTCCAGACATCAATGCTCGGGGGCGGCTCCTCGTCATCTGTTTCTCTGCCCTCTTCTTTGCAGCAGGCTGTTCGTCAAACCCGAAGACAGTGTCTGAAGACCCCTACGAGCTCTTTCGCTTCTATATCGAGAGCAAGTCCTATCACAAGGCATACCTGATACTGGACCGTGTTCAGGAAGACCTGGCATATATGGAGGAAGGCGCCGCAGGCTATGAGTACTGCCTCCGGGTGGGCACAACTGCTGGAACGGGACAACATGAGTGGCAGCGGATCTTCGAGGGCCCACGAAGACCCTTGGAAAACAAAACTGATCTCGTGGCCGAGATACATGAGAACGCGCTGATCTCCCCCGAATGGGAATGTGAGAACGACCATTGATCTCTGTCGCGCGACCGAGGCTTTTGACAGCGGCGATGTCGCTGCTATAATAGTGGCGCGCATGGGCACCCGACGTTTGGGTCCGGGGACCCCGGCGCAATAAGAGCACCACCCCGGGCAGGATTTTTCGATTGTAGGTGGTATGGATCATGTCGGACGCAGCAGTCAGCGAAGGAACGCCGGAGAAAAGGGGAACGTGGGTGACCTATAGGCCCGAGCTCAAGGTCCTGGACTGTACGGTGCGGGACGGCGGGCTAATGAACAATCACCAATTCGACGACGAGCTCGTGCGCGCCGTCTACGATGCATGCGTGGCGGCGGGCCTGGACTATATGGAGCTGGGTTACAAAGCCTCCAAGAGGCTCTATCCGCCCGCGGACTTCGGCCCCTGGAAGCACTGCGACGAGGAGGTCCTGCGGCGCGTGGTCGGGGACAATCCGACGGACCTGCGCTTGAGCGAGATGGCAGACGCGGAGCGCACGGACTACGAACAGGACATCATTCCCTGCTCCGAGAGCGTCCTGGACATGGTCCGCGTGGCCAGCTACGTCCACCAGGTCCCGGCGGCGGCCGACATGATCGTCGACGCCCACGAGAAGGGCTACGAAGTAGCCTGCCAACTCATGGCCGTCTCCGCCGTGCGCGACCATGAACTGGAAGAGGCGCTCAAGATCATCGCAGAAACGCCGATCAAGGCCCTCTACCTCGTGGACAGTTGGGGCGTGCTCTACAGCGAGCAAATCCACTCCCTCACCCGGCAATACCTGTCCTACTGCGAGCCGGCCGGCAAGGACGTGGGCATCCACACGCACAACAACCAGCAGCTCGCCTACGCCAACACCATAGAGGCCATCATCCTCGGGGCCAACCGCGCCGACGCGTCCATCTACGGCATGGGACGCGGCGCGGGCAACTGCCCCATGGAGCTGCTCATCGGTTTTCTAAAGAACCCCAAGTTCCGCCTGCGCCCGATCATCGAATGCATCCAGCACAACGTGGCGCCCCTACGTGACGAGTTGGGCTGGGGAGCCAACATACCCTATATGATCACCGGGCAGCTCAACGAGCACCCGCGCGCGGCGATGGAGTTCCTGGCCGGCACCGACGACGAGGACATCGTGTCGTTCTACGATTTGATGCTCGACGAAGACTAACGGGGGCGTCCGGGAAGCCTTGAACAATCGGGGGCCGTCCTGCCATGAGCCTTTCTACGGCCGAGATTGAGATGCTCGTCCGGGATCTGGCGCCCAAGCTGGTCGGTGGCAGAGTCGAGCGCATCGACGAGTCCGCCCGCGGCCGCTTGGTGCTGCACATCCGCCGCGGCAAGAACCGATACTGGCTGCAGTTCGTGGCGGACGCCCGCTTCAGCCGCCTGCACCTCCTATCGCGCCGCCCGAAACCCGCCAGACCCGTGAGCGGGCTCTGCAACATGTTGCGGCTGGGCGTCCCCAAGAGCCCCGTGCTGGCGCTCACCCAGGTGGAAGGCGACCGCGTCGTGCTGATGGACCTCATCAAGTGCGACAGCATGCTGAAGGAGACACCGGTGCGCCTCGTGGCGGAACTGGTCGGCACGGGGAGCAATCTCATTCTCGTCGACGAGTCCGGGATGGTGCTGGCTTCCACGCGCACGGAAGACTCGCCGCGGCGCCGCATCGCGCCCGGCGCTCAGTATCAGCCGCTGCCCGCGCCCCCGTGCCCCCTGTCGGGGAAGGCCCTCGTCAATCGGTTTGCCGATGTGGCTGCCGATCCCGCGAGCGCCGACGACGAGCTGGCCCTGAGCCGCGCGGTCGAGAGCACATACCGGGACCTGGAAGCCGCAGCCGTGGTGGACGAGAGGCGCGCGCGGCTCGCTGCGATGGTGCTGGGCCGCTCCCGAACACTGAAGGCGAGGGCCGAGAAGCTCGCCGTCGAACTGGCGCAGGCGGACGACGCCGAGACGCTACGCCGGCGCGGCGAGTTGCTCACGTGCATCATACACGAGCTGCGCCGGGGGCAGGAGAGCGTCCTCGTGCGGGACTTCTTCGACCCGCAGGCGCCCGGAATCACGATCCGCCTTGACCCGCTGCTCACGCCCGAGCAGAATGTCGAGCGCTGCTTCCGCCGCTACAAGAAGCTCAAGGCCGGGCGCAAGCACATGCAGAGCCGCCTGCGCGAGGCGGAAACGGCGCTGGGGCGACTGGCGGAGCTTGGCGCGCGCGTGCAGGAAGCGGCCGATGCCGAGGCCCTTGCGGCCCTGGAAGAGAGCGCCCGCGAGCAGGGCCTCGTCAGACCCGAGCCGGCCGAAAAGAAGGCTGACCAGGGACAGAAGGCCGGGCCGAGGAGCTTCACGTCGCGGGACGGCCTGGAGATACTCGTGGCGCGCAACCAGACCCAGAACCACGCGCTCACCTTCAGCGTGGCGCGCGGCAACGACTACTGGATGCACCTGTTGGGATGGGCGGGGCCACACGTGGTGGTCCGCAAACCATCCGGCAAGGACGTGCCGCTCGAAACGTTGCTGGACGCCGCGCACCTGGCCTCGTACTTCTCGAAGCTGCGCGGGGCGAAGCGCTGCGAGGTTGTCTACACGCAGCGCAAACACGTCCATCCCGTCAAGGGCGCGGGGCCGGGACGCGTAAGCTACGCGCACGTCTCCCGGTTGGCGGTCGACATTGAACAATCCAGGCTGGACCGCCTGCTGGACCGGGAGGTCCTGTCCCCGGGCCGGACAGCGGAAGGGGATCATGAGTCGAAGATCGAAAATCGAAAATGAGAGGCGGAACGATCATGACGCCCGACGAACTTCTCCTGACCCGGCGCTCCGTCCGGCGCTACAGCCAGACGCAGGTTCCCGTGGAGACCCTCCGGCAGATCGTGGACGTGGCGCACTACGCCCCGTCCGGCGGCAACGTTCAGAAGTGGGAAGTGATCATAGCGAACGAGCCCGAGACGGTCGCGAAGGTCTTCCCGACGCTGGGGTGGCTGCCCGTGACGGGAGCCCCGCCGGAAGGCGCGCGCCCGACGGCCTACGCGGCGGTGGCCGCCGAGGGTAAACCGAACGAGGCCAACTGCTCGAGCCTGGTGGTCTACCTGCTCCTGGCGGCGCACGCGCGGGGGGTGGGCACGTGCTGGTTCGGCTCAATCGCCCGGAAGGAACTGGCGGAGGCGCTTGGTTTGCCCGGGGGACACGGGATCGCATTCGTGGTCTCGTTCGGCTACCCGGACGAGCGCATTGAGCCCTACGACAACGATGAGACCACGGCAGTGAGCATGGAAGACGGCGTGCTGCGCGTGCCGAAGCGGACGCTCGGCTCGGTGCTGCACGAGAACGGGTTCTGAGACGGGTGCGTCGCCCGCAGCAAGCGGTGCCGTGCGCCTGAATGATGATATAGGAGACTGTGATGAGGAGTGATGGAAGACTCGTCGACGAGCTTCGCCCCGTGAGCATCGAGTGCGACTACACCCGCTATGCCGGGGGCTCGGTGCTGCTGGCGGCGGGCGAGACACGCGTGCTGTGCACGGCCATGGTGCAGGACGGCGTCCCGCGGCACTGCATCTCGCAGAACATGGGATGGCTCACGGCGGAGTACTGCATGCTGCCGAGCGCCAACCCCGTCCGAAAGAGCCTGCACCGGGAGCCCGACGGCCGGATCAGGGAGATATCCCGCCTGATCGGCCGCAGCCTGCGCGCAGCGGTGGACCTGCACCAGATCGGCCAGCGAACCATCTGGATCGACTGCAACGTGATCCAGGCCGACGGCGGGACCAGAACCGCCTCGATTACCGGTGCCTTCGTCGCCATTGTGGATGCGCTCTGGAAACTGCGCGAGGCCGGCAAGATCGAGAACCTCCCGCTTAAGCACAGCCTGGCGGCCGTGAGCGTCGGCGTAGTGGACGGCCGGGTGATGCTGGATCTCAGTTCCGAAGAGGACCAGGCCGCCGAGGTGGACATGAACGTCGTGATGACCCACAGCGGCCGCTTCGTCGAGGTTCAGGGCACCGCCGAGGGAGAGCCGTTCGAGCCGCAGCAGATGAACGAGCTCATGGCCCTCGCCGCCAAGGGTATCGAGGAGATCAAGCGCGTGCAGGTCGGGACCCTGAAAGAGCGCCTCGCGATCTGATCCGTTCTCCGCAGCAGAGCCGCTGCGAAGGATGAAAGCGAGCCGCACGATGACACGGAAACACCCGCGAACCGCTCGTAGCGGACCGCAGCCATGACGCAGATAAAGCCACGAGGTGTCTACGTGCTTTCCGGCCGAACGGCCCGGGGGCTGCTGGATGCGCCGGAGGGCAGCGTCGAGGTCAGTCTGGACCTGGGGATGACGCGGCAGGTGGTGCGCGTCGAGGAGGGGGCCTTTCTTCTTCCGGACGGCAGTAGTCTGGGACGGGATGGGCTGGCGGGGGCGTTCCGAGAGCCGGAAGACTGCATCGAGATTACCGCCGGCCAATGCGCTAAGGTCTTCGAGTTCGACGAGGCCTCCCACCGCGACTACAAGCTCTACCAGCCCGTCGAGGGCCACCCCCCTACCCTGCTCATCGCCGGCCACAACATGCACGCCATCGTCGGCATGGACCCGTGGCAGGACGCGCGGCAGAAGGTCCGCGCGCTGAGGGGCCGGCGCGGCGGGTTATGCCTGGACACGTGCTTCGGTCTGGGCTACAGCGCGCAACTACTGGCCGGTGCGGACTGGGACCGCGTGGTGAGCTGCGAGGTGGACGAGATCGTGCTCGAGTTCGCGGCGGTGAACCCGTGGTCGCGCGGCGCATTCGAGAGTGACCGCATTGAACTCGTCCACGACGACGTCGCCTCCTACCTGTCGGGCTGCGCGGACGGGAGCTTTGCCGGCATCTTCCACGACCCGCCCGTCGTTCACCTGGCCGGGGAGCTGTACGGCCTCGACTTCTATCGCGAGCTGGCGCGCGTGCTCGAACCTCGCGGCGTGCTTTACCACTACGTGGGCTCACCGGGTGGCCGAGGCGGGCACGACCAGACCCGCCGCGTCATGCAGCGCCTGCACGAGGCGGGCTACCCGCAGACCCGCCGCGCCCCGAGCGGCACGCTCGCCCGTAGTGCGCGAAGGTGAAGTCGACCCGCCTGCGGCGAAGGATGGCTTGACAAACATCATGTTTTATGTTCTACACTCTTACCGCTGGCACGCGAAAGGCCGCGGTCCATTAGAGTGGCGGTAGTACGCCACGGGAGGCTTCGTGACATGTTGAAAGCGAGACGTGGAAATGCAACGGATGTGCCGGGGGAGCGCCTCAGAGTTCTCCTGGTGCTGGCCATTCTGTGTGTCGCGTGTATCCCGCTGGTCGGCGCGGCGGCAGAAGCATCAGAGCGGCTGGCCGGCCCACCATCGCTGGCGGAGGCGCTGAGCCGCTTCGAGAAGATCAACCTGCAGCAGATGTGCGAGGAGGAGCCTTTCAGAGCGGCGGCCTACCTCGGGGCGGCGGCCTGTTTCGAGAAGCTGCGGGCTGCGGTGGACAGGGCGGATGCCAAGACGATCGACCGGACCGGGCGCGAACTGGCGGCCCGCCTTGACCTGCTGGAGGGCGGGGGGCTTCCGGCCGAGGCGAGTGCCCTGCTGAAGCTTCTCAAGCTCGCCGCGATTCCGGAGGCGCAGGTCGTCGTGGAGTATCCGTATCCGCATATCGGCTCGGTGTCGTTCTACTGGGGCGCGATGCCCATGGTCGGGGCATGGGTGACGCAGTTCGAGAGCGGGCAGGAGGCGGCCAAGGCATTCGAGGGCGAGTGGGACGCGCGCGCGGGTTTTCGCCATGAGATCCTCGTGGCTGCCAAGATAAGCGAGTTCGGCGGGGTGCGCGCGCGGGTCTCTTCCGGCGCATTCGATTACGAACCCGTGCCCCTGGGCAGGTTCGCCCCCGACAAGGAGGTCTGCCTGATCGCCGCCAGCGGAGAGCGCGTTCTCTTTCTCCGTGTGGACAGCATCGCGCATACCCAGGTGGAGGCTGCCGTGGTGCTTGAGGGCTGCCCCTCGCCTGTTCGCAAGACTGTCGAAGAGTGGGCGCGGGCGGCCGAGGTTCCTCTGGTTGGCATCGCGGACGCCCTGGAGAAGGGCCACATCCTGGTGGCCGGGGACATCACGACTGGGGCGCTCGGCGAAATGCTGGAGAAGTCCAGTCCGTCCGCCGTCAAGCCGGTCCTGGATGGCTACCATCTGAACATCTTTGACGGCCTTCAACGGACTTCGGTTTGGGGTCCCAACCGAGAGGTTGCTGAGGCCGCGGCGCGGCTCGTCCTCGCCGGAGAGCCTGTGAAACCGGCGGACGTGGAGGCGATTCGCGCGTTGCTCCTCAGTCAAGCGGCCCCACAGGAAAAGCAGGCCGCCCCGCCCGAGGGCATGGCTTTCTACAGCGGCGACCTCCACATGCACAGCCGGGAGGGAGAAACCTTTCCGACGCCGGTGCAGTTGGCCCTCCAGGCCATGCACTGCTTCCTGGATTACGCCGTCTTCACGGATCACGACAGGATCGACGGGGTGCAGATCGCCGACGAGCTGCTGAAGCGCCACGGCTTTGCCTATCCCCTCACGGTCGGCGAGGAGATCACGACGTCTTGGGCGCACTTCAACGCCTTTCCCTTGACAGAAGCCATCTCCCCGAATCTTTCGCCCTATGAAACCATCAAGGCGGCCCATCGGCAAGGAGCCGTCATTCAGTGGAATCATCCGGGACGCCACAGCGGTGGAGATTCGGAATGGAGTAGACTGCACCTGGAGAAGGGGATCGGCGGGACCGGCATTGACGCTTGGGAGGGCGTTCCGGCCAACTATGAAGCATGGCTGGAGAAGCGGACCGAGAACGGGCATGTGCCCGTGATAACGGGGGCGACGGACACGCACAACGGCACGTTCGGCGCTCTGGAACGCACGATCATCCTTGCGCCTTCGGCTCATGGTGATGACGTGGCCGAGGCGATTCGCAGGCGCCAGGTCGTCGCCCTCTACCCGAACATGCCGCGGTTTCTGTATGGCCCCAACGAGCGCGTCGCTTCGCTGCTCTGGGCCGCCCTGGCGGACGGTGACGCCCAGAAGTCAACCAAGGCGGAACGGCTCAAATCCGTCCTCAGGAACGCGGACCTGGTCGGTCTGTTGAACGAGGAACTCCCACCGAAACCCACCTCCCCGGTATGGGAGTGAGCGGGTCCACCAGTTACTGGTGGGCACGGGTTGGCGGGTGAACTTCAAACGTGTGCACCGGCTCTGGAGACAGGAGCACTTTCAAGCAGCGAAAGCGTCGTAGGCCTGCGTCTGGGCGGCGTCGAACACGCCTATTCCCTTGCCACGCTGCGCCGCCTGCGGGTTGTGAACGACACGGTGGGCGGCCAACCGATTGTGCTCTTCCACGCCGACGGCGTTGTGTCGCCGCTGGACGCCGAGGAGATCAGCGCCTCGCGGGACGTCGGCGCGGCGGGCGTGTTCGTGCCGCTGGCGCGCGGGCACCGGTTGAGCTTCCATTACGAGAATGGCGCGTTCGTGGACGAGCAAACGCATACCCGGTGGGATGTTACTGGACGAGCGGTGGCGGGGGCAATGGAGGGCCAGCGGTTAGAGCCCGTACCGCACTCGGCCCCGTTTGCGTTCGCCTGGTTCGCGTTCTATCCCCAGAGCGGGCTGTATGGCGGACACGCCACGGGCGGGCCGCAGGCGGGGGCGGGATTCAGCCTGCCGCCAGGTGATCGCGCACGTCGGTGAGGATCTGGTCAAGGTCGCGCGTCGGTTCAAACTCCATGACGGAGCGCAACTTACGGAGATATGGCGCGCGGCTTCGGATGTCCTCGAACCCCTCCCCGTAGGCCTGTTCGTAGGGCACGAATTCGATCTCGGCCCGCGCATTGACGAGCCCGCGCACGCGCTCGGCAAGCGCGAGGATCGTCGTCGCCTCGTCGCTCCCGATGTTGAATATCCCCCCCACAGCCGCCTCGCACGCGGTCAGGCGCACGATCGCGTCCACGACATCCAGCACGTGCGCGAAGCATCGCGACTGTTTGCCGTCGCTGTAAACCGTTATCGGGCCACCGTTTAACGCCTGCTGGACGAACCGCGGAACCACCATTCCATACCACCCCACTTGCCGCGGCCCCACGGTGTTGAACAGCCGCCCCACGACCATCGGCAGCCCGCGCGCCGCATGATACGCGAGCGCAAGGAACTCGTCGATCGCCTTCGCGCAGCCGTAACTCCATCGCGAGCGCGTAGTTGCGCCAAACACCAGATCGTCCTCCTCGGCGAACCGCGCGCTCGACCCCTTACCGTAGACCTCGCTCGTTGAGGCGAGGAACATCTTCTTACCCTTTTTAGCCGCATGCTTTAGGACAAGTTCGGTCCCGTGGATGTTGGTCTCGATGCAGCGCACCGGCTCGTCGACGATGAGCTTGACCCCGACGGCGGCCGCGAGGTGGTAGACGACGTCGGCCCGGTCGATCAGCTCCATCAGCACCGGCTCGTTATCGATGCTGTCGAGGCTGACGTGGAGGCGGTCGCTGGAGCGAATGGCGTCGAGGTTCTTGATGCACCCCGTTGACAGGTCGTCGATTACGATGACCTCCCAGCCATCCGCCAGGAGCCTCTCGGCAAGGTGCGAGCCAATGAACCCCGCCCCGCCAGTGATCAGCGCGCTCTTCATGCGTCTCCTTTTCGTGCCGTGGCAACCGCCGGAATCGAGGCAGGCACCGCTGGCCCTTGAGTAGTCCGCGCCCGAAAAAAGGTTCAGGCGCGCGCTTGGCATACCCATCGCCGCCCCATCGGCACGCCATTGGGGGCCATATGACACCCAGCTTACCCTGCGGGTGGCGTACTGACAACTGGAGGGTGCGGCAAGGGACAATCATTGGGGAACACGGCCCGCCGATCCCCCCGGTGTGACCGCAACCGCCACGCCGTTGACGGGCTGATGGCTCGGCCACTCCACCGCCACCAGGGGGGGGGCTGGGCAGTACACTGGCAGTCGATAATCCGGCGGTCCTTGCCGCCGGGACGGATGGAATCTGCCGGGATGCATTCTCGTCTTGATTCAGGCTGTCCGCTTGCTACAAGGGTACCGAAAGCGCCTCGTTTGTCTATCTGCCGAGGTGTTGACCGACATTCTCTATTTTCCAATGTCGGTCAGGCCTTCCTGCCGACGGTTCGCAGTGTATGCGAGCTAACCTGCGTTGTCAATGATTGAAAGCCGCGTTTTCGTGATGCACATGGTCATCTCAGCGCCCTTCTGAGCGTCCGAAGCGGTCGAAAGACAGCCTCTGACGACCCTGCCGACGGACCTCTCGGCTGCTGAATCGCCTCTCTTGGGTCCCGGCGTCCC
>CAZHPE010000098.1:0-6498 GCA_964534775.1 uncultured candidatus Brocadiaceae bacterium
GACGGCCCGTTCGGTGCGGGCGCGCGAGGCGCCGAAGCTCCGGGCCAGCTCGCGCAGGCCGGCGGTGACATCCTTGCGACCCCGCTCGAAGTGGAAGATCGGCGCCAGCAGCGGAAGGCCGGGCCCTTTCTCCTCGAATGCCGCACGCAGCAGGTATGGCAGGCTCTGCACGAGGGGGCAGAGGTAGGAATGAACGAAGCCCTCGCCCTCATGCTCCATGTTTATCACGCTGGGCACGAAGATGTGGTCCACGCCCTTATCAACCAGATTGGCCGCGTGGCCGTAGGCCACCTTGATCGGGAAGCAGGACTCGGCCGTTATGTGGTCGCCGCCGCGTGCGATGATCTCGCGGTTGGTCGGATCGCTCAGGACCACCTGGCAGCCCAACTCGTTGAAGAACGCTTTCCAGAGCGGATACAGGTCGAAGAAGGAGAGCGCGCGCGGGATGCCGACCGTCACGCCGATGGGCTCGTCCGGTTCGTCCTTCGGGTATGCGTTCAGCAGCGCATCCATGCGCTCCCGGAAGGGTCGCGCCAGATGCTCGCCACTCCTTTGCTTCTTCTCTTCGTCGAACTTGCCGCACCGGCTGCCGTAGTAGAGGGCCTTGCGGTCCTCGATGGAGACCTTGTGGATCTCGCACTGGTTCGAGCAGTCCACGCACTCGAAGGTGCTCAATTCGTAGCGGACATCGCGCAGGTCAAACCCGCGGAAAGCCGACTCGCCCGCCCCTTCTTCCATCGCCAGGATTGCCGCCCCGATGGCGCCCATCACGTCCTGGTGGGGGGGCACGGTCACCTTCTTGCCCGTGACCTTCTCGAAGGCCGCCTTGACGCCGCGGTTGAAAGCGACCCCGCCCTGGAAGAAGATATGCTCGCCGATCCGCCGGTCCTCGACCACGCGGTTCAGGTAATTGTAGACGATGGAGTAGGCAAGGCCGGCCACCAGATCCTCGGTGCCCATGCCGCGCTGCTGGTGGAAGTTCAGGTCGCTTTCCATGAACACGGTGCAGCGTTCGCCGAGCTTCACCGGCCGGGGGCTGGAGAGCGCCGTGCGGCCGAACTCATCCTCAATCCGCAGCCCCAGCCTCTCGGCCTGCTCCTCCAGGAAGCTTCCCGTGCCGGCCGCGCAGACCTTGTTCATGGCGAAATCCACCACCGCTCCGCCGTCGAGGCTGATGTACTTCGCGTCTTGGCCGCCGATCTCGAAGATTGTATCCACCGTCGGGTCCCTGCTCACGGCACCGCGGGCGTGGCTACTTATCTCGTTCTTGACCAGGTCCGCCCCCACGAAAGCACCGATCAGATACCGGCCGCTCCCGGTGCTGCAGCACCCGCGCACGCGCACCCGCTCGCCGATGCGGCAGCCCACCTCGTAAAGCCCCCGCTTGACAGCCTCGATCGGGCGGCCCTCGGTCATGAGGTATGCCCGCGCGAGCACCCGCCTCTCGGAGTCGAGGACTACTACGTTCGTGCTGATCGAGCCGATGTCCACCCCCACGTAGGCGTCCACGACCCCGGCGTCTTCGGGCAGCGCGTAGCAGCCAACCTGGACCTCGTAGCCGTCATCGACCAGGGGATCGAGCCGCTCGGCCTGGCTCTGGCGGGTGCGGATGTGCTCCCGGAGGGCCTCGAGGCCGGCGAAGGAGCATTCGGCCCCGCTCTCCAGCACCTCCAGCACCGCCCCAAACGCGCCGACACAGCCGGGATCATCGGGGATGACCAACTCCCCGTCCGCCAGCCCCAGCACAACGGTCAGCGCCCGCGCCATGCCGGCGTTCATGGCCACGCCGCCCTGGAAGGCGATGGGCCGCGCCAGGGCCTTGCCCTTGCCGAGGTTGCTCTTGACGTTGCGCGCCATGGCGTGGCACAGCCCGGCAATGATGTCGCAATCGGGCGTGCCCTGCTGCTGGAGGTGGATCATGTCGCTCTTGGCGAAGACGCTGCACCGCCCGGCCACACGCGGCGGGCGTTCGCTCTTGAGGGCGAGGTTGCTGAACTCCTCGATCGTCACGCGCATCCGCGAGGCCTGCTGGTCCAGGAACGAGCCCGTGCCGGCCGCGCAGATTGTGTTGATCGCAAAGTCGCCCACACGCGCGCGCCCATCCTCGTCCCGCTCGATCCGGAAGAGCTTGCTGGATTCCCCGCCGATCTCGATGATGGTACGCACCTCGGGGTGGAGCTCGAGCGTGCCGCGGCTCTGGGCGACGATCTCGTTGACGAAGGGCACGCCGAGCACTCCGGCGATGGTCTTGCCGGCGCTGCCCGTTACGCACAGCCCTGCGACGGTCCCGTGGCGATTGAGGACGCCCTCAAGCTCGGCCAGCGCGACCTCCAGCGCCCGGCCCAGCGTGCGGACGTAGCGGCTTTCGCGCACGCAACCGGCTGCGTCCGTCACCACGAGATCCACGCTTACCGAACCGACGTCCAGCACAACGTAAAGCCCCATCCATCCCTCCAATGCCTCATTCGCACCCGACAACCTGGTCCGGATGCACTATCGTACCCGCCACGGCGCTTGCCGCGGCAACGGCCGGTCCGCACAGGTAGACCTCGCTGTCCTTGTGGCCCATGCGGCTGCGGAAATTGCGGTTCGTCGTAGCCAGGGCACGCTCGCCATCGGCCAGCACGCCCATGTGCCCGCCCAGGCACGGGCCGCAGGTGGGCGTGGAGACCGCCGCCTCGGCGTCGACCAGCACTTCCAGCAGTCCCTCTTCCGAGGCCTGCTTGTAGACCGCCTGCGTAGCGGGAAAGACGATGAGCCGCACGTGCGGCGCCACCTTGCGGCCCTTGAGTATTCCGGCCGCCTGGCGCAGGTCGCTGATGCGGCCGTTGGTGCATGAGCCGATAACCACCTGGTCGATCTTCGTGCCGGCGTAGTCCTCGACGGGTCCGGCGTTCGAGGGCAAGGACGGAGCCGCCACCTGCGGGCTCAAGCCGGAAACGTCCCACTCGTGGACCTCCGCGTAGACGGCGTCCGGGTCGCTCTCGTAGTACCGGGCCTCCCGTTCCAGCCGCCCCTCGCAGTAGGCCTTTGTCGTCTCGTCCGGCGCCACGATGCCGCTCTTTCCGCCGGCCTCGATGGCCATGTTGCACATCGCCATCCGTTCGTCCATCGAGAGCGCCTCGATCACCGGGCCGCAGAACTCCATGGCCTTGTAGAGTGCCCCGTCCACGCCGATGCGGCCTATGGTGTAGAGGACCAGGTCCTTTCCCCCGATCCAGCGCGGCAGCCGGCCCGTGAAGACGAACCTGATCGATTCCGGCACGCGCAGCCACACCTTGCCGGTGGCCATGCACGCCGCCATGTCGGTGCTGCCGACGCCTGTGGCGAATGCGCCAAGCGCCCCGTGGGTGCAGGTGTGCGAGTCGGCGCCGATCATCAGGTCGCCGGGACCCACGACGCCCTGCTCCGGTAGGAGGGCGTGCTCGATGCCCACGCGGCCAACCTCCCAGTAGTGCGTCAGGGCGTGCTTACGCGCGAAGTCCCGCAGCACCTTGGCCAGCGTGGCCGCCTTGATATCTTTGTTGGGGGTGAAATGATCGGGCACCAGCGCGATGCGCTCGCGGTCCCAGACCTCGGTGAATCCCGCCCTCTCGAACTCCGTGATGGCGATGGGCGCGGTGATGTCGTTGCCGAGGCATATGTCGACGTCGGCGAGGATGTAGTCGCCCGGCCGGACCGTCTCACTGTCGCAGTGCGCCGACAGTATCTTCTCAGTCAGGGTCATGCCCATGAGAGTTCCTTGGTTTTCGCGGCCCCGCGGATCAGCCGGGCCGAGAAGAAGCGGGAGCGGAAGCAAACAGCTAGCCTTTGCCACCCGCCCTATTACCGACGCGGCCCCGCCGCAACACAGACCCCTAATTCTACACGGCCTGCGGCCTCTTGCCAACTCACTCCGGCTCTGACCGGGCGGGGCGTCGGCAGAACACAGGGCAAAGGCGGAGGATGCCGGAGAGTCCATGACCTGGGTTTCGGGCGATCCTCATACTGCGCAGGCGCGTCACGCCGCTACAACCTGAGGCCGAGGGCTGCTGCGGGTTGGACGAATGGAAGGCCCGAAGAAGGGAACGGGGCGCTGCCGCCCCCCGGCTGGACTTCGGCCTCACGCGTGCAGAGTCGTTCCTGGGGCGGGATCGTTATCGGCCGTACGGACGCCTGCTAGGTGCCCGGTAGAAATCCTGCTCGCGGCCACGCCGGTAATAAGGCTGGGTGCGGTAGAACATGTCCCGCAGGGGCGGGGCTCCCCACTGACGGTAGGGCCCGGTGCGGGAGTATACGTCGCTATACGCGTCGCCCCCGTAGCGAAAGTAGGAGTAGGGCCGGGTGCGATAGGCGTAGAACTCATCGAACGCCGGCACTTCCTTGCGACTTGACCGCTGGAAGGGTCTGCTCTTGTCATACCCGGGCGTCCCCGCGCCCTTAGCCCGCAAGGGGTCGGGCCTACGGGTGACGCGCACGCGCTTTCCGGGGCCTCCTCTCGCAGACGGCCGTCCCTTGCCGTCGCCCGTGCCGCGCCGTTCCGACCGGTAGCCACGCTGGGCTGTACCTGTCCTGGTCCGGGTTTCCGTCGAGCGATGCTTCCTCGAGGCGATGACGCTGTGCCCTGACCCGAGTTTTCTGCGCTCGCCCATGGCCTGCTTTCGCGGGGCCAGCGGTCCGGCGCACTCGGGACAGATGGCGTCTGCCAGCATGCCCTCCGCCTCCTTTTCCCACGCCCTGTACTCGTGGGCCGTCATGTTGCGGAAGGCCTTGGAGGCCCCTGGAATGGGCGGCAGGACCCATTCGCCGCACGAGGCGCACTCGATGGTCTGGCGGGCCGTTCGCGCTCCGCTCTCTTTCGACATCACGTAAGGGTCGTACTCGTGCACCTTATATGCGACGCCCGTCCACTTGTGACCCGTCTGCTCGCAGACGAAAGTGCCCTCTACAGGAATTCCCTCTTCCGTGCCGAGCAACCGCGGTCTGGCAAGCACGACGCCGACGGCGCAGAGCGCAACGACGAGGACCGCACCGGCAACGAACAATAGCTCACGGCTGAGTCTCATCTTTCACCTCCTCCGCGAATCCGGCAGTCGGCCTGCACGTCCCCCCTCGCCCTGGTTGTGCCACCGACCGGACATCAATACCAGGCGATGTGGTCAAGGGCTTGCAGCAGAACCCGAGGCTGGGCTTTGTCCGGATAGCCCCGCCACTCGACGTGGCCATCGTAGAATCCCGCGTTCAGCCCGTCGAAGGCCTCCCTGCCGCGCCCCCCCGTATGCATGGGAAACTCTCCCAGCTTGCTCTCGTAGACCTCTGTCAGGTCCAACAGGTCCTTCGCGTCGCTGTGGGTTCTGTCGGCCACCATCATGACCTTGGTCGGCTGGGAAACGTTCAGGTCCTGCGGCACCGTCAGAAGGTCGTCCTCGACGTCGAAGGTGAGCCAGTCGATCTCGCGCACGTCCTCATCGGCGCGGAAGTAGCGCCAGAGTTGGCCCCTGCCCAGCCGCGCCTCGTCCCAGAGACCCGAACCCCACCGGCCGTCGAGCCACCAGCCCTCATCCCATAGGTTCCATCTTGCATCGCCCCACGAGCCCTCGCGAAACTGGAGTTCGTCCCACAGGTCCCAGCGCCGCTCGACGACCGGACGCTCGCCAAACTGCCCCTCATCCCATTCCTCATCATCCCAAAAGTCGTCCCAATCCCCCAGACCCAACGCGTCCCAGTCGATCTCCACCCGGTCGATCTTCCGGGCGTTCGGGGTCATCACGTAGTCGATGTAGTTGTCGTCGCAGTTCAGGTCGAAGCCGCACTCTTCTTTCGTAAAGCGGTCTCCACCCACCGTGCCGGACCCTGCGAGCCCGCCCGAGGGACAATAAAAGACCGCCGCGTCGTCGATGTACGGATCGAGGTAAGGCCTGTAGTCGAAGGAAAAATCCCAGTCCTCCGGCAGCCACGCGCTGTTGACCTGGTAGAGCGAGTTACTGGTGCGGTCGGGGAACCTCCCATCGCGCTCCTGGGCCATCTGCAGCATGCCCATTACTATCTGGTGCTGGTTGTTCCTGCAGGCGGCCCTCCGGGCGCTTTCGCGGGCGGTGGCGAGTGCCGGCATCAACATGGCAGCCAGAATGGCGATTATTGCTATGACAACGAGCAACTCGATCAGCGTAAACGCATGATTCTTCTTGTTCAACTTGTTCAACTGCTTTTCCTTTCCTCATCTATCGGGAACCGCCCCTTGCCAGCCGAGCAGACCCTTATCGCACGGCGCATCAACCCCATGCCGTAATACCTCGCACCCCGCTGTCTACCGCTTCCCGGGCTCATACGCAGATTCCCATACGCGGGCACGCCCCGAGACTCTCCGATTACGAGGACTCGCAACCCTTCCGCCCCGCGCTCAAGAGTACCCATGAGTATAGCACCGGTAGGGAGGGTGTCAAGACCTATCTTGCGGCCAAACATGGTTTTCGCAGGCTGCAAGAGCCGGCCTTACCGCTCCCTCTTCCCGCTTCGTCC
>CAZHPE010000098.1:6508-10965 GCA_964534775.1 uncultured candidatus Brocadiaceae bacterium
AGGACCGAGCGCGTTCTCCCCGGCCTTCCCTGCCACGTCATCGAAAAATGGGGGCGCCGCACCTCGGACAAACCGCCTCACGTCTCAGTTTCCGCTTTTCCCGGTCCCAGCGGTCCTTCTCGCCCTTGTTCATCTCCGCGTACGGTCTCGGAGGTTCCGGGATGGGGGGCAGCACCCATGCATCGCAGGTTGGACACTGAATGGCCTTACGCGCCTTCTTCTTACCGTATTTCCGGCACTTCACGTAGGGGTCGTACCGGTGGCTCCTCGCCCCTTCGCCGCGCCAGTGGTAGTCGCATTCCTCACAGACGAAGTCCCCCTTCAGCGGCGAAGGGATATCGTTCAACGAGGACCCACGGCCCCAAAACTGGTACCAGATGCCACCCCCCCCAGTGGTGACCCGCAACAGTCCCACTCCAATGACAAGCGCCAAGGCCGCGACAATGGCCAGCCGCCGCCTGCGCAGCATTTTGCGCGCCGTGCGCCGGCTGCGCAGTCTATTGCGCCGCCGCGGGTCCTTCTTGCGCAGCTTCACCCCCGAGCCCCTCAGGCTGGCGGCCTGGGCCCGTATGCGCCGGCGATCAGAGCGCGAAGGCCCCCCCGCGGACTCGCTCGATGCGCCGTCCTCTTTGCTCATGCCTTATTCCCGAAACCTTGCCGATATCGCGTGGCTGCAACGGCATAGCCGCGATCCTCCGGCCGGGCACGTGATGGCCGGAACTCCCCCCCTCCCCCTGACACCGCTGCTGCCCGTCAGTACCAGGAGATCAGCTGCCACTGTTCGACCTCCAGCGGAATCTGGCAACTGATGCGGGGCTGAGCCTCATCCAGATATTCCTCGTCTATGCCCGGCTGATAGATTCGCCACGCTACGTGGCCGTCGTAGTAGCCGACGTTCAGGCCCCTGAACCCCTCGGGCCGCCCGTCCGCCCCGTTGTGCTGCGGGAAATCGCCCTGCGGGTTCTCGCGCAGTTCCTCTATATCGTCGGTGGGATCGCTCTTGGTGAAGTCCGCGACCAGCATCACCCTGCTGGCATTCTCCTTTGGCCGTCCCTCCGGCACCGCCGGAAGCTCCGCCCACGGCTTGTCGTTGGACACGTCCTCGTTGGCAAGGAAATAGCGCCACCGCGCGCCGCCGTCGATGTAGGTGGCGTTCGGCGTCAGAATGTAGTCGATGTGGTTCTCGCTGCAATCGAGGTTGTAGCCGCACTGTCCGTCGGTCTTATCATTGGGACCCACGAGTCCCCCTGATGGGCAGTAGAACACCCGCTCGTCGTCCAGATACGGTTCCAGCATGGGCCGATAATCGAAGCCTTCCGGGTAGGACGTGCTGACCTGCTCGGTGCTGACGCAGTTCAGATCGATTGTGGGATGCTCCTCGTAGACGCCCTCGGAGTCTGCCGACATGATGTGATAGGCAAGGACGATGTTGCGCTGGTTGCTTGCGCAGTTGCTCCTGCGGGCCTGTTCGCGTGCTCTGGCGAGGGCCGGCATGAGCATGGCCGCCAACATTGTGATAATGGCGATGACGACGAGCAGCTCGACCAGCGTGAAACCTGTAGCCTTCGCGCGCATGGCAGCCCACACAGATTGTTGCCATAACCGATCGCGACTCCGATAGCCGGCGCGCCACCAACACCCGGCCCGATCGCACACGCCATTCTACCACCAAGCTGGCCAATGTCAAGGCAGGACACGCCCAAGGGGCATTTGACGCCACGGGACGGAAGCGGTGACTGCTGCCGTGGTGACCGGAATCACAAGGAGCGCCCCCGCGATCGCCCGCCCGGTTGCTTTCGCCGGTGCTAACGGGGCGCTATAATCCGCTCGGCCTCGCGCCGAGAGCAAGCGGTGACCGGCCCGGGGCGCTTCGGCCGCCGGGGCGAGGGCAGTAAAGGAACGGCGAGATGAAGGTCGGAGTTGCGGACTACGGAATGAACGCATGGACGGGCGCGCGCTTCGACACGGAGGAGCGCCTGGCCCGCCTGAAACAGATCGGCCACGAGGGTCTGGAGCGCTGCGGGGCGATCGGCGAGGCAGACGCGCTTCACAAGGCCGCCCGGTTCCGCCGGCTCGGGATGGATTTCGCGACCTGCCGCGGGCCGGACATCGAAGCGTCGATCCTGTGGACCGCCGGCCTGGGCAAGGGCTACGTCTGGACCGACGTGAGCGGGGGGGGGGGATTTCGACACCTTCTGCCGCCAGGTGAACCTTCAGGTGGCGCACTGTGCCCGCTGGGGCCTGCGCGTGGGCCTGCACAACCACCTCGGCTCGCCGATGGAAAGCCAGCGGGAGCTGGAGGAGTTCATGACGCGCTGCCCGGGGTGCGGGCTTATCCTCGACACGGCCACCTGGCGGCGGCGGGCGGCGACCCGGTGGCGATGGCCCGCAAGTATGCCGGCCGCCTGGCGTCGGTGCACCTGAAGGACTGGGTGGTGCTCCGGCCGGAGGTGGGACTTGAGAGGTGGACCGAGCGGGGGCGGTTCTGCGAGCTGGGCGCGGGCAGGATCGGCCTGGACAACGCCGCCGTCGTGCGGCCGCAGAAGGCGGCTGGCTACGACGGCTGGGCCTTCGTCGAGCAGAACACCCACCTGCGGGACGCCTATGAAAATCGGGCCACCAGCCGGGAGTGCCTGCGCGCGGCGGGACTGTGAACGGAAGCTGCCTGCAATCAGCATTCAGCGTTCAGCTAACGACACGTTTCACGAACAGGCATGAAAGACTTCAGGCAGCTCGATGTATGGCGTAAGGCTTATTGTCTGGCCGTCGACGTGTACGAAGCCACATCCAGCTTTCCGCGCGAGGAATTATGTGGCCTCACCAGTCAGATGCGTCGTGCGTCCGCGTCCGTCCCGACAAACGTTGCCGAAGGATGCGGGACGAGCACAGACATGGAATTCGCCCGTTACCCAGGGATCGCAAGAAGCTCGGCCAGCGAGCTGGAGTATCTGCTTCCACTCGCTCATGACGTTGGCCTTCTGGAGGGTGCCGTCTTTGAGGGCCTGACAGGTGATACTGTGGAAATCAAACGCATGCTGAGCGCTCTTCTGAAAAGGCTGAGAGCTGATCACTGACCGCTGATAGCTGACTGCTAACTTCTGACGAAAGGGAGCAATGACCGTGGAGCCGATGACGAGCATAGAACGCATGACGAACGCGCTGGCCCGAAAGCCGGTGGACCACGTTCCGGCGGCCATGAGCCCCTGGGCGACCACCATGGAACGCTGGAAACAGGAAGGCCACATCGGCCAAGACGAGGACGTGCCGGAGCACTTCGGCCAAGACTTGCGCTCGGCCGGCTGGATCAACTCCGTCGCCGATGTGGACTTCGAGCCCGTTACCATCGAGGAGACCGACGAGACCATCCTCGTGCTCGACGGCAACGGCGCCAAACTGCGCAAGCACAAGCTGCACGCGTCCACGCCGGAGCACGTGGACTTCACCGTGAAGGATCGCGCGAGCTGGCAGGAGCACGCCAGGCCACACCTGCTCGATATGGACCGCCGGCGCATCCCGTTCGAGCAGTATCGCAAGGAGTACAAGTTCGCTGCGGATAGGGAGCGTTTCTTCGTCTGGGCCGGCGTGGCGCCTTTCGAGCAGATGCACCCCGTCTGCGGGCACGAGTACATGCTCATGGGCATGGCGCTCGACCCCGAGTGGGTCAAGGACATGGTGATGACCTACGCGCGCTTCACGCGCCGCCACCAAGAGGTGCTTTTCGCCGCGGAGGGCGTGCCGGACGGCATATTCTACTTCGAGGACATGGGCTTCAAATTCAAACCGTTCATGAGCCCGAAGATGTATGAGGAGATCGTGCTCCCCGGGCACAGGCTCCTGTTCGACTACGCGCACTCGCTCGGGTGCAAGGTGATCGTGCACTCGTGCGGGTTCGTCGAGCCGCTCGTGCCGGGGCTGATCGAGGCCGGGATGGACTGCCTCCAGGCGATGGAGGTGAAGGCGGGCATGGACATGGTGCGGCTGTTCGAGAGGTTCGGCGAGCGCATCAGTTTCTACGGCAACATCGACGTGCGCGCGCTGATCGCCAACGACCGGGAGTGGATCGACCGGGAGCTGAAGACCAAGATCCCGCCCATCATCAACGGGGGCGGGGGTTATGTCCTTCACACCGACCACTCGGAGCCGCCGCAGATCGACTACGAGACGATGCGCTACTTCCTGGAGAAGGGCCGCGAGGTCGGCACGCCGGATTGACGGAGGTTCGAATGGAAAGAGTAGTCTATTTCTTGGGTGCCGGGTTCTCTGCCCCGCTTGGCCTTCCAGTAATGAGTGACTTCCTCGTAAAATCGTAAGGACATGTACTTCGCGGACCCATAGCGGTATGACCACTTCAAAGGCATTTTTGACACAATCGCTCAGTTGAGCGTCGCGAAGAGCTACTACCCGACATTCTCTATTTTCCAATGTCGGTCAGGCCTTCCTGCCGACGGTTCGCAGTG